>JANOZJ010000387.1:0-24047 GCA_031429315.1 Akkermansiaceae bacterium
CCCGAGTCAATACGACCTGCGCTTCAGCCGCTACTTCGGAACCTCACCCGCCTTCTGGCTCCGCCTCCAATAGGACTACGATCTGATGCGCGCCGAGCGCGAGCGTTTCCACCCAAGTGCCTCTGCCGCTGGATTTGCCGCACAACGATCAACATCCAAAGGTAAAACCCAAAATACATCACCCGCTGACTCACGCCGTTCAGATCCGGCAGCAGCAGCGCGCCAAGAATGCCTGCCACAAGCCACAACATCACCACCCAGTTCGCGCATTCCCAGAATGCATTGCCACCCTCCGGCCTTTTCCACAGAAACTTGGCAACCATGATGGTGAGCATCACCATGACCTGCGCCGCTCCGATGGCGTGCTGGTGCAGCCAGTGGGAACGCAGGCTGGCGAGATACTCCGGGGAGCGGACCCACTCCGGTCGCGGCACGCCCATCGCATACAAGCCACCCTTCCACATCTTTTGCTTCATCTCCGGCGTCGGTCCCGATGCCGAGACCTGCTGGATCTCGTGAAACGTCTCCCTAGATGGCTTGAACGGATACCATGCGACTTCCAGCATTTTCACCATCGCGATGGCCGCCACCAAGGCGGTGAACCACGCGAGAAACCCCGGCCCCCGCTTCGCCGAGTGCCACGAGACGAAACCCATCACCCACGCGAAGCCCACCATGCAGGCCACCATGCAGGCCACCATCGCCCAGCCCGCCGGACTCCGCCACGCATACGAGCTGACGACGTTAGACATCGGGTTGAACTTCTCACCCGTCGCGAAATTCCACGGCTCTCCGTCCGCCGCGATGTGCGCCACCACGAACAGCACCGGGATCAGCATCAAGACTCCCTTGCAAACAAGGGACAGCAGGTTTTCCAAGCGGGTTTGTAGGCGCGGATTCGGGATTTCAGAATTCATCGGTTGATAGGGATGGGTGTGGGCTGCGGCGATTGCGAAGACCAAGCTGCCACGAACCGCCGCAGCCGGGTATCGCGGAGATCCCATGTCACATGACTGCACGGTCATGAACCGGTGAATTGACACCATCTCCGAGTGATGTAGGATTTACAGCATGACGCGCACCCAGATCCAACTCCCGGACGAGCTTTACCAGCGGGCCAAGGCCTTCGCCGCACAGCGGGAACTTTCCCTCGCCGAGGTCACGCGCCGTGGTTTGGAGCTATTTCTCGACCGCTTCCCAAGCAACGAGCCTACTCGCAGTGCCTGGCAGCTTCCCCGCGTCGATGCCGGCGGCATCAAGGTTCCCTTGAATTCCCTGCGCGACATCGCTGCGGACGATGAAAGCAACCGCAGCCTCGCCGACCGATGATCTCGCTGGATACCAACATCCTTTTGCCCGCCGTCGAATCCCGCAATGCCCATCACCCGAGGGCAGCGGCATTTCTGGAATCCCTCCAGGATCGCCAGGATGTCGCGATCTGTGAATTCATCCTGCTCGAACTCTACGTGCTGCTGCGCAACCCCGCCGTGCTTGCCAAACCCCTTTCCCCCTCCGCCGCCACCGATGTCTGCGAGGCCTTTCGTCAGCACCCCCGTTGGCAAGTCATCGGCTTCCCTCCTGACAGTCGGAACTTTCATGACGCCTTCTGGCCGAAACTCCGCGAAGCCGACTTCGCCCGTCGCCGCGCCTACGATTGGCGGGCCGCACTCCTCCTCATCCAACAAGGCGTCACCGAATTCGCCACCGTCAACGAAAAGGACTTCCACGACTGCGGCTTCCAGCGGGTCTTGAATCCGCTTGCTGCGGAGTGATTCCCATGAAATTGAAATCAACCCATGCCTTGCGTTGTGAAAAGCCGCAAAGTCTCCCATTCTCAAAACCCAACCTCCCCCGGTTCCTAGCTCAACCTGCAACTTGACCATGACCTGATGCGTGAGAGCGGCGAACGAATCGAACGTTTGGTCCAACCACATGCCACGTAAGATGCTGGAATTGTTGAAATACTGCCCGCCAAAATGTCACCCAAACCCCATAAAAAACGTAAAGCCTGGCTAATCACATGGGAATCTTCGCGTGAGGACTATCTAGCTAATCTGAAACGGCCAAAAATAGTTGCAATACTCAAATCTCGGACGCCATTGAAAACAATCAAATTACTCCTTCCTATTCTATATTCCACAGAGTCCCGTCTGACGTTTAACCAAAAAATATTTCACTGCTTTCGACCGCTAAACTCGGATTCGATTTTTTTGGAAATGCGATCAATTTGCTATGGGACAAATCCTTGGTTAAGAGCCCGCCAAGTATCAGATCTTTATGTGCATGCATTTAAAGCGACTGAACATGAGATCTTACATTGGACAGAATGCTCTTATACGGCCGAAGATTCAGAAAATGGCAAATTTATTAATTATCCTGCGCGGGAAGAAACGTGTGATATTAACTTCTTCGAGATGTGGAACTCACTCGATTGACATCCGAGTCCGCATGCAAATTGGGACCACTTTACTATTGTCTACACCTCAGGCCTAGCGCCCCGTCAGGCCCCCGTCACGTCCTACTTGCGTTACAGGCTTTCAATGTCGGCTTTCTTCGACTTGCATTCGAGGCAACAGAATTCGCATAGCGGACAAATTAATCTTCCAAATTTGCACAGATCGCACTCGCCGAGAATGAGTGGCGTATTTCCACAAGGAGCATATCGCTTGGCTTCACTGGCCTTCTTGTTCACGCCGCCGCAATAAGCCATGATCGTTTTCCAATCGTCTGCGGCTTCGTCCGTTTTCCCTCTGAGAATATTCAATCCGCGAAGCTGAAATGATTTCATTTGTCGAAGTTCCGAATTCCGACGTTTCCACAAATTTGATAGACTTATCAATAAGTTGTGGACCGTTTCCAGTGGGTCAAAAATAAATAACGGTCGCGTCCGTTTCGAAGTTGGAAAAATAAGGGATACATAGTCATCGTATATAAAATCAACGATTTCTTGGGAAAGCAGTGATTGGAGGAATCGCTCTAGAACCGTGAGATAGAGCACGGGCAGTGAAAGCCCATATTTATGAATTCGCGCGGACAAGGTAAGAACAAATCTCATATGGTCATCCCGCAGCGGTGCCGAGGGGCTAAACTCTATGTCGGCAGCGGCAGCGACTGCAGCAGAAATGGTTTCATCCGATTTAGTCTCTCTCCACTCCCCATCCCTTATTAATTTGAGCGCAGCGTCTCTTTCGGTGTATTCCTTCTTCGGATAATCGAAAATCCACGGAGGCAAAAGTATTTTGAACGAGTCAGGGGACTGTTGGAGCGCCAAACGGAGCGGTCCTTCCGCCAGCATCATCTCCAGACGATCAAGACGAGATGCTTCGGTTAGCCCGAGGAAAAGCAGAGGTTCTCCAGCACGCAGGAGCGTCTCATCTCCAAGATAAGGCGACAGAACTCCAGCTATACGTACGTTATGAGTTCCACATTTGGAGTGCGTGGGACGTTTCTCTTCTTTGAATCTAGGGACGCAGTGACTTACGTAGCTTTTCTCGTTCACTGGTGAGCATCGTGCGTTCTTAACATCGACGGCCGAAGCACCGACCCGAATGTCGAATGCCTCCCATTCACCACCGTGCGGGCTTTCCAATTGGGAGATAGCCACGTCGCTAACTGAATAGCCCGCATCGCGGAAATAGGCAGCAACTGCTTTCTCCGCATTTCTAGCAGAAAGCATTCGATACCGATCTTTACTGTTGGGCTCACGCTTGAGCCATGAGTCTGCCAACAGGATATCTGGCGGTTCTAGACCACCAGATAGAATTGATGCGCGAGTGGAAATAGGGTCGCTCATAGCGCGCGTGATCAGGGCGCGTATTCCATGCTCTGTTGGTTGGGGGGGTTGTCCGGAACTGGCCGCTGTCACCTGATGTTGCGTCTGCAATGTCCAATCTTCCGGAGCGCAAAAATCTTTGAGTCGTTCAAATGAAATTCCACTACACATTACTGCCTCATTTCCGTCATATACAAGGCTAAATAGGGACAGTTGAGAATCAACACGGACCACTGTTGCGAGCCGTCCATCCCGGTCACAAATTTTCAAGCCTTCACTCAAAATACTGGACTCAATCATTGTTTGGTGGACGGGTGATTATTTACGACTTAACATTAATGTTTTTAGAGAAACCAGAGCTATTTTGTAGTATTTTTTCGGCTGACTAAAACTATCTGCCTTTAAGCCATACAACGTCCTCCATCGGATCTCGCTGAAGAACTTTGGATTGCTCAGAATAGTGATTCCAATGAACCTTTTGGTCTTTTCCTGAAACATGCCAAAAGCTAGTCTCTACTTCGCGCTTCGAGGAAGGAGCCTGATCCCACCCTTTGCCAACTCCAATTCCGGCAAACGGAAGGATTTCATCCGCAATTTCGCCTCCGACGATCGCATACCGGTCATGGAGTTCAAACTCTGAGGAATTGGCTATGTTCCAGTAAAAAACGCGGAAACTGTGCAATCTTGAACTGTGATGTTTGGCTGCCCAATTACTCCAAGCCTCTCTGCTCCCTTTAGACGGTCCATCGGGCCTTTTCTTGGGTAGCACTCTCGCGCAATGCAACTCGATTGATAGATCGAATTTTGCTGACTTAAGCATGGCATCCAAGGTCGGGTGCCAGCATTCAAAGTCGGCATAAGGATCGATGAGTTTGAGAACGTTCCCGAATTGCAAAGGATGTGCAACTAGCGAAGCTAGAGCCTTTGAGCACCGTTTGACTCGCCCCGCTCTCTCCTCCTCATTAATTTCTGGCACGCAATCAACGAGCGGCTTTTCTGGATCCAGTCTGCGCCATTTTGTATTCTTGACCCAGCCTTCCTCGCACTCCCTTGTGGAAATGACCGCAGCTACCTGACCCTGCAAACTAGCAGCGGCATTCCGTTGCCAACCCCAATCTGATTTCCACTCACAATCGACTCTGCCGAACCGTGGATCTGACATCGGGGGAAGCATTTTATAGTCGAATCTATTCCTCTCAAGCCATGTCTCAATTCGGCGACACTGCATCTCGCTGAGTAATTTATTCCTAACTCTTTTTCTTGCAAGTTCGGCAACAGCCTTTTTCCAGGCAAAACCACTACCGCCACCAGCATGAGGGAAATCGGCGATCAAAGAACCGCGCGTTAGCGAAAGGCTAACATGCAAATCAAAATGATCGGGATTGCAAAATACATCTGGATCGACTCCGAACAACAGGTGTGCCGGAGAATTCATTCATCCTCCTCCTTTATCGAATACAACTCCCGCACTCGTTCCGCGAAAAAACCACCGGGCCAGGGTTTGCTGAAGTCTCCATCCGCCGTCACTGGCAACTCGATCACCTTTCCGGCTTGAATATAGAGTACCGAAACGTCATCGGGGCTAAGGCCATCAGGGCAAGCTTTCTTGAGTTCCTCGGACCAACCGCTAAAATCTTTGTCAGACGACTCTCTAATTCTCCGTAAAATTCGTAGAATTAGATGTTCGCTATGGGTTTCGATGAGCAGAGTCCTTTTTTTCTTTCCAGATGCAGAGGTGATCACAATGTCGCCCAATTCTGCTTGAAGTCTCGGGTGGACATGACTTTCGGGCTCTTCAATGGAGAGTAATTCAGTGTCCGTGGTGGAAAGTGCCACCACCACTGGAACGATCACGCCGATGCCAGAGCCGAGAGATTGAATTGGGTGCGGGACACCAGCAGTGTCCTGAAATACCAACTCCTCGTCAGTGAAACTTGAATCCCCGACCGGAATTGGACCCTCGCCTTTACGGTTGGAAGGCATGTAGGCGACCGTATGAAGGATTCGCGTTGCAACCTGATAAGGCACATCAAGTTTTTTGAGAGCACTATTCACAACATTCTGAGGTCTTTCTGACTCACCGAGTTCAGACCAATTATCGAGCAAACTGTGCCAAGGAGTCGTTGCGGCAGTGACCGGAAGAGATCGCTTACTAATCGTTTCTTCCGGCAATTTTCGAAACGCACCAACGTGCAGATGAGAATCAAGGCTATTTTTCATAGCCGACAGCCCTAAGGCCTTATCTACGTTCAAATCAACGGATTGGAAGAGATCATCGAAAATCGCCCGGGTTATAGATAATTTGGATGGATCTAACTATACAGGTTGACTGGGATCATCGAAGTGCGCGTTGACGCACTCGGACACCGTCCAGTGTGTGATGGAGGTGCCAAGATCGGAGAGCAAATCTGTGACTCTTTCAGGAGTTTGTTTCATGCTTTTAATGTTCAGAATTCCACTTCAGCACCAACGATCTCTTTTTTTCGAGGTAGATCAAAAACATCTGGTTTTTCTTGGTTTATATCGTGATTAATTTTTGGGAAAAGGTGAGTAAGAAATGATGTGTCACCAGAGTTACTTAGCGGAAGTTTCCTCCATGTGTCGCCTAGCCAAGCATCAAAGTACTTCGAAAATCTATTAAAAGGATCCGTGGATGCGTCTTCCGTTAGCCCACTATTTTCCTCCTTCAACCACATTTCGGCACTAGGATCGATTATTTGCAGCCGTTCACCCTGAACATCAATCATGCCAAGGTTTCCCTCGGGTGAGGGGAAGTATTTTTCGTAGGGGGAATCGGCGTATAGGCCTTCTTGTTCATCAATTCGATCAAATAGTTCTTTCTTGAAAATGTCCCAAGCCGGGTGACTGGAATGCAGCTCAATCGACCAAAGAATGCCTTTGGTTTTTTGATTCGTCCCTCTTGCAACGGATTTCCCATTTTCAGCAATCACAAAAGACACCACATAAGGACCATCTGAGCCTTTTCTGAATTCCCATGTCAGCGTTTTTTTCTCCCAGTGAAGTGTAATTTTCATCACCCCATCAGGGTCATGTCCATGGACGAGATTCTGCCAGGATCCGAGTTTGATTTTCTCCCATCCGAATTCTACGGAATCTGGATCGCAGTGGCCTTTGGTCGCATCGACGTGCTTCAAGAAAGCGAGCGCGTGCATCATCGATGACTTCCCCGCGCTGTTCGGTCCGAAAACCAGGGTGATCGGCTTGATCGGGATGAACTGCGGTTCCTTGAAGGCCTTGAAGTTCTCGAGGGTGATTCCGGTGAGCATGGTGAAATTCGGCGTTGTTTAGTTTCTAGTTTTCCCGGCTCTAATTCTCGTCGGAGTAGAACTAACCTTCGTCGTTGGAGCGAGAGAAATCATCGTTGTAGTCGGCGAGGTCGTCGAGCATGAGTTCGCGTTCGCGGGCGTCGTCTTCGTAGTCGAAAACGCCGTCGTATTCGGGATCGGCGGGCATTTCGGGAGGATCCACGAAGCCCATGTCGTCGAAGGAGGGGGAGGGAGAAGTGCCGAGTGAGCAGTGGGGGGAGAAGATTGGGGGAAGATTTCTCGGTTTCTTGGGCGGAAGACTCGGAGCGGCCGTCGTCGCTCACGCTATGCCGGGCCAAGGTAGCTCCTGGCACGGTCTGCGGCGAGACGCCACAGCCACTTTGCGGGGTGTTAGGATTCATCGGCGGATGGGGATTGGTGGTGGTTGCGGCGATTGCGACCGGCGTTGCGGGTGGTGCCGGAGGATTTGCTGGTGCCGAGGTTTTTGGCGGAGGTGAGGTGCCAGGTTTTGCACTAGGGGCAGAAGTAGGAGCGGAGGAACGAGGTGTTCGCGCCGTGACTCTTGATGCGGTTGCCGGACTTGCGGGCGTTGGCCTCGCTGCCGTAACAGGATTTCCCGGAGGGGCCGGTGAGGCGGATGGGTGGGGGTGGGGGTGGGGTGGATTTCTCCAAGTCGGCGGCGGCTTCGTCGGGATCGAGGGAATGCGGGTGCAGGCCGAGTTCGCCGAGCAGTTTGTCGATGCGTTTGTTGGGTTTCATCTGGGCGTCTGGTGCTCGTCATCGCTCCATGCGGCGTGCGAATGGATCTTGAACAGGTCCGTGTTGTGCTGGACGCGCACCACGGTGCCCACGGCGAAGGTGATCGGCCGGGTGGTGGCGGAAGGGTTTGAGGTTGGGGAGGTGGTGGTCATGCGGTGGCGATGTGGGAAGACTGGCATGATTCGCCGATTCCGACTATCGCGGGGATTGCATGTGACATGACTGCGGAGTCATGGCGTTGCTGAGAGGCGGCAAAGTCCGTTCTTGCGGAACCGTGTGGAAAGAGCTATGAAGACGGCATGGGAATTGCAGAAATCATGCTTGAGGTCCGCAAGCTGCCGGACGACGAGCTTCTGGCGCTCGCAGCACAAGTCGATGAAGAGGCTGCGCGGGCCGTGGATCATCGGTTTGAGTGCATGGTGCGCGAAGGACGATTTGAAGATCTGGCTGCGGAAGCGCTGCGTGAGGAGAAGGAAGGCAAAACAATTTCCCTGCATGAAGTCCTCGACGAGCGCGGCGTTTCGTAAGCAATTTGGGGCGGCGCTGGGGACGGAGGTGCAGGAGATGATGCCTGCGGTGCGGCTTTAGATCTTTTCCAAATCACCGCGTGATCCGTGCCAAATACGTAGGACGGAAAGTGTCATGGCAACGTCGTCGATTTCATAAACGATCCGGTAGGGCGTGAGGATGATTTCCCTGAGCTTATCATCCCGGAATCCTGGGACGATCCTTCCGATTCGAGGAAACATTCCGAGCGCTTCGACTTTTGAAATCATCCGATCCCCAAAACGTCTTGCCACCTCCCGGTTGTCACGAGCGATGTAGCGGACAAGATCATGTAGATCAGCGAGCGCCGCCTGGGACCAGACTATTTGGAAATCCATCCGTTGAGCAGGTTGCGAACCTCATCGTGCGGGATTACTTCGCCACGCCGGACTTCACCGCGTGCCTTTTCGATGGCAGAAAGGAAGTGAATACGCTCCTCAATCTCTTGCCATGAGGCATCTTCAGGAAGTTCCCTGATGGTTTCCATCGCCAATTCCTTCGTGGACATATCGGCAAACTGGCATGAATGGGCGAACTTGCCAAGTCTGGCTTTTGTTTTCACGCAATGCAGTGGCGATGGAAGAAAGCGGGCACGAAATGATCATGCTTGCCAGATCGGGAATCGCATGTCACATGACTCCGCAGTCATGACAGGAATTTTCTCGAAGAACGGTGTTTCGTTGGAGCGTTTGCAAACGCTTGCAGAGGTGTTGCAGGCGGGGAGTTTTGCTCTCGCGGCGAAGGGGGATTCGAACAGGGCGACGCTGATCAGCCGGCAGATGACGGAACTGGAGGAGGCACTTGGCATCAAGCTGCTGGATCGAACGAGGAAGCCATTCCAGCCGACACCGGCGGCGTTGCGCTTGGCGGATTCGTGCGAGCGGTTTGTGCGCGAGGTGCAGGAGGTTTCCGCGGAGGCGGGAGGATTGCAACTGCCGATCACCGTGGGTGCGGGCGAGGTTGTGATCCGGGAGTTTTTGATCCCGAAGATCGGCAGACAGAGCAAGGGCAAGCAGCCGGTTTCGTGGGTGATGCGAAATCTAACGTGGCGGAAGATTCAAGAGGGACTCGCAGCGGAACGGCTGGACGTAGGGATCGCCTCCGGACTCGAAGCGAGTGGGAATGTGGCAGTGGTGGATCTCGAAAGCTACGGGTTCAAGTTGCTACTGCCGGATCATGAAGAACCGGACAAGAGCGGTTGGAAACGTCTGACGAATCTGCCGGTGGTGGTGCTGGATGGCGATGGAAAGTTCCGGCAGTTCCTCACGGGTTGTGAGCGTGAGCACGGTGTGAAACTCAAGATCGGAGCCGAATGCACCAGCTACCCGCAGGCTGCCGATCTGGCGGAGGTGGCAGGCTGGGCGGTGTTTGTGCCGGAGTATTGGTGGCGGCGGCGCAAGGAGTGGGCGGCACGGACGCAGAAGTTACCCGGGCTGCAACTACACCAGCGGACATTCCAACTTGGATGGAACAAGAAAGTCGCTGAGCGCCGACCGGAGGTGGCAAAGCTGGTGAAGGCGCTCGGTGGGATGAAGTAGTTCTACTACGCTACAGAAGCTTGAGGCTTCCGGCGGCTTTTCTCGAATTTCGATTTCGAGGCTTTTTCTCGTGGACGGGGTCCTAGAATTTTCAAATACACAACTGATAGATGTTGGGAATCTGCAGATTCACATCATAATACTTTGTCTCTCGGGTCCCACCGCAGTCCATGGGGGCTACGTGCCGAAACCGGACCAGCGATCAATGGTGAAATCCGGCGCGCAACTGCCGGGCCGCCGCGAGTCCGGGTGACCGGTGAACAGCGCGGTTAGAAAACCCGCGGCGGCGGCCGGGACGATGTCCTGCGACGGATCGTTGCCGATGAAAAGCGTTTCACCCGGAGTGATCCCGCGGCCGGCAAGTCGGTCGGTTAGAATCTGGAACAATTCGGGCGCGGGCTTGGCGATGCCGTGCTGATAGGACAGGATCGTGAGTTCGGGTGCGAACAGGTCCGCGATCGGGCCGAGGGTGGCGAGAGTGTTGGACTGGGCGTTGGAGAGCAGGCCGAGCGAGATGCCGGAGGCGGCGAGGCGATAGATGAATTTCTCCGCACCTGGCATCGGCGTGGCGGGATGCCAGGCGTCTTCAGTGGCTTGGACGAGCGGGGTGGTGTCGGTGTCCTCAGGGAGATTCAGGATTTCCCGCCAGAGGATGCGGAGGTCGATCTCCGGGAATGGAACTCCGGCGGCGGCGTGGTGGCGGAGGACTGCGGCGTGAAGAGCGGTGCTGGGTGAGGCGGGCGGTGCGTAACCGGCCTGGCGGATGATTTCGCGGAATACGGGATCGATGAGTGGATCCGGTTTCACGCCGCCGGGCGGGGCAATGAGAAGCGTGCCGTAGATGTCGAAGACGACGGCGCGAAACTTGGGCGTTGCGGGCTTCGGCTCAAGGGCGGAAAGCAGGAAATGGAAGGACTCGGGAGCGAGGTGGGCGGTGAGGATTTCCGCAGCGGGCAAGTGACGGACCGGGGCGGAGGGCCTGGCCGCGACGTCTTGATAGAGAGCGGTGAGAGCTGCCTGATAGTTCTCCCGGGACCACGGGGCGAGTTGGTCGGGAGTGGCTGCGGGCTCGCGGTGGGTGAGGGTTTCCGCGAGCCAGTCTTCGAGCGGAGATGTGCTGCCGTTGATCTCCACGCGGGGGACGCTGCGGTTGGCGGCTTCCGCGAGCTTTTCGATGATTCCCTGCTGGAGCGGCTCCGGGAGATTGCCGAAGTCGAGTCGTTCGCCGTGGACCAGGTTGGCCAGGATTTCGCCCACCTGATTGTTCTGAAGCGGGCGGCGGTAGAGGCGGAAATTTCTCTCAAGGGTGGTGGCAAGGTGGCTTTCGAGGATGGTGAGATCGACCCAACCGATCGGGATGAGGATGCGCTGATAGAGGTGGGGGAACCGGAGTCCGTGGTCGGCGGTGAGGTGGGGGAGATTTCTCCCTAACAACGGCTTGCCCAGGGCGACCGATTCCAGAAAGGGCAGACCGAATCCTTCCGAAACCGAGGTGGTGACGATGTGGGTGGCGTGGGCGAGCCATGATTCGAAATCGCTGGCGGCCCCGGCGGCGGGAGTAAAACGATCAACGACGTCAAAGCCGATAGGCAGGCGCCGGGTGGCGGCGAATTTCTGCCAGGTGTCGTGAATGGGGAGGGCGTCGGGATTGCGCGGTGCCTGGCTAACAGCAACACGGGTGCCTGCGGGCGCGAGGGCGGCGAGCAGGACCAGCTCGCCGAGGTTCTTGCGGCGGATGCCGCGGATGGGGGCGAAGAGAAGCGCGGGGGAAGATGTGGCTGCGGCGTCTCGCCGCAGACCGTGCTCGGAGCGTCTCGCTCCGAGTTCGTGATCTTGAGGTGACGATGAAGCGAAGCGGGAAAGCGGAGAGTCAGTTGGAGAAATGGGGTTGGGGAGGAAGGTCGCGTTTTCCGGCGGGAGTCCGGCGGCGGTGAAGTGAGCGAGATCGCGGGAGTTGAGGAAGGCGTAGCGGATGCGCGGGGAAATCGGATAGAGATTTTCGCAATCCGCGATGAGCTGATAGTTCGCTGGCCGTCCTTGTTCGGCGAGGTCGTGGATTTGGAGGACGAGGCGCTCGCCCGCTGCGGCGAGGCAGGCGATCACTCTAGGGAGCAGGCAGTTTTTCCCGAGCGAGTGATTGTGGAAATGCCAGACGTCGGGAGGGGCACCGAGGGCTTCGGCGGCGGTGGCGCAGAGGGTGGCGGTTAGGGCTGCGGCGGTGATGTCGCCGGGAGTGGTGAGGTAGCCGAGGGCTTCGATGTTGCGGACCGGGAGGTGCTCCGGGCGAGACGCCCGGGGCACGGTCTGGGGCGAGACGCCCCAGCCACTGGTTAGAACGACATGCCGGGTGCCTGCGGCGGTTAGAGCAAGGGACGCCGCTTCGATGACGCGGGTGACGCCACCGGGAGCGAGGTGATAGTGGACGATGGCGACTCGCATGGTGAAACAGTTAGGACGCGGGGCGGGACGCCCAATACTGTCATTTCAGTTCTGAAAAATTAGAAGAATTCAACCACAGATGGACAGGATGAACGCAGATGAAGAGGATGAAAACGCAGTCTTTATCTGTGTTTTTCATCTGCGTCCATCTGAGTTCATCTGCGGTTAAAAATTCTTAAACTGACAGCATTGGGCGAGACGCCCCTTGCACGGTCTGGAGCGAGACGCTCCAGCCACTTTCATTCGGAGCCTTGCCAGTCGCCGATGGGCTTGACGAAGTGGAAGCCCCAGATTTCGAAGCCGAGGCGGTGATAGAGCCGGTGCGAGGGGCGGTTGGCGGTGTAGCTGTCGAGCACGACGATCTTGCAGTCGCGCTCGCGGGCGAGGGTTTCGAGATGGCGGATGAGGAGGCTGCCGATGCCTGTCGAGCGTTGGCCGGGATCGACGACGAGGTTGTCGATTTCCAGATAACGGCCGCACCAGATCTTGGTGGCGATCCAGGCTCCGGCGAGGCCGGCGAGTTTTCCGGCGGCGAACGCGCCGAAGAGCTGATAGTTCGAGTGATCGGCCAGCAGCGTGGCGAGGCGCTCGGCGATGAGCGCGGAGGGTGTCTCGGGATTGAGCAGGGCGAGCAAGCCGGCGGCGTCTATCAGATCGCTGGCATTGAGCGGACGGATGCTGAGGGGTTCCATGGGATGCGGATCAGCCGGCGGGTTTGATGGCGACGAGCAGGGCGTTTTCAGCCTGGAGGTATTTTTTCGCGAGCGCGTTGATTTCAGTTAGTGAGATCGAGCGGTAGTCGGCGTCGCGGCTGCGGGCGATGTCGAGGCGCTTGGGGTCGGACTGGGATTGGCTCATGACGGTGGCGAGCCAGTAACTGTTGTCGCGGAGGGATTTGTCTAGCTGGCCGAGCGTGGGCTTGAGGGCGCGATCGAGTTCGTCGGCGGTGGCGCCTTCGGTCGCGAGCTTGTCGGCGAGGTCGCGCATGGTTTTGAGGAGGAGTTCGAGATCCTCGGGTTTGCCGATGCTTTGGCCGATGAGGTAGCCGACGTCATCCAATGCGTCAGATCCGGAGGCTCCGGCGTTGGGGCTGTAAGACGCGCCGAGTTTCTCGCGGATTTCCTTGCGGAGGCGGTCGCCATAGATGTCACCGAGGATGTTGAGGCGGCGGAACTCCTTCTGATTTCCACGGATGCCCACCGTCTTCCACAAGGTGGAGGCGACGGCTTGTGGAATCTTCGAATCGTAGGTGAAAGTCTTGGCGGCGGGCGCGTTGGGAAACTGGATTTTGCGGGCCTCCGCCAGCGCCGGTGGGGCCGACGCGCGGGTGGGAAGGGCTCCGAAGGTGGCGAGTAAATCGGGCAGGATTTTTTCAATCTCGAAATCACCGACGATGGTGAGTTCGAGGTAACTCTTGGTGAGTTCGGGAGTGAGCCACTTTTTCGCGTCGGCGATGGTGTAGGCCGAAAGATTCGCGACGGGGGCGATGGCGAAGCGCGAGTCGCCGCCGTGGAGCCAGGCTTCCATTTCCTGTTGGGGGCCGGCCGGTGTGTGCTTGAGTTGCTGATAGAGGGTGGGGATCGCCTTGCGGAACTGCCAGAGCGCTTCCTCGCGGTAGCCCGGATCGGTTAGCGAGGCGCACATGAGCTGGACCTGGGTGGTGAAATCCGCCGGAGTGGTGGTGCCGCCGAGGGTGAAAGCGTCCTCGCCGACGGTCAGCGACGAGCTGACGTTTTTGCCTGCTAGAATCTGCTGGAGATCGTCGTTGGAGTGCTTGGCGAGGCCACCGCCTTCGAAGACCGCGGTGGCGAAGGTGTCTAACATCGGCATGGCCTTGGGTTCGGTGAGCTTGCCGGAGCCGACGCGGGCGAGCAGCCGGATCTTGCCTTTTTCGAAATCGGTGGGCTTGAGATTGACCCGCACCTGGTTGGACAGGACGAGCTGGGTGATGCCGAGATCCTTGACTTCCTTGCGGGAAGCGACGGTGCCGGGCTTGCCGAAATTCGTGTAGCCGAAGGTTTGGAGAACGCGCGCGACGGGTGCCACGACTGGTTTGCCGCGGGACTCCTCAAACAATGCGGCGAGATTCTTTTCCGCGTCCTGTGGCTTGTCCTTGGTCGTTAGAATCAGGTGGTAGCCGGGCGCGTCCCAGAACTTCTGAAGCGCCTGGTGGCAGGCGGCGAGGTCGATGGTATCGAGCGCGCGCGTCGCGAGTTCGAGGTCGGTCGCCGGATCGGAGAAGACGGTGTTGTCGTTGATGGATTTCGCGAGAGACGTGGCGATGACATCGGATTCAAGGGTGGGCTTCTGTTTCACCTGTTGCTGATAGGCATTGAGGAGGTTGGACCTCGCTTCGGCGAGTTCGGCGGCGGTGAATCCGTGATCGATGGCACGGCGGAATTCTTGCTCCAGAACCGGCACGACATCCTGCCAGCGGTCGTCAGCCGCAGTGATGTCGATGGAGCCGAGTTCGAGGTAGTTGAAGAAATTGCTGCGAGTCGCGGAGCCGGAGGCGATCGCCGAACCCTCGATTTTTGACAGTCGCTCGAAGCGGCGGCTGATCATGGAATGGGCGATGTCCAAGGTCATGCGCTCGGCCCGGGTGGCGACGGTGTCGGGCTTCTCGACATGCGGTCGCACGAGCATCAGCGAGACGTCCGTGGAGGCAATTTCCTTGTCGGCGAAAACGGCGGTGACGAGGCCTTCGGGTGGCGCGATCGGACCGAGATCCGGTTCTTTCCCGGCATCCACCGGATTGGTCATCGAGGAAAAAGTCGTCTCGATTTTGGCCTGCATTTCCCTGGGATCGATGTCGCCAACGACGACGAAGGTCATCCGCGCCGGCGTGTAGTAGCGGCGGTAGAGATCCACGAAACGTTCGCGCGGGGCGGACTGGATGACCTCCTCGATGCCGATGGGAAAGCGGCGGGTGATAAGCGACTGCGGGAGAAGTTTGGCGAACTGTTGCTCCATGATGCGGGTTTCGACGGAGTCGCGGCTGACTTTTTCCGAAAGAATGACGCCGCGCTCCTTGTCGATTTCCTCGCGGGTGAGGAGCGCGCCGTCGCCGAAGTCGCGCATCACGGTGAAGGCGAGTTTCATCGTTTCCTCGGAGAGATCCGGCAAGTCGAGCATGTAAACCGTCTCGTCGAACGAGGTGTAGGCATTGAGGTGGGCGCCGAAGCCGATGCCGAGGCGCTGCATCTTCGGGACGAGTTCTTCTGAGGTGAAATCCTTGGAGCCGTTGAACACCATGTGTTCGAGGAAATGGGCGAGTCCCTGCTGGTCGTCGGCCTCCATCAGCGAACCGGAGGCAATGTGCAGGCGCAGCGAGACCCGCTTCGGCGGCTCGGGATTCGGATAGATGATATAGCGCAATCCATTGGCCAGAGTCCCGAATGTGGCCCCCGCGTCGGGAGCGATGTCGGATGAAGCCTGCGGCCACGGGCGGGGAGTTACGGTCGCCACGGCGGGATTTGCCGGGGGCACCGGATCAATGGCAGGGGGCGGCGGACTCGCTTGTTGCACTACTGGCGGCACACTGGTGCGCGGTGACTTGGGGGATCGGACTGAAAGAATCAACGCCGTGACGGCAAGAATCAGAACGAGAATGAGTGGCGTGGCCTTCTGCATGGGGCGAGCGTGGTTGAGGGGAAGCGGGTTTGGCAACGTCGAAAACCGCCAGTTTTGAGGGGTTAGGGAGTCAATCGGTGAAACTTTGCGAAAACGGGATTGCAATGTTGTGGGCGGCATGTTGTTTTCCCGCCCGAGCAGTCAATGATGTGCGCGCGTGGCGGAATTGGTAGACGCGCTAGATTCAGGTTCTAGTGGGGGCAACCCTGTTCAGGTTCGAGTCCTGTCGCGCGCACCATATTTAGGATTAGTGACTTAGGGTAGGCGGAAAGCCTCCTTTTTTCATTCCATTGAAAATGGCAGCTGCCCGAATACTGTCCGAATCGCGCGACGAGGCATTAAAATCGGAAGGATTTCCTGACACATGCCCCCGCGCGTGGACAGACCACGCCTCTCGTATTTGTATATCTCGACAGAGTGGTGCTGCTCTATGCTTGCGTTACATGAATTTCTCCCACTCCCACCGCTGCGCCATTGCCTGCCGCCATGCCCCGCGATCGCCATGCTTGTCAACGGACCAGCGGCGGGAGTGCTGCTTACCACCTATGACGGCGTTGGCGATCCACCACCAGGCCTCACGGCCTAGCCCATCACGTTCCAAACGGCGTCGGACCCCGGTGGAGTCGCGCAGACGACCGTCGAGTTTCGCAGGGGGTCTCACTCGCGGTTGCAACGGGCCTTCGCGATAGTAGCGAGTGGCTGAGGCCGTGGCCTTCTCCCGACAGTCCGGGCAGGTGCTGTAGTTCTGCTCGGTGCCCGGCTTGTTGTCCAGCTTCCCGCCGCAGCGGCAAATGCCGCGCCTCCTGGCTGCCGCTACTTTCTCGCGCATCCGCGTGTTGGCAGTTCTGCGTCTCTGTTTTTCGCGCTCGACGCGCTCCTTTGTTGTCAAGTTCATAGGATTACTAGTCGGTTTCATCTTAATTTTCCGATCCATATTGCCAAGATCGTTTTTGGCAGCGGTTCCTTCACCGGGAGGGATGAATGATGTCTTAGCTAAAAAAACCGCAACCTACCCCGGAGCCCGCGCATGGGACTCCGGGGAGGCGATTCATCCGCGTGGCTGGATTCGCGATGGCTCTGCGCTTGCTTCGCGTATCTCTCACCGACGTTGAACTCGTCACGCCAAGATCGGGCAATTGACCGTTGAGGTGGACTTCCTGTGCAAAAAGTCGAAACAACTCGGTCTGGTTGTTGCCTTACACGTTGAAGCGGAACTCAACGACGTCGCCATCCTTCATGACGTATTGCTTGCCCTCGATGCGGACTTTCCCGGCGACCTTGGCGGCGGACATGCTGCCGGCGGCGACGAGGTCGTCGTAGTGGACGATTTCTGCGGCGATGAAGCCGCGCTCAAAATCCGTGTGGATCACGCCGGCTGCGGCGGGGGCCTTGTCGCCGGCGATGATCGTCCAGGCTCGGGTTTCCTGCACGCCGGTGGTGAGGTAGGTGCGCAGTCCTAGCAGATGATAGACCGCGCGGATCAGCGCCGAGACGCCGGAATCCGTGACGCCCATTTCGGCCAGGAATTCGTTGGCTTCCTCGACCGGCATGTCGCTGAGTTCCTCCTCGATGCGGGCGGAAATGACGACCGCTTCGGAGCCGGTGTGTTCGGCGGCGAACTTGCGGACGCGGGCGACTTGCGCGTGCGAGTCCGGGTTTTCAATGGCGCCGGCGAGTTCGTCTTCGGCGACGTTGCAGGCGTAAATCGTCTTCTTCGAGGACAGCAGGAAAAACTCTTTGACGATGGCGCGGTCGTCGTCGCTGAAATCAATCGTTAGAGCCGGGTTGCCTTCGTCGAGGTGTGGCATGATGATGTCGATGAGTTCGACTTCCTTCTTCGCTTCCTTGTCGCCGCCCTTGGCCTTTTTCTCGCGCGAATGGCGGCGTTTTTCAAGCGACGCCATGTCGGCGAGGATCAGCTCGGAGTTGATGATCTCGATGTCGCGGATCGGATCGACCGAGCCGAGTTCGTGGATGATGTCGTCGTTTTCAAAACAACGGACGACCTGGACGACGGCGTCGGTTTCACGGATGTTGGCGAGGAATTGGTTGCCGAGACCGGCACCTTCGGACGCGCCCTTCACCAGCCCGGCGATATCGACGAACTCGATGGCCGTCGGCACCAGCTTGTGCGAGCTGGAGATCTTCGACAGCACGGCCAGCCGCGGATCGGGCACGCTGACGATGCCGATGTTCGGATCGATGGTGCAGAATGGATAGTTCGCCGCCTCCGCCTTGCGGGTGCGGGTGACAGCGTTGAAGAGTGTCGATTTACCGACATTGGGTAGTCCTACGATTCCAGCCTTGAGCATTGCGGCGGGAGGGTGGGGGAAGGGCGGGCGGGAGGACGAGGAAAAAGTTTCAGGCAGGAGCGTGGGTCACTACGCTGGGGGATGGAAAGATTGTGATTTTAAAAAAGTGATCGGATCGAAGGATTCCAGGTTCTGCATGGAAGAGACAGGCTGGAAGCCTGTCCCCTTTTCACAAATCCTGATGCGCGGCAGTATATCCAAAAGACGGCGGCCTCCTTTTCGGGGAGGCCGCCGTGGGATGGGTCTTGTGGACGCTCATGGCGTGATCACCACCTTGAGGCGAGCCGCTCAGGGCGTCTCGCTGATTTTGGCGCGGAGGAATGCCTTCGGTGTGGCCGGGACCGTGCCGGGTGCGCGGAAGGTGCGGTAAGTCCAGCCGCTGGTCAGCGCGGGCAGGCCGGTCTGGATGGTAGTCGCGTCTCCGCCGGTGACTTCCGTGATGGTGTCCGCAAAGGGACTGAGGCTCACATCGCCTTCGATGCGGTAGTAGATGCCATCGATCAGCGCGGATAGTTGGTCGCCGGAGCTGGCCGAGAAGCTAGCACCGTTACGGACCGGCAGGGTTAGGGTCATCACTTGAGCGGCGCTGACCGTGGCGACCTTGCCGACGATCTTGCCATCATTGGCACCCGAGAGCGGGTCTCCATCGAAAGCGAATTCGCCGAGGTTGTTGAGACCGTCATTGTCCGGGTTGTCACCCTTGCCGTTGTTCGCTCCGGTCAGGCCTTTGGAAGTGGCCCAGGTGTCGTAGGCGCTGCCTGCTCCGATCCCGCTGACGAGCAGTTCAACGTCGTTGCCGGTGATTTGCAGGATGCCGGTTCCAGCTCCGATCGGGCCGGTGAGGTTGGCCGGGGTGGTATCAAGTCCGCCGCTGAAGGCGTTGCTGCTGGTGATCAGTTTGTAGGTGCCGTTCTGCAAACCGGACAGCGTGCTGAAGGTGAAGTCGCTGAAACCAAGGAAATTGCCGCCAATGGTCAGACTGCCGCTTCCAGTGAGGGCGATCTTGTCGCTGGCGGCGATGGGGCCGAGTTCGAACTTCAGCTTTCCAGCACCGCCGTTGGCCGGTAAGGAAATGTTGAGGACACCACCGATGCTGAGGGTGCCTGCCGAGGCACCGGGTGCGAGGCTGCCCGCGGACGCGACCGTGACGTTGCCGGCGATCGTGCCGGTGCCGCCGAGGGTGCCGGCGTTGACACTGGTGAGGCCGGTGTAGGTGTTGGTGCCGTTGAGCAGCAGGGTGCCCGCGCCGTTCTTCGTGAGTGCCTGATTCGTGGCGACTTGGGTGATCGCGCCCGAGACCGTGGTGTTTGCCGTGCCGGTGACAATGAGCGTTGCAGCAGCACCCGTTCCACCACCCGTCACTCCAGCCAAAGTCAGGATTCCCCCGTCTGCGATGTTGTTGTTGATCGTGTGGGATCCGGCGGCGGCGGTGGGAGTCGTCAAGGTGCTGGCATTCAAACCGACGCCGTTGGCTCCGGCAAAGTTCAACTGCCAGGTCACAGCGGTGGATGACGTGGTCAGGTTGCCGACAGTCAACTTGTTGGTGCCGGTGCCGGTGACGCGATCGACGTTGATGGTCGCGGCGGATGCCGAGTTGTTAATATGGTAGGCACTCGTCCCGTTGGTGAAGGAGACGCTGCTGTCATTGACAAGTTTAAGCGTGCCAGAACCGCCGATGCTAATGCCGCTGAGGTTCGTGCCAAATCCCTGAACCGCACTCGTGGTTGCTAAGGTGCCGCCCGTAACGGTGGTGGCACCGGAATAGGCGTTCGTGCCGGAGAGAGTCCAGGTGCCGCCGCCGCTCTTGCTGACGGTCAACACTTTCGGAGTTCCATCCAGGGAGTTCAGGATATTGCCCGAGATCAAGCTGCCAGTCGCACCGCCCTGTAAGGCCAGTGTGGTCGTGCCGGGGCTTCCAGCGGCCTGCTGCACGTTCCCAGTGACGGTCAGGGGAGCATCGGCGACCAAGTTGGCGGTCCAAGCACCTGAACCAGCTTGCAAGCTGACGTTCACGCTTCCGATTTGGAGCTTGTAGCCATTCGCGTTGGTGACGTTCAAGCTCTGGCTGTTGTTGTCGTTGTTGGTCTGGGTGAAATTCAGGTTTCCCAGCGTGATCGTGCTGCCGGTGGTCGAGCCGGAGCTGCCGCCGCCGTTGGCAGTGTTGTTGTTGCCAACAAACAAGGGCATTCCGTGCGACGTGTTGGCGGCGAACATGTTGATGTTGACCGTCGAACGGGAAGCAGGAGTGGCCGAGTCATCAAGGATTCTGATGGTGCCGAAACCACCGGCTCCGCTCGTATGGGTTTGTTGCAGCGAGGTGTTGGGCGAGAGTGCTTGGATGCCTTGGAAAACCAACAGGCCCGTGGCGGGGTTGCTGAAGGCATTGATTGTCGTGCTGCTGTAGGTGTTGGTGCCGGATAGATTCAGCGTGCTGCCACTGGTGGTGCTGACGGTGAGTCCTTCGGTCTGGCTCATATTGCCGGTGATGCTCAGGGTGCCGCTGCCGGTTTTCGACAGCCGGCCGCCTGTGCCGCTGATGTTTCCGCTCATTATGGCGTCCACTGCGGCGGCACCGTCATTCACCTGAACGGTGCGGGTGGCCGTGCCCAAATTGATGGCGTTTTGAAAATCCACGGTATGGGTGGCTGAAACATTGCCGAGAATTAGCGTCTGGTTATTTAATCCCGTATCAGCCGTCGCCCAGATGATCTCGTGGCTGTCATTGTTCAGGTTGACCACACGATCCGCGCCATAGGCCGCCCAGCCGCCGGCACCGGTGAAGGTAGCCGCCGTGGTCGTGGCCGCCGAATTCAAGTCGCGGGTGAAGTTGCCGAAGCCAAGCCCGAGAACACCGCCATTGAAGGTCAAATTGCTGGTGCCGCCAGCGATACCGATGCCGCCGGGAAGGGCGGTGGCACTGGTGAGCACCAAGGCACCGCCGGTGATCGTGGTCACGCCGGTGTAGCTGTTCGAGTTGTTATTAAGAATCCAAGTGCCAGCATCGCTCTTGGTCAGGCTGGTGGCGTTGCCCGAGCCATCGTTACTGATCAGCACGCCCATGGTGTTGTTTCCGGTGTTGCTGCCACGGAGGGTCAGCGTGCGGGTGCCGAGCTGGTTGTTGAAGCCAAAGGCCGTGGTAGCAGTGAAGCTCAGGGTGTTGGTGGCGCTGGCAGCCGAGGAATCAATTCCGCCATTGCTGGTGCCGACACTGAAAAGCCTATTGGTGGTGGCGACATTCGCAGCGTTGTGCCCCAAGGTGCCGCCGTTGAGGATCAGATTGGTCTCCGCGACCGCCGCGCTGCCGATACTGCTGTTGCTGCCGCCCGGGGCAAAGGTGGTGGCATTGAGTGCGCCCTGATTGATGGTGGTAACTCCGTTGTAGGTGTTGGTGGCGTTCAAGCTCAGGGTGCCCACACCGGTCTTGGTGATGGCGGAGCTGCCTGCGAGAATGGAACTGATCGTGGCATTCGCATTGGCTGCGATGTTCCCGGCGATGCCGAAGGTTAGGGTGTTGTCCGCGACGGTGTAGCCTGCGGTGTCGAAAGTCAGCCCGCCGACGGTGATGCCGGTGCCGAGGGTGACGGTGCCAAAGGTACCACCGAAGATCGCGGTGTCGTTATTGAGATTGTCCCATGCGATGTTGTTGGCACCGGCGTCGATGGTCCAGTTGCCGTCGGCGGTGTTCCATGCGCCCGTTCCGCCCGTGATGGCGCTGTTACCGATACCCACCGTGCCGGGGGTGATGTCCCAAGTGACATTGCTGGCGGCGTGGGCGTAAAAGATGGTGAGCACGGCACTGGAGGCGATGCAGAGGAAGTGGCGGAGTGTGGACTTTGGTTTCATGGTCTTTGGTGGTGGGGATTGGGGAGATTGGGGAGAGGTTTTTGGGGGGAAGAAGATCAAGGAGGGGCGATGCATGATCGCCCTGCCCCTGACGTGGCCATGAGATGTGTGGATGCGCGGTTGATTGGCTTCCCAGGGGCGACGGCGGACGCGTTCCGCTGCTCCTTGGGAAGAGAGGGGGAATGGGTTTCAGTTCCGGCGGCGGCGGAGGAGTCCGGCACCGACGAGCAGGCCGACCAATGCGCTGGTGGGCTCGGGCACGGTGGTCCAGTTGAGGGTCATGCCGGAGATGCTGAAACTGCGGCCCGTCGTGTTGCCATTCGGGACAAGATCGGCGGAATTGTAATACTCCACGTTGGCCCCGAAGATTGTCTCAATGTTGAGCGCGGTGCCGCCATTCTTGAAGATGTCGGCCCAGGAACGGTCGGCATTCCAGAAACTTTCGTCAAAGTTCTCGGTGCCATTTAACACCAACCGGAAAATGGCCTCGGCCCCGGTATTCAGGAGGCTGGCGGTATCGACGGCATCGTAGTTGGTGCTGCGGGTTCCCTCGGAGGTTTCAGTATTTGCGGTCAGGTTCCACTCGAAGATCGACCCGGCCTGGAAGTCGATGCTTGTGTTGAAGGTTTGCGTGCCAAGGGTGGGAGCGGGATTCGTTGAGGTGACCGAGGTGCCTGCGGTTTGCCGGTTTCCGCTGGTGATGACGACGGCCGGGGTGATGGTGCCGGTGCTGCCGCTGTTGAGGATGATGGTCGAGGTGACCGTGCCGAGGGTGTAGGTGCCGGTGAAGGCATTGAAGGTGAGGGTGCCAACGGTGGTTCCGGAGGCGAGGGGGACCGCCCCGCCCGCGCCGGCATTTCCGAAGACGGCATTGTCGCCGGAAGTCCATGAGACGTTGGTCGAACCGTTCCACCAGTTGGTGCCGGCGTCCCAAGTGCCTGCACCATCGGTCTGGAGGGCGGTCTCGCCGTTGGCGTCCCAGGTGATGGTGGCGGCGTGGAGAGATGACGCGGCGAGCAACGCGGCGATGGCGGAGGCAAGGGGGGTGGAGAGGCGAGGGGGCTTCATGGGATTGGATTGGGGGAGATGTCAGGGGCAGAAATGTGAATGTGGATTGCCGGATGGGAGACGGCGGGGGGGAGTAGTGAATAAAACGCCAAAAAATCAGATTCAATGTCGATACTCTTTAAATCGCGGGGTCCTGCAAGATTTCTTTTATTCGGGACTATCCCATTTGTAGAGAGGACTTGGGTATGGCTGAATTGGAGTTGCCGTCCTCTGCCGGGCAGGTCGCGCATTGCAGAGCAATGCTTTTAAGGATAGGGGTTGATCGTTGATGAGAGGCTCCTGGAGAGACATCGTGATGCGCTCTTGTACAAGGAGGGGCGGATTTCCAAGCGGCATAGGCATTGCGTTCAAGAGGGGCGGATATGGGGCAACGATCTTCGCGCTCCGAAATGTAGGATCCCTCCTCACGATGCGGGATTGCGCTTGCGGGAAATCCTGCAAAGACTCTTCCGCTTTGTGAAATTTCAAGCAGATGACGGCCTTTCTTTTCAGTTGTGACAATGCGACCTGCGCGGTGCCCGAGGCTTATCGGGAGATTTTCCGCGGGTCGGAGGATGTTGTGGGATCGTCCGAGGGTTGGGAGCCGGGTGCGTTGAATCTGGCGCAGGGATTCTCGATGAAATTCCGGACGCCGCTGGTCCATGGCGACGTGACGCGGTTGCTGATCGACTTCCAACAGGACGACGACGCCCGCTGGAGCCGGTTTTCTCTGAAACTGCCGGAGGCGACGCGGGTGAAAGTGGCGGACCGCCACGAACGGCCGTACCGGGCGATGCTCAACCAGCGGATCGCCGAGGATCTGCGGCGCCATGATGCGCTGGTGCATGTGATGGTCCACACCGATCCCACG
>JANOZJ010000388.1:0-2222 GCA_031429315.1 Akkermansiaceae bacterium
AATTTCGCGTCCACGAGATCCTTGAGGTTCTTGCTGCCGCGTTTCACCAAAGCGACCCACTGGATGTTCTGATAGTCGCGCATCCCGCCGCAGCTTTCCTTCACGTTGGGCTCCTGGAGGAACACGGTGCGCGAGGATTTCTGATGGCGGGTGCGCAGATCCTTGCAACGGATGGCGAAAAATCCGGCTTGGCCCTTGCTGATGCATTCCTTGTGGAAGCGCGCTTCGAATTGGGCGAACAGGCCGGCATCACCGGCGATCAACCGGGCGTCCATCAGCGAGGTTTTGTTCTCCTGATCGAGCTTGGCTTGCTCGATGCACTCGGGGATCGAGCGGCAGGCGTGGCCCACCTTGAAGCCCACATCCCATAACAGATAGAGCACGTCCTGCACCAGCTCCTGGAGCGGCAGGGGAAGCTTGGTGGATGCGCGCGGCAGCAGGAAAAGAATATCGACGTCCGACCGCGGGTTGAGCGTGCTGCGACCGTAGCCGCCGGTGGCGACCAAGGCGATAGTCGGCACCGGGCCTTTGCTGGCATTGAGCACCGCCTCGAGGATGGAGCGGATCACGGTATCGATCAAGGCCGCGCGGGCGCGGGCGACTTCAAGGCCACCGGCACCGGCCCGGTGCTGGAGCAGGATGCGGTGCTCCTCGATTTTCAAAAACCTCTTGTAATGGGCGATCCGCTCGGCGGGCGAGAGCTGTCCTTCCAAGACGGGTTTGAGGGCATCGCGGGCGTGCTCTTCGAGGGACGTGAGTGGATTCAGCATGTCAGACTGTGGACAGGGTGTGCGGTTTTTCCGGAAGGTCAAGCGGAGCGACCCATGACGCTGCCGATCCGTGCGTAGAGTTCGATTTGGCGGGCCGAGTTTTCCAGAAGATCGTCGGCCAAGCGGACCGCTCCTGGCTCGAACAAGGTCAGCGTGGACGAGCCGCCGAAGGCGAAATAGCCCTTCTCCGCGCCCTTCGCCACCGGCTGGCCGGGCGTGAATGTCTGGCGGATGGTGCCCACGCAGGTCGCGCCGATTTCCATGCACAGCACCGTCCCGAAGCGCTCGGTTTTCAGCTCGGTGATCGTCCGTTTGTTCGTCCACAGGTAGGCCAGTCGTTGGCGCAGGGCGATCGGGTTCACCGAAAACAACGGCCCCTCGATCAACCGCGTTTCACCTGGGACGCCCGCCGCAGGGAAATGGAAGCGATGGTAATCCACCGGGCAAAGCCGCGACAGGATCAACGATCCATCCGCGTAGCGCGCCGCCAGTTTCGCGTCGCCTAACAGCGCTGGCAGATCGAACTTCTGCCCTTTCACGAACACCCCATCAATCTCCGACGCCCGCTCGAACCCCAGATGCCGCCCGTCCGCCGGGAACACCACGCTCGCCTCATCCGCATCCACCGGCCGCGCCGCCGGCTTCAACTTCCGATAGAAAAACTCGTTAAAACTCCGGTAGCTCTCCGGCGCATCCGCGAACTCCGCCGGGTCCAACCCATACTCTGCGATGAACGGCCCCACCCGCGCCGCCGACTCCCGCGTGCTCATCCGCCGCCCGTACCACGCCGAGAAAAACGGCCGCTTCACAAACGCGTTCAGCGAGATCGCCCCCAGCGGATTGCCATACGACCAACGCAAAAAGCCCTCGCCGTAAACTTGCTCGGTTTCCAGGACGCCGGTGTGCCGGTTGAAATAGCGGATTGCTTCCACGGCCGGCTTGTAGCCGCACATTCCCGCAACCGCAAGAACAGCTCCGCCGGTCATGCCGCAGGCCCTGGACTGCGGCAGCTTGCTGCCGCTTTCCGTCAGACAGCTTGCTGTCCACGGTCCGCAGTATCGCGAAATCCCCCCGTTCCCGTCCGGCCGGGATTCACTTTCCAGTCCTGCCCCCCTCACCGGCAACCCCGGCATCCCCGCTCACCCGGCCCTTCCAATCGTTAGATATTGGACCCCCCCCGACTCGCCGGACGTTCAAGCGATCCCAACGATTCCCGGGCCGGCCGACACTGCTCCCCGTCCTGCGGATTCTTTTGACTTTCAGAAACATCCGCGCTCTTCTTCCGGTCGATAGCCGATGTCGCATATCACCCCAGTCTGATATGCCAGTCGGCTAATAAACAATGTTCGCGCAGAAATGAAGAGTTATAGATTCACGTCTGTTCTGATTGCCGTGTTTCGGAAGAGTCCAATGCGGGCGTCGAGCGTGATTCGTATTGGTGGATTCCGCGCT
>JANOZJ010000389.1:0-1676 GCA_031429315.1 Akkermansiaceae bacterium
CCACCACCCAGCTCCAGGAAAAAGTCGCCGAGCTCAACGAACAAGGCCGCTCGCCCGTCTATCTCGTCCACTTCACCCAGAACGCCTGCGCCGACACCGCCCGCGACCTGCTCTCCACCAACTTCTGCACCAAGGAGGAAATACACGCCATCGCCCGCGCCCTCGACGACGCCGATTTCCGCTCCCCCTACGGCCGCGAACTCTCGAAAATCCTCCGCCACGGCGTCGGCATCCACCACGCCGGCCTGCTGCCGGAATACCGGTTGTTAGTGGAAAAGCTCACCGCCCGCGGCCTGCTCAAAGTCGTCTGCGGCACCGACACCCTCGGCGTCGGCTTCTCCGTGTGGGACAAATTCAGATTTCTTGTGAAACCGAGAGCATTGACCCCAATCACGGATCGCTATGAGTGAAACCATAGACGGCTTCAGACTCCACAAGGAAGAGGAGCAGGCAGCCGGGCTGGAACCGCCGTTTCCCTACCTCATGACGAAGTTCGACGCTGCTTACTTCGAGCTGTGAGTTGACGCGGAGGGCATGGGCAGGAGCCAAACCGCAGCGTGGGCCGTAAAATAGTGAAAATTCTGGAACTTTAACTTTCAAAAATATCTGTAAATCCTGATAATCAGTCGGGAGCAGAAAAAATGCTTCCGACACGACCACGCTGATTCACTCAATGAGAAAACGCACATCCATGCCAAACGGAGCATCGTCGCATACGGGCCATGGCTGCCGACCAGGATTCTCGGGACACGCCAAAAATCTGGCGGGATTGGTGGCAGAATACGAAGAATGTCAGAAACGCTTCGAAAAGGGATGGAATCCGCTGAGATCTTTGATGGAAGGTTATCGCGGACTGAACGATCTGGAGACGGCCGTCAAAAGTGCTGCGCTAGCCGAGGATCTCGTGGGCAAATCTTACCGAAAAGAGGGTGACGGAAAAGTCAGACGCCATGGCCACCAGCGGAGAATCAAGCGCTCTGTGCTCGAAAATGCGAGACGAGTCCTTGCATCCAAATCCGACATCGAGAAGTTGAAATCCTGCAGGTCATTCGAAGAGATTTTCGAACTCGTAGCCCGCAGCTGCGATGAGATACCTGGTACAGGACCGCTCTACGTTTACGACACAGCTCTGCGAATCGGCGCGTTCTCAAAAAAATTGCCGAAGCAGGTGCATCTGCAAGCAGGTGCCCTGTTGGGTGCCCGAGCACTTGGACTTGATGTGAAAAACTCCCCGCTTCCGTTGAGCGTATTCCCGAAACCTGTGCAACGACTCGCTCCTCATGAGATTGAGGATTTTTTATGCATATACAAAGCCAAGCTGAGCGAAGCAAAACTCTCATATCAAAAGCCAACATGAAAAAATTAGTCATATATTTTGTAATTCTTGTAGCGTCGCTCATGCTTTTTGGTTGTGGTGATAAAACCAAAGAACCTTTGGCTTTACACAACAAGCTCACCACAGCTCTTGAGAAAGAGGATTTTGGTTTTATTTTTGATTCCCTAACAATCGAATCTCAGAAATGGGCCTTGGATTTTATTTCTGGTGTTTCAAAATATACTCCTGAGGTCGCGGAAATTGCAAAAACCAAATCAGGGAGGGGCGGATTCAAACTGTTAGCGAATATCTAGAGGAGGATTCGTTCCGTCTGGTTGGTTGTATGGTTTAGTTGGTCCTT
>JANOZJ010000390.1:0-2730 GCA_031429315.1 Akkermansiaceae bacterium
GGGATAGCATGTGGACTTCCGGCCTAGATATATCACAAGAAGCCGCCAAATTCAAAAATCACAAAACGCCAAAACGACTCAAATTCAACGACAACTCAAGCCTTCCAGACCGCTCTGGAGAGGCTATGGGACGGCTGTGAATGAAATCCTCCATCCATCCAGCCATGATGAAAGGAATTCGCACGCCGTCGTAACAGGTGACCGCGATGATGCCCATGACGAAACCATGCAGCATCAGTCTGCCATAGCGGGGCTGGTAACAGCTCAAACCCATGGCAATGCCAAGCGCCGGAATGACCAGGAGGAGCGAGGCAACGGCAAGGGTGAATATTCCCATGAGCGACAAGGCAAGAGCCGTGATGGGAGCGAACCCGATTCCGAAAATCAGGGTCGCAGCCATGCCATCATGAAGAAGTGGCACAGCGTTTTTCCCGAGCATGCCGGGATGCATCAGGGCATCGAGAGTGATAGACGCGGTGATCGTTTTCATACCATGTTATGGCAGACGATTGTCTGTTAGTCGTCAATCGACCTTATACTCGGCACGGACGATGGTGATGATGTCCTTCTCGTAGGATGAGGTGTCGTTGTTGCCCTCGGTGGAGGTTTCGGTGGAGTTGGCCGGGTTGATATTGATGATTCCCATCGACGAGTCCACGAGCGGCCCGATGCCGGTATTGCCAGCCGAGCGCAGGATGTTCTCCGCGCGGTTGCGGGCATCCTTGGCGGCCTCTGCAAGCATCTCCAGCTTGAGTTCGCCGAGGCGGGTGTAGTAATAGTTCGGCGCATTGGAGGTCACGAATACGCCCTGTTCCAGCAGCGAGGTGATCTCGCGCGAGACCTTCTCAATCTGCGGCACGTCCAGAGAATTCACGGATACCACCTGAATGGCGCGGAAGCCGATGGACTTGCTGGTTTCCGTCCGCACCGGCACTGCGGTACCGGGAAGCACCTTGTCCTCACGCACCATTTCGAACTCCTCGGTGATGCTGGCTGACTGGGTTTTGATGTCGTCAGACTTGATGCCTTGGGCTTTCAAAAACGCGACCACTTTGTCGGTTCCACCTTTGAGCGAAACATAGGCGGCGGTGCGGTCGCTTCCCTTGCTTTCGATGGTCGCCGACCACTGGATGAGATCGGAGACGATTCTATTCTTGGCGGAGCCGGTGATGCGGATGTTGTTTCTATCCGGTTGTTTTCGCACATCCCGCCACGTGGTGGCGGCGATGTAGGTGGAGCCAGCGAGGCCCAGCGCGAGGGCAAAGGCGGCGAGGGGCGGCAGGCTGATGCTGCGGACGGGACGTTGCGAAGAGTTGTCGGTGCTCATGGTTGTTGATGACTGATGAGATCTATCACCCGTCATCCAGCAGATGCGGAATTCCTCCGCCAAAAGGATCAGGAAATTTTTTGAGCCTCGAAATTTCCCAGCCATGGTTGACCGCCGCGACCGTCCCAGCGGGCCTATTTTTTACCTTGCTCTGGAAGCAGCTCGTGGCGGAGTCCGATCCGGTGTGCGGCGGCGGCGATCTGCCTGAGGCGGGATTGGAAGACGGCATCTGTCGGTTTTGCACCGGCGGGTAAGGTCACTTTCAGCCAGCGTGGCATGGTTTTCTTGAGGGAATCATCGCCGGGCGGTGTGGCGAAGGCTTTGAGCAGCGTGGCGAATGGGATCAGTTTTCCGTCGAGGTAATACTGGCCGCGTTCGTTCGCTGTTAGGGCGGTGACGCTGTCCTCAAAAAGCCCGGCGCGCACCAATTCGACGGCCGCATCGGTGTCCTTGGATTCTATCACCAACTTCTCCAGTTCTGCATTCGCCTGCCGCAGCCTCTCGATTTCCTCCGTATAGCGTTCCTGATTCACCACCTCGTTGCTAACCTTGTCCAGCAGGGCCTGGTTTTCTTTTCGGAGTGCTTCGAACTCCGTGGGAAGCCCTGCTTCACTCGTGTTTCTCTTGCTGATCTCGCCGAGCATTTTTTGGTTCGATTCAAGAAGACCGGCGAGACGTTGTTTGGTATCGACGAGCTCCAGTTTCTGCTGATCCAACTCAGCGTTTTTATGCTCTAACTCCGCCTTGGCATCGAGCGCCCGCTTCATGCCGACTAAGGTTCCCGCCGCACCCAGGATCAGCATCAAAAGTAACGCTGCCCCTGCGAATACCGGGCCGCGATGACGGCGCGTGAAGCGCAGCATGACATAGGCCATGCTCGGTGAACGGGCTTCGACCGGCTTGTGTTGGAGAAAGCGTTGCAAATCTTCCGCCATCGCTCCTGCGGATTCATAGCGGCGGGCCGGATCTTTTTCGAGAGCCTTGAGCACGATCCAATCGAGATCACCGCGCAGGGATCGCGGTGAGACAGCGGACGCATCCGCGAGCTTGGTGCTCGGCTTCGGCGGGATGACTTCGCGGATCAGGCGTTGCATCTCGGCATATGTCGCATTGCGGAGTTGATGGCTGTCCAGTGGCGTCGTGCCTGTGAGAAGCTCGAACAAGATCACGCCCAGCGAATAGATGTCGCTGCGGGTATCGACCGCCAGCGGATGGAGTTCCGCCTGCTCCGGACTCATGTATTGCGGTGTGCCTATCATGCGGTCGTGTTGGGTGAAGAACGTTTTCTCCGTCAGTTCCATCCCGATCGCTTTTGCGATTCCGAAGTCGATCACCTTGACCATCGGTTTTCCATCGTGCAACGAGACGAGGATGTTAGACGGTTTTACGTCGCGGTGGATGAT
>JANOZJ010000391.1:0-4843 GCA_031429315.1 Akkermansiaceae bacterium
GGGATGTGGCCGGGGTGTTGCTCGACGATCATTTGGAACAACTCGCGGGTGGGCAGGTAGCGGCCGGCGGCGAAGGATTTCTCGGCGGTGCGTTCGTAAACCGAGATGTCGCGGTTCAGCTCATTGATGTTGCCCCGGACCGTCGCGCGGTCTTGGGCGTAGGGGGAAATGAATTCGCCATCGACGTTTTTGTCGGCCACGAGACGTTGTTCATCGGGAGTAAGTTCGATTTTCTCACCGTCGAAAAGTTTGATGGCTTGGGCGATGCGCTCGTCCTTGGAACCCATGTCCTTGACCGCCTCGACCAATAAATCACGCGCTTGGCGGCGGCGTTCTTGGACCCGGAGGTGGCGTTGAATGATGTCGCGTAAAACGCTGACCTCTTCCTGATTCGCGCTGGTTTTACCGCTGGCCAAGGAGCTTTCCTCGCCCTTGAGATGGGCTTCTAACTCCTCGAGGCGCTTGTCTTGCTCGCGCTTGTCCTGATGGAGTTTATTAATCTGTGACTTGGCGATGGCGAGGTCGCGCAGCGCATCAGTGATGTCGTCCTTGGCGCTGTTGTTGTCGAGGTTGAGGCGCTCGATCTTCTCATTGGCTTCGCGGAGGGTTTTGGCGAGGCCCATGTTCTGTTGGATGAGATCCTGGATCCGACCGTCTTCATTGAGCTTAAGCAGGGCGCTCATTTGGTCGCGCTCCTGGAGCAGGGAATCGCGCTCGGTGCGGAGCTGGGCAAAGGCGTCCTTGCTTTCCTGAAGCTGGTTGACGAGTCCGCTGATCCGCTCGTTGGCCTTGCCGAGTTCGGTGTTTTTGCGGGCGAGTTCTTTTTCCAACACTTGGAGCTGCGTGCGTTGGCCGGCGACGACTTCATTGGAAACCTTGCGCTCCTCCTTGATGTCGCGGCTGAGGTCGGAGTATTTCTGCTGCATCACCGTGAGGTCCGCCTGGAGAATGGCGATCTTGGAAAGCGCCTCAGTGTGCGAGCTGCGACTCTGGGTGAGTGCCATGGCCATCGCCTCGCGCTCCTGTTCGAGTCCGGCAATGCGCTGGGTGAGCGCCTTCATTTCGCCCTCCACGGGACTTGCGGCGAGTCGTGCGCGGAGTGCTTGCGCGCTGTTTTCCGCAGCCCGGAGCTGGGCCTCGGCGGCATCGCGCTGGCGGGCGAGGTCGCGGACGCGGGAGGCATCGCGGGAGGATTCCGCGTTGGCTGCGCTGTTGGCTTTCGCGAGTTCGCGGAGCCGTTTGACTTCCGCCTCGGCCTCGGCCAGCCGGCGGGTTTCGTTAGGATCCGCTTCGAGGATGCTGGGGGTGAGTGGCACGACACCTTGTGCGGGATCGATCAGGGTGCCGGAGGTTTTGACGCCGCCTTCGAGTTCGGCGACGACACTGCGGTTCTTTTTGCGCTGTTCCTCGGCTTTCGGGAACAGCCTGATTTCGGCTTCGGAGTTCTGGGCACTGCGGCCGGTGACCATTTCCGCTTTCCAACTCGGGTAATAGCGGTGGACGGTGTCGAAGAGTTCGCGGGCCCGCTTAAGTTTCTCCGCAGCTCCCACAAAGTCGCCGCTGGCTTCGAGCTGTTCTGCGGCTCGGGTCGCTAGGTAGCCTTGGAAATAGACATCGGACGGATCAAACTGCGCGGGAGCCAGCGGCGCTGACGCCTGCGCGAAGGCCGGTGCCGCGGCTAACAGGAAGAGCGAACTCGCGATTCCGGCTGCTGGGGCGCACAGGTTTTTTGCAATCCGCTCAAACATTGGGGGGCGAAGCTAGCCATGAGTCGGCAAAGGGGCAAGCGGGATTCCCCGGGAGGGTCAGAACACCTGACCTCGCTTGAGAGCCAGAGTGGCTAATGACCGAAAAATCGTAACTATTCAGCTCTGCGCTTTTGCCATTCAATAGGATGACAGAATCATTTTAGACAGAATCATTTTTTGAAGAAAAGATGTTGGAGTTCTATGCCGGGCGTAAGCCTTCTCCAAATTCCAATGATTCTGTCTTAAATGATTCTGTCTCAATTCTCTCACACCTGAATAGTTACAGCGGCACAAGGCTCCGAGCAGAATGCCCGGGCCACCGTGGTTCGGGCATTCTGCCCGACGCCTTTCTTTAGAATGGTCTCATCTCAAGCGCCGCTAAAACAAGAGCAGAGTCAGGAAAAACAGCGGACGGCAAAAAAGGCGGCGGGTGAGGTGGTGGACGGGACGAGCAGGTGGAGTTCCAGGCAGTCCGTGGTGACGGGGATGTCGAGGGTAATGATCCGGCGCGTCTGATGGTTGCCGATGATCTCGGCGACGACTTGGGTCGCCTTGTGGGTGAGGGTGGCGGTAGATGTCTGGTCGGTCGCACCGGTGGAGTCGTCGGTGGCGGAGATGGTTTGTGAATGCGGCCGAGCCAGAGCAGCAGCCAGGCGACGGTGTTCCGGGCACAGCTCGCGACGACCCCTCTTCATTCAAGCAGGAATAGCAGGAAGGGAATCTGCCTTTTCCAGCAGGATGACTTCGCTGTGCGTCGCCATTTCAGGTCATTCGGCAGGCGGGGCGTTTGGGTGGGTGAAGACTCGGTGCAATCCTGCCTTGAAATGCCGGGAACGGCGTGCATCCTCGCCGCCCGCCCATGGCAGGACCTACTTTTCAAGCACTTCCAGGATTCCGCGACTTCACTCCCCGTGAATGCGCGGTCCGCAATTATTTGTTCGAAACCTGGCGTGGCGTGGCCCGCCGCTGCGGTTATATCGAATACGAGACGCCCATTCTCGAAGACACCGGACTCTATCTGAAAAAATCCGGTGGCGAGCTCTCCGCGCAGCTTTTCCGTTTCGAGGACCAGGGCGGGCGCGATGTCACGCTGCGACCGGAAGTGACCGCATCGCTGGCGAGGATCGTCGCCCAGCACCAGCGGGATTTCCCGAAGCCGCTCAAGTGGTTCGAGATCGGCCAGTGTTTCCGTTATGAAAAACCGCAGAAGGGCAGGGGCCGCGAGTTCCATCAGTTCAACGTCGATATCCTCGGCGAGGCCGGCCCGGCCGCCGATGCGGAGTTGATCGCGCTGGCGATTGAAACGATGCTCTCGTTCGGCTTCGTCGCCGGTGATTTCATCGTCCGCGTTTCCGACCGGAAGGCGTGGATCGACTTTGCCGAGGCCCGTGGCATCCCGGAAGAAAGCATCCCGGATTTCCTCGGCATCATCGACAAGATCGAGCGGGAAAAGCCCGAAGTCCTCGTGCAAAGGCTCGCCGCGTTCTCTCTAACACCCGAGGTCGTCCGTGCCTTCATCGCCGATCCCGCGAACGCCTCCTTCGCCTATCTGGCCATTCGCGATGAACTCGCCGCCCGCGGCTTCGCTGATTTCGTCGAGCTTGATCTATCCATCGTCCGCGGCCTCGCTTACTACACCGGCGTGGTGTTCGAGGTCTTTGATGCGAAGAAGTCCATGCGCGCCGTCGCCGGCGGCGGGCGCTACGACACCCTCATTTCCACCATTTCCGACGGTGCCGTCGATATGCCCGCCACCGGCTTCGCAATGGGCGACTATGTGATCCGCAACCTCATCGAGGAAACGACCCACACCGCGATGCAGATGGAAGTCTGGCTTCAGCGCAACGCCGCCGCCTGCGATGTCTATGTGGTCGTCGCCGATGAAACCATGCGTCCGCAATCGCTGCGGCTCGTCACCGACCTCCGCCGCGCGGGCATTTCCGCCGACCTGCCGATGGGCAATGCCAAGGTCGCGAAACAGTTCCAGAGCGCCGAGAAATGCGGCGCGCGTTTCGCCCTCGTCGTCGGCGCCGAATATCCAGAACTCAAGCTCAAGATCCTCGCCAGCCGCACCGAAGAATCCGGCAACGCCGCCACCGCCATCGACTGGCTAACAGACCGCCTGCTTCAGCCGGATGGTCCGCTGCTGGCTTGAAGAAATTTAACCACAGATTAACAGGATGGACGCAGATGGAAGAGATGGGATTCATGTGATGGAAACCGAGCGAATTATCGGTTGTGCGTTTGCCGTGCTCAATTCATTGGGACACGGATATCATGAAAAGCCCTATGAAGAGGCACTCGTGGTGGATTTTAGATACCATGAAATCCCTTTCGCACAGCAAGCGCGCTACCCAATCATTTACCGCGACTCCCAAGTGGGGGAATACGTTCCCGACCTTATTGTATTTGGAAAAGTGGTGGTTGATACTAAAACCATAGATCGCATCACCGACCACGAAGTGGGACGCATGTTGAACTATCTGCGTGTCACGGGTCTTCAGGTCGGATTGATCCTCAATTTCAAATACGCAAAACTTCAGTTTCGCCGCGTCACACTAACTCCGCCATCGGCTCCAAATCTCAATTCTTAATCCCATCTCTTCCATCTGCGTTCATCCCGTCCATCTGTGGTTGAACAAATCTTCAAATTTCCTCTCATGCGCACTCATCATTGCAACGAACTCCGCGAATCCCACATCGATCAAACCGTCACGCTCATCGGCTGGGTGAACTCCGCCCGTGACCACGGCGGCGTCATTTTCATCGACCTGCGTGACCGCGAAGGTCTCACCCAGTGCGTTTTCCATCCCGAGGAAAATCCCGAGGTTTCCGCGCTCTCGCACACGTTGCGGGAGGAAGACGTGGTGCAAGTGATCGGCCGCGTTTCCAAGCGTCTCGAAGGTTCGCAGAACGACAAGATGGCGACCGGCGGCATCGAAGTCGTCGTCAGCCAACTCAAGATCGTCAACAAGGCGGACGTGCTGCCGTTCCAACTCGACAAGGAACTCTCCAACGAAGACCTGCGGATGAAATACCGCTATCTCGACCTGCGCCGCCCGCGCATGAACAAGAACATCCGCCAGCGCAGCGTG
>JANOZJ010000392.1:0-2063 GCA_031429315.1 Akkermansiaceae bacterium
GGCTTCGGTGGTCAAGGAGCTGGTGGAAAACAGCATCGACGCCGGGGCGCGGGAAATCCGGGTGGACATCGATCGCGGCGGCTCGGCGTTGATCCGGGTGAGCGACGACGGCTGCGGGATGTCGCGCGAGGATGCGTTGCTTTCGCTAGAACGCCACGCGACGAGCAAGCTGCGGACGGCAGAGGACTTGGCGGCGATCATGACGCTGGGATTTCGCGGGGAAGCGGTGCCGAGCATTGCCAGTGTGTCGCGGTTCCGGCTGGTGACGCGGGAAACTGATTCGGTCTCGGGCACGGAAATCCTGGTGGATGGAGGCAAGGTCCGCGACGTGCGGGACGCCGGTTGCGCACCGGGTACGGTGATCGAGGCGAAGGCGCTATTTTACAACATGCCGGCGCGGCGGAAATTTTTGCTGGCGGAAACGACCGAGGCGGCGCACGTCGAGCATCAGTTGCGGCTGCACGCGCTGGCCGCGCCGAATGTCCGGTTCCGGCTCAGGCGGGATGATAGAGAGGTGTTTGATTTACCGCCGGCGGCGAAGGCGGTGGATCGGGTGCGGCAATTGCTAGGGCCGGAGCTGTCCCGGGAGCTGATCGCGCTGCCGCTGACTCACGGCAACGGAATCTCGGTGCAAGGATTTCTGTTGCCCGCCAGCCACGCGCGGAAAGGGAGGCGGCACCAGTACGTTTTCCTCAATGGCCGGCCGGTCGAGGACGCGGTGATTTCCCGCGCGCTGGCAGAAGGATTCCGCGGCGCGATCTCGGATGGCATGTATCCGGCGGCGTGGTTGTGGATCGATCTGGAGCCGACTTTGGTGGATGTAAACGTCCATCCGGCGAAGCGCGAAGTGCGGTTCCACCGACCGGTCGATGTGCGGGACGCCATCTTGGAAGCGGTGGCAGTGGGCTTGCGTCCGGTCGCGCGAGAGGTGGCACCAAGGGTCGAGCCGCCACGGGATTTCATTTTCCCTGATGATGCGGTGGAGGTCGTGCCGGTCCTTGCCAGTTTCCAAGCGCCATCGCCGATGCTGGTGGCTTGGGCGGAAAGTTTGACGGTCGCGCCGGTTTCCGAGGATGAAGTGGCTCCGCTTGAGGCCCGTGGAGGAATGCCGGATTTCCGGGTGATTGGGATGTTGCATCACCGGTTCGTCCTGCTGGAGAGCGAGGATGGGCTGGTGATTTTCGATCCCAAGGCCGCTTGGGAAAGGATCTATTTCGAAAAGCTCGTTAATCCCGGGGACCGCGTCTTGGAAACGCAGGGGCTGCTCGTGCCGGTCCTGCTGGAACTCGATCCCCGCGATCTCGATCTCGTGCTCCGCGAGCGAATGTCGCTGCAGGAGGCTGGCATCGAAGTGGCGGCGTTCGGCGGCAATACCTTGCAGATTCACAGTTTGCCGGCTTGTTTGCCGGTGCCCGACCCACGGCCGTTTCTCGGCGCACTGATGGACGAGCTGCTTCACGATACTTCCCCGGGAGCCAGATTTGCGGTGGACCGGTTGGCCAAGGTGTTGGCCAAGAGAGCCTCCGTAGGGAAGGTGCCGCGGCTGTCCGAAACCCAGCAACTGCTCACGGATCTGTTCGCCTGCGAGCTGCCTTATTGCGCTTCTGACGGCCGTCCCACCCTCACCGAATTCGCCATGAGGGAGCTGGATCGACGATTCGGCATCGCCAAGGCGTGACTCACTCACCCGCGATCACGTGGAAAAATAAGCTTCGGATATGTTCAATATTTGTAAAAATTAGCTCGATTGGTGCGGCGAATGAGCTAGAAAAGGCAGGTAATGAAGTTGAGTTCAGTCGGCCACACCCTGAAATTCAGGCCGTGGGTTTTCCGATTTGATGATTTGGAATTGCCTCAATCCCTTTTAAATAAAGGAAAAGGCGTGACGACTCCATTGTTGAATTGTTGTTCAAAAATCGTTGAAGTTTTTTCTTGTTAAGTTTCATTAAAAATTTAGTGTTTCGACAAGTTCAAGCCATCGAGAGCTTCAACCATTTCTTCCAGAGCAATGAAAAACTTGTGGGTCACAACCGGAATTGCCAGTGCCGCCCTGATCGGGACTG
>JANOZJ010000393.1:0-3348 GCA_031429315.1 Akkermansiaceae bacterium
CGTCGTTCGCGTAAACCGCCGTCCTCGCATCCGCCAGTTCCACCGCAACGCCAGCCACAAACGCCTCGCTGTAAATCGCCGACAAGCGCTTCAACAGCGCCTCATCGGACAACCCGCCCTCCGCCATCGGCGGAACCTCCAGCAGCAGATGTAAGTGGTTGCACATCAAGCAGTAGGAAACCACCCGGCAGCCGGTGAATTTCTCCTGCAAGCGCATCAACGCCCGGAACTTCTCCTTCTCCTCCGGCCCGAACGCGAACCGCCGCTCCACCACTCGCGAAATGACATGGTAAAACACCGGTTTCCCGGCGGATTTCCGCCACTCCGCCAACCAACGTGCCTTTCTGCTCATGGGGAAGGACTACTGGGGCGGGGAACAGATAGCAAGAAGAATCTTTGACAAAAGGCCTGTCCCTCTGCCTCTGATGATGTCCCTCTGAATGATGGAACCAAGTCATTTTTTCAAAGCTCTCAAAAGCCCACGGCGTCTCGCCAACATCACCTCTCTCAACGAACTGCTCGCCGGACCCATGAAGTCGCGCATCGCTGACCCCTATGCCCAGTGCAAGGAACTCGACGAATGGGATCTTTACGCCGTTGACGGTCATTATCACAAAGCCGCCTGTTTCGATCCGAAAAGCATCAGCTCAAAGGGCGAACTTCGTGCCATCGCCACCGGACACTTCTTCCGCATGAACACCCTACGCTGGGAGCAGCAGTGTTCCGGGTGTCGCATGGGGGAGTGGAGACGCAGGCTAGCCATTGAGTTCCAAAATCCATAGTTCCGGGTGCCGACCTTGTACCTGGCCCGCAGCGGGGATTCAAAACAGATCGCTGGTTCCACGTCTCAAGCGGCAAGTATCAGATGAAAACGCCGACCCGTCCAACCCACTCCATGCAGCGGGCGAAATGAATTTTGCGGTCCGTTAGGGCTGCGCTCAAGCAAGCTCACACGCGAGCCGGATCGCCGCGATCATGGACGACGGGTTGGCGAGGTTTTTCCCGGCGATGGTAAACGCGGTGCCGTGGTCCGGGCTGGTGCGGGGCTTGGGTAGCCCGAGGGTCACGTTCACTGCGGTGTCGAAATCCAACAGTTTGAGCGGGATCAGGCCTTGGTCATGATACATCGCGACCACCGCGTCGTGGTGGCCTTGGGCGGCGTCCCGGAAGATCGCGTCGGGCACGCCGGGGCCGGTGAAAATCCCGACAGCCGCCGCGTTCAGGCGGGCGATCGCGGGGCGGATGATCCGGATTTCCTCATCGCCAAATGCCCCGCCTTCACCGGCGTGGGGATTGAGTCCCGCGACCGCGATGCGCGGCTGGCCGGTGCCGCGCCGCCGCAAGAATTCGGCTGTTAGCAGGCCGGCGCGGACGATCCGTTCCACGGTTAGAAGTTGCGGCACCATCGCCAGCGGCTCGTGAATCGTCGCCAGTCCTACCGTCAAGGTCGCGCCTGTTAGCAACATGCAGTAATCCGCCACGCCGAAGGCCGCGGCGAAGTATTCCGTTTGGCCGGGGAACGGGAAGCCGAGCACTTGCAAGCCTTCCTTGGACACCGGTCCGGTGACGACGGCATCGGCGCGGCCGTCTTTGAGTTGGCACACGGCTTCATCCAGGGCGGCGAGCGCAGCGGCGGCGGAACGGGCGTCGGGCTTGCCGGAAGTGCCCGCGCTGCGGTCGCCTAACACATTGATTTGAAATCCCTTGGGAATGTCCGCCGCTGCCAGCGCGAGGTCGATGACCTCCGGCCCGATGCCGGCGGGATCTCCCAGAGTGATGACGATGCGAGGCATGGCGGGATCATCGGGCGGTCCATCCGGGATGCCAAGGAGAGATGCAAATTAGATCGGACGAATTTCGTTCCGTGCTTGCGGGCGGCAGGTGGGCGTTCCTAGAGTCGCGCCCATGGCAATTTTCCCATTGAGGATGGTTCTACTCGGCGCCGCGTGTTGCGTATTCACCCAGTGCGGGGGCTCATCGGTGGGATCCGGAAATCTGGGCGGACCAACCGTCGAGGAACGGAACGCGAAAATCGCGAGCGAGCCGACCGGTGATTTCTACTACGGTCGGCGCTATTTCGTCGAAAAAACCCGCTTCTGGGGCTACCTGCGCAAACCCCGGCAGCCGTGGAGTGGCGCGAAGCTGGTGGTCTTCAAGGAAGACAAAAAGAACAACCCGGACCGGTTGTCTGAGAACGGACCTCCCGGCCAGCGCTACGGATTCGATAACAACACCGAATACCGGATCCGGGGCTACTACCTCCCGGAGCAAGCCTACGAGCCGAACAGCAACCAAGTCCTCCCCACCTTCATGCTTACCGGTTATGAAGTGCTGGATCGCCAGCCCGGCTGGTTGTTCCGCCCGGACGACCGCTATGACCGCCTCCGTATCACGATGGTGCCGCGCTGAGTGATTTGTCCCAAATCCCCCCACCCATGAACTCCGATGGCATCCAGCGGGCCGTGCGAGCCAGTCGTCATGATCGGGCCGCCGGCGACGCTCCTAACATGGGACGGGTGGCGCGGATGCCCGGCACGGGATTGCCGAAAGGATCCCGCCGCAAGCGGCGAAAAAGCGAGAGTGGCCGCCGTGGCCGGCTCCGCAGATTCCGCAAACAGGTCATCAGGTCGTGGTCGGTTTTGCTCTCCGCGCTCATGCTGGCGGCGCTCGGTCTAACGGTCTGGTTGTGGCTCGTGCCGCAGATGGATTCCCGCAGAGATTCCGCCGGGCAGCTTCCCGGGGATGCCGAGGACTCTGCCCGGGTCGCCTCGAAATTTCCCTCGCCATCGGAACCGGAGGCGCTGGCCATGGTGAAACACGGGCTTGCCCTCCGCGATCCGCGGATGATCGCGGAGTATTTCCGTCTGAGCACCGCGAGTCCTCAGGAAATCGTCGATTTCCTCCGGGGCTTGGGCACCACGGACGGCGCGATCGACCGCTATGAGTGGCTCAGTAGCATAGACGCCAATGGGCTATCGATCGACGGCGTGCTGGTGGGCTTCACGGGCACGGACAAGGACAAACCGCGCAACAGGCTGGCACTGCTCACCCCGGATGATGCGGGAAAATGGCGGATCGACTTCGAGGCCTTTGCCCGCACCGTGAAGCCCTCGTGGAACGAACTTCTGGCACAGCAAGCGGACGTCGCCCAAGTGCGGGTCTATGCCGTCAGGGACAACTACTACAACGGTGTGTTCAGCGACGACCAACAGTGGATCTGTTATGGATTGGCGTCGCCGGACACGGATCAAACGCTGCTGGCGTATTGCAAAACCGGCTCGCCCCAGGCGGCGGCCATGGACTGGATATTTTCGGCGGAAAACAAGATGACCCGGATGACCCTGGAGA
>JANOZJ010000394.1:0-4240 GCA_031429315.1 Akkermansiaceae bacterium
GTCCTCACCGAACTCAAGGGTCTCGCGGACGACGTTCGCGTGGACAACATGGGCAACGTTATCGCCTTTAAAAAAGGCAAGTCCGCCGCCAAGAAGACGATGGCTGCCGCCCACATGGACGAGATCGGCTTCATCGTCACCTACATCGATGACAAGGGCTTCGTCCGCTTCAATCCGGTCGGCGGCTTCGACCCGAAAACCCTCACCTCCCAGCGCGTCATCATCCACGGCCGCAAGGACATCATGGGCGTCATGGGTTCCAAGCCGGTCCACATCATGTCGCCCGACGAGAAAAGCAAACCCGTCAAAATCACCGACTATTTCATCGACACCGGCCTCACCAAAAAGGACGTCGATAAAGTCGTCGCCATCGGCGATTTCGTCACCCGCCACTCGCCGCTCATTGAGCTCGGCGACTGCGTGAACGTGAAGTCCCTCGACAACCGCGCCTCCGTTTTCGTCCTCATCGAGACCCTTCGCGAACTCAAGAAATCCAAGCGCAAGCCCGCCTACGATTTTTACGCCGTGTTCACCGTCCAGGAGGAAGTCGGCCTCCGCGGTGCCCAGGCGTCCGCGCTCCAGATCCAGCCGGATTTCGGCATCGGCCTCGATACCACCATCGCCTACGACGTCCCCGGCTCCTCCCCGCAGGAACGCTGCACCTCCCTCGGCCACGGTGCCGCCATCAAGCTGATGGACTCGTCCGTCATCTGTGATTACCGGATGATCGAGTTCATGAAATCCGCCGCCAAACGCCACAAGATCAAGTGGCAGCCGGAAATCCTCGCCGCCGGCGGCACCGACACCGGCAGCCTCCAACGGATGGTCGCCGGCGGCTCCATTGCCGGCGCGGTTTCCATCCCCACCCGCCACATCCACCAGACCATCGAATCCTGCCACAAGGAGGATCTCGCCGCCTGCATCCAGCTCCTCGCCGCCTGCGTTTGTGAACTCGATCAGCACGACTGGAAATTTTAAAGAATCCCTTCCCCGCCCACTTCCAGCCGCCCGTTCCGATCGAGAAACGAGCGGCTTTTTCGCTTTCATCACCGACTTCGGAATCTTTTACATCTCCGCTCCAACAGATTAGGTCGGCAAACACAGTTTCCCGACCAAAAATTTCGGAAACCTTAACGGAATTTTTCAAATTTCCATGACCCGGAATTTCCCTAACCATTAGCAGAAAATTTCCGCACCCCTAGACTTGCTTTGCAACCCTCTGGCCCAACCCCGCAAGCCCTAGATCCTGCTCATCATTTACTTCGTAAACACATCCCTCAAAGCGCTGCATCTTGTATTGTGAATAATTTGTGGATACCAGATGAGCAAAATCGGATTGACCCTAGCCACCGCTTGCTGTCAGTCTCCGCCTCGCTTTGCCAAAAAGATAATCCTGCTTTTTTCCATGTCTGCCACCACCTCAGCCTCAACCACCACCACCGTCGCCCTCGGAAACAAAACCTTCGTCCTAGACCGCGAAAAAGCCGAGCTCGCCTACGCCGGCAAGCGCGTGATCAACGGCAAGGAAACCATGTTCTTCAACATCCTCCCGCTCAAATACCAGTGGGCGTATGACCTCTACAAGACGATGAAGAACAACCACTGGGAGCCGGAGGACATCACCATGCAGAAGGATGTCGAGCAGTGGCGCTCCGATGAAATTTCCGACGTCGAGCGCTGGATCATCAAAATGGGCATCGGCTATTTCTCCGCCGCAGAAGGCATCGTCGGCGACAACGTGCTCCACGTCGTCCGCGAGGTGGTCACCGCCCCCGAACTCAAGCTCGTCCTCGGCCGCCACGCCCACGAGGAAAACATCCACGCCGACTCGCTCGTTTACATGATTTCCTCGCTCGGCATCAACCCGCACGAATGCGAGGCGATGTTCGAGGACATCCCGTCCATCACCGCCAAAAACAATTTCGTCGTCTCCAACAGCAAGGCCCTCCGCCGCGACATCGACCTTACGCTTACCGAAAACAAGCAAGCGCTCGCCAAAAACATCTTCTTGTTCGGCCAGGTCATGGAAGGCACCCAGTTCTACGGCCTGTTCGGCATGATCCTCAGCCTTTATCGCCAGAATAAATTTCCCGGCATCGGCCAGATGTTCCGCTATACTCTCCGCGACGAGTCGAACCACATTGAAGTCTTCCGCAACCTCCTGATGGACCTCGTCGATGAAAATCCCGACGTCTGGACCGACGAGTTCCGCGAGGACCTCCGCGCCACCATGAAGGAAGGCATCACCCTCGAAAAACAATTTATCCGCGACTGCCTCCCCGTCTCCGCCCTCGGCCTCAACTCCGCCGATTTCGAAACCTACATCGACTACATCGCCGACCGCCGCCTCACCTCCTGCGGCCTCGCCCCGCTCAACGAATCCGTCAGCAACCCGTTCCCCTGGCTCGCCGAAATGATGGACATCAAAAAGGAAACCAACTTCTTCGAAGGCCGCGTCACGGAATACCAGAAAGCCTCCGCTCTCTCTTCCGTCGACGACGACGAACTCTAAATTCAAAGTGGCTGGAGCATCCCTGCTCCATGCATCATTCCCATAGCCTCTCATTCATCCCATCTCGTCTCCAAAAACTCGCCACTCGCCACTCATGTACCGCTCCCTGAACCTCAACGAAGACCTCGCCCTCAAGCAGGTCGTCACCGACCGCTTCACCCTCACCGACCGCGGGTTCAACTGGCGCGACGTCCTCTCCACAGAGAAACGCCAGCCCGTCACCGACATCACCATCACCCGCGGCACCACCGATTCCCACTTCTCCCTCGAAGACGTCGCCGACGCCATCGGCGACTCCCTCGCCGACCTCCTCATCTCCCGCCAGCAAGACGCCAAATCCATCTTCTCCGACGTCAACCGCCAGTTCGTCTCAGACGTCGCCCACTCCGTCGCCTCCTCCCTCACCAAGTCTCTCGACACCGGCGGCCGCCTCCGCCTTTCCGAGGCAGACCTCTACCTCCTCATCGAGAAAGCCCTCGTCGAGAACGAAGCTCACGACGTCGCCAAGTCTCTCGCCTTCCGCCGCTCCATGGAGAAAACCGGTGCCGTCGATGTCCACGTCGGCCCGCACTCCCTCCCCGTCCGCCTCATCCGCCGCAATGGCAACGTCGTCCCGTGGTCCGAGACGAAAATCGAGATTGCCGTTAGAAAAGCCTTTCTCACCATCAAGGAAAACCCCGAGCCCGCCGTCGAAGTCGCCAAGGGCGTCACCGACCGCATCCGCCGCGGCGATTCCTCATTCGTCCACATCGAGGACGTCCAGGACATGGTCCAGGAAGAACTCATGCGCCAAGGCCATTTCAAAGCCGCCACCCACTACGTCCTCTATCGCAACGAACGCACCCGCCTCCGCCAAGAAGAAGAAGACAGCGCCGACGATCCGAACCAGGAGCTGATGGTCACCGTCGTTTCCGACGATGGCATCTCCTCCTTCTGGGACGGCACCGACCTCCGCAAGCGCATTTCCTACGCCTCCATCGGCCTCGATCTCAACATCGGCGAAGCCGAAATCGAACGCGAACTCCGCCGCTCCGTTGGCAATGAGATTTCCGAAAAAGACCTCAAATCCACCATCGTCCTCAACGCCAAAGCTCTCATCGAAAAGGACGCCGACTTCGCGAAATTCGCCGCCCGCATCCTCCTTTCCTACATCTACGAAGAAGTCCTCGACTGGTCCATCCTCCGCGACGGCATCGATAAACTGAAAAACGCCCACAAAGCCGCCTTCAAATCCTACCTCAAGCACGGCATCGCCATCAAACGCCTCAACCCCGAGCTCCTCGACCTCTACAACCTCGACAAACTCGCCGAAGCCTTTGATCCCACCGCCGACCTCGATTTCGACTACCTCGGCATCCAAACCCTCTACGATCGCTACCTCATCGTTGACAAAACCGGCAGCAAGCACCGCCGCATCGAGACCCCGCAATTCTTCTGGATGCGCGTCGCCATGGGCCTCTTCAAAAAGGAGGAAACCAAGCGCGAGGACTGGGCCATCCGCCTTTACAATCTCTACAAAGGCCGCCGTTTCTGCTCCTCCACCCCCACCCTCTTCAATTCCGGCACCCTCCACAGCCAGCTCTCCTCCTGCTACCTCTACAAGGTGGACGACTCCATCGAGTCCATCATGTATCGCGGCATCGCCGAAAATGCATTCCTCAGCAAATGGGCCGGCGGCCTCGGTGGCTCATGGACCGCCGTCCGCGGCACCGGCGGCTACATCCAGGG
>JANOZJ010000395.1:0-11077 GCA_031429315.1 Akkermansiaceae bacterium
GAAATCATCGGCGGCGGCTACCTCGCCGCCACCCCCGAAGCACTCACCCGCAGCGTGACCGACCTCCTCGCCGACCACGCCGCCGGTTGGCACGCCATGAAAAACGCCCTCGCCAGCCACGGTCGCAACGCCGGTGCCATCGCCGCTGCTAGATTCATCTTGCAAGAGATCGGGGATAGGGAATCGGGGATCGTGGATCGGAGATGATGGATTGAAGAAGTCCCATCTCCTATCTCCTATCTCCTATCTCCTATCTCACCTCTTCTCCTCAACCATCAACTACCTCAGTGACTTTCCTCTTCGACATCGGCCGCGTCCTTCTCGACTTCGACTTCGAGTCCTCGATGTCCCGGCTTTTTCCCGCCGGGATCACCGGCTCCACCGAACGGACGAATCTGTTATTGGAGCGCAAGGACGAGCTTGAAACCGGCAGGATCGAAGTGGACGACTACATCGACTGGGCGCTCGGCGTCCTCGACAGCTCCGCCACGCCCGCTGAATTCCGCCACGCCTGGCAACAAATCTTCACCCCCAACGAGCCGATGTGGCGACGCGTGCGCCAGCTTGCCGCCGACGGCCACCGGCTTATCCTCTTCTCGAACATCAACGGCATTCATTGGCCGTGGGTCACCGAAGAATTCCCCGAACTCACTCTGTTCGATGATGCCGTCCTGTCCTTCAAAACCGGCTTCATCAAGCCGCAGCCGGAAATCTATCACCACGCCATCGGCAGCCACGGCCTGGTTCCCGCGGAAACCCTCTACATCGACGACCTCGCGCCTAACATCGCCACCGGCCGCGCCCTTGGCTTCCGCTGCTGGCAATACGACCTCAACGACCACGCCGCCTTCGAGTCTTGGCTCGCCGACAATCTCAAATCTCAAATCTGAAATCTCAAATTTCCCAATGTCCATCCTCACCATCGCCGGGCGCGAATTCAGCTCCCGCCTGTTCCTCGGCACCGGCAAGTTTCCCTCGAATGAATCCATGCGCGACGCTCTCGCCGCCAGCGGCACGCAGATCGTCACCGTCGCCCTCCGCCGCGCGGATCTAACCGGTAAGCGCGATCCCTACGCCAACATCCTTGAATTTATCGACTCCGAGAAATACCTGCTGCTCCCTAACACCAGCGGCGCGATGAACGCCGAAGAAGCCGTCAGGCTCGCCCGCCTCGCCGCCGCCGCCGGCCTGCCCAAGTGGGTGAAACTCGAAATCCACCCGGATCCCACCTACCTGTTGCCCGATCCGATAGAAACCCTCAAGGCGGCGGAAATCCTCGTCAAGGAAGGTTTCACTGTCCTGCCCTATATCAACGCCGATCCCGTCCTTGCCAAACGCCTGCAGGAAGCGGGCACCGCCACCGTCATGCCGTTAGGCGCGCCCATCGGCTCGAACCGCGGCGTCGTCACCCGCGACCAGATCCGCATCATCATCGAGCAAGCTATCGTCCCAGTCATCGTCGATGCCGGCCTCGGTGCCCCCAGCCACGCGGCCGAAGCCATGGAACTCGGTGCCGACGCCGTCCTGATCAACACCGCCATCGCGATCGCCAGCGATCCCGTTAGAATGGCCGTCGCCTTCAAGCTCGCCGTCCAAGCCGGCCGCGAAGCCTACGAACTCGGCCTGCCCGAGCCGCACGATCACGCCAGCGCCACCAGCCCGCTCACCGGCTTTCTCGGGTGATATAGGGATACCTGCCTGTATCTTCCAGGAACAGGCAGCAAATGTCGGGCGTCTTCGGGGTGTTGTTCGCGTTGATGTAGAGCCGCATCTGGTTCGGGTCCAGTTAGGCGCACCAAGCTCCCGTCAGGACCTTCTCCGGCGGATCATCATCATTCCGCCGGCCAACATCGTCAGGACAAGTGACGTTGGTTCAGGAACAGTGGCAACACGGAACCCGATATAGTAGCCCTCGAACGTCGGGCCGCCACTGCCGCCGGACGAGGAGGCCAAGTTGCTGCTAACGGTGTTGTTCCATGAGCCTCCACGCAGCCCGCGTGACGTGCCGGAGACGACGTCGTCGTTCCATTCCCACACGTTTCCAGCCTGGTCATTGGTCCCATACGCGCTGTCCGAATTCAACCCATACGCGCCGACATCGGTTAGTGCCATGCCGGGATAGCCCACGTAATCCCCATCGTTGTAATTCGCCGAGTTTGTCACGCCAATGGAATTCCCACTCAGCGTGTCACTCTGAGTCGCCTGCGCCCAATAGCCGCCGACATCGACTCCGCCCTTGTTCGGGTCATAATAAGCCGCCTTGTACCACTCGTTTTGGGAAGGAATCCACACCGTGGCTCCCACGCTCTTGGTGATAATCCCGGAAGTGGCACCGTTCAGTGTGTAAGCTCCGGTCTCGGCGGTGAGGGCAGCTCCGGCTCCGGTTTGTTGGCCATTCTGCAGCCAGTTGCAGAACCGCGCCGCATCGAACCAGCTTACATAGGTGATCGGCTTGTTGTCGCTGCCCGCTGTCACCGAATAGGTGAAGCTGCCCGAAATGCCACCTTGCGAAATCCCACTGATGTAGCTGGTGGTGGTCATGCTGGAGCTGTAAAGCCCGTGATTGTTTGTCTTTGCCACCGCATTGAGGAACTCGGCATACTGGGCGATGGTCGTCTCGTTTTTCGCGATCTGATAGGCATAGGCCACCGCGCCGTAGAGGCTGCCGGTGGCGGTGTCTGCTGCGTTACCGGCATTGCCGATGTTGGCGTAGTCGATGACCACCGCGAAGGCCGGGGTGACGAGTGAAGTTCCGGCAAGAATGATTAGGGGGAGATGTGACGTCTTCATTGGAAATGTAAAACTGTGGGACAGAATGCATCTTTTCCACTGCCTGCCAAGCCTATTCTCCACAACCCTTGAGCGCTGGAATTTACCTGATAGATCGGCAGTATGGGATAGCAGAGGCAATCTGCGGAACGCTTGTTATGGCTGGCCGCCGCCGAAGCCATGGCGCGGGAACTCGGCGAACGGATCGATGCCATTTGATAGAAATGGGATTGTCATGGGGAAACCGGCAGGTTGAGCGCCGCCCCGATGGCCGCGACGATTTCCCCGGCGGAGGAAGCGATTCCCACCGTGAAACCTTCAGTGGCCAACGGTTCCTCCAGGATTGCGAGCTGACTATCTAACATGCCGGCCTTCATGTAGTGGCCGGGTCGTGCGGCGAGCCGAATGGTGAGCGTGGCGGCGTCTCCCTTCAGGTAAACCAGCGCCACTCCGGATGTGCCGACGCCCAACTGCTCGCGGTAAACTTTTTTCAACGCCGAGCAGGCGAGCACCAACAAGCCGCCTGCGGGCGCGGCGTCGATCACTTCCTGGCGCAGTCGCTCCAGCCACGGCGCGCGGTCGCGGTCGTTCAAAGGCAAGCCTGCCGCCATTTTCGCGATGTTGGCGGGAGGATGGAAATCATCCGCATCGTGGAAGCTGCCACTGTATTTAGATGCCAGCAGTGCGCCGACTGTGGACTTGCCGCATCCGGCGGCTCCCATCACAACGACAACCTGCGGCACTTGCATGCTGAGAATGCTGGCAAATCTGCCGCCAGTTTCAAATCTCAAGTTGGGATTGGCGAGCCGTATTTCTCCACCGGTGCGGGCCGCGCGGTGTCGTGTGGTGAATTCTGTTGGATTCGCAGTTCCTGACACTTCACTCACGTGAGCCGCTCTTCCACCCATCGCGCCACATCGGTAAACGTGCCGTTCTCGTTCTCCAATTCCCTGCCAAGCCCCAAGGCTAACACCGGCACTTGCTCGCGGGTGTGATCGGTGCCCGGATGATAGGGGTCGTTGCCATGATCCGCCGTTAGAATGACGAGATCGCCGGGCAGCACCCGCGCGATGAAGCCACCTAACCATTGATCAAACTCCCGCAGACATTGCGCGTAGCCCTCCGGATCGCGGCGGTGGCCGTAAAGGGAATCGAAGTCCACCAGGTTGGCGAAGATGAAGTGTGGCTTCTCGCGCTGCTCTTGCCAAAGGCGGTCGATCTCGGCCATGCCCTCGGCATTGGACTTCGTCGGATAGGATTCCGTGATGCCCGATCCGGCGAAGATATCGGCGATTTTCCCCACGCCGATGGTCGTCACGCCTGCCGCCTGCAAGCGGTTCAACACCGTTTCGCCCGGCATCAACGAGTAGTCGTGGCGGTTTCCCGTGCGTTTGAAATCCGCCGGCGAGTCTCCCAGAAACGGCCTCGCGATCACCCGGCCGATCCGGATGCCGCGTTCGTCTAGCAGCGATCTCGCGGTTTTGCAAAGCGCCCACAAGCGCTCCAATCCGAAGGTCTCCTCATGCGCCGCGATCTGAAGCACGCTGTCCGCGCTGGTGTAGAGAATGGGCATGCCGGTCCGCAGTTGTTGCTCGCCGAGTTGCATGAGGATTTCAGTTCCCGAGGCGGCGGTGTTGCCGAGAAACTCCACCCCGCCGCGGGCTTCCAACTCCGCCACCAGATCGGGCGGAAACGACTCGAAGGTTGCGAACGCCTTGTCCAGCCCGCAGCCCATCAGTTCCCAGTGCCCGGTCGTCGTATCCTTCCCCGCTGACCGCTCCGTCAGGCGCGCCCAAGACGCCGCGCGATGGATGCTAACATTACCCGGCAAGCCCAGCACTTCGTTCAGTCCGAGCCGTGCCAGGTTCGGCAAGGTGAGGCCAGCGATCCTTTCAAACAAATGTCCCAGGGTGTTGGCGCCCGCATCGCCATACTCCGCCGCGTCCGGCGCGTGACCGCAACCCACGGAATCCAACACGACGCACAACACTCGTTTCATGCGCTCTTTCTAGCGGTGGGTGGACGGCCGTTCCAGTCGATTGTGCATCGCCCATGCTATCAGCCGGGATTGAAGATTTTTCTCAACCGCGAATGAAGGTGGATGTGAGGGGGACTGACTCGGATTTTATTTGAGCTCCGCCGCCGTCCATGGCTTGCTGCGGCTGGCGAACTTGGCGCGGGTCTGCTTGACGAGGTCTTCGGCGACCGGGGTGGTGTCGTTGCTCCAGGATTGACGGACGTAAGTGAGGACGTCGGCGATTTCCGCGTCCTTGAGGTCGGTATGCGGTGGCATGATGTTTTCGAACTTCTGGCCGGAAACCTCGATGGGGCCTTGCAGTCCTAACAGGAGGATGGTGGCAGGTATTGACGCGTCTCCGGTGACCCAGTTAGAGCCGTCCAGCGGCGGGAAAGCGCCGGGAACGCCTTTGCCGTCCGGGCCATGGCAGGCGATGCAGGTGCGGGTGTAAACGGTGAGGCCTCGTTCGTGGGTGGCGGGAACGGGCGGGAATTTGCGGACAATTTCCTTGGCGGGGGCTGCTGGATTCCGGCGGTCGGAGTGATACTTGGCCACTGCGTTGATCGCGCTGGCGGTGCCGCCGGTGCCGAGGGCTTGGAGGTAGAGGTCGTCATAGAACGCGGTGCCGCTGCCGCCGCCGTAGCCGCCGAAGAGGCAGTGGAGGAGGACTTGGGTTTTGTTCCCGCTGTCGAACTCGATGCTGAATTCCTTCCAATCCTTCGTCCCGCTGATGGCTTCGCTGGCGGGGCCACCGTGGAGGTTGAACATGGCACCTTTTCCGCCGCGGTTCTGGAAATTTTCGGTACGGATCCAACCGCCGAAGCGGTAGCGGGTGTTCGGTTTGACGGCGATTTCCGCGCCGGCTCCGACATCGGCAGTGGCTGGGGAGGCGATCTTGAGGCAGGTGCCGCCGTTTCTGCCGTTGGGGGAAATGATCATTTCCACCGTGTCGGGTTTTTCCACAATGTAGGGGCGCAAGCTCCAGATTCCGAGATCGGGGCCAGTGAAGCCCGGATCATTCAAGAGATTTTCCGGTGCCGCGGAGGCAGGAGAAATGGTTCCTGCGGCAGCGATAACACCCTGGGCGTGATGGCGGGCGGCCATTTGCCAAGCATGGCTGAGGGCGATGTCACCAAGGATGACATCCTTGCCCGCAAGAAGTGTGGCGTGGAGGGCTTTGCCGATGGACCCGGAAGGCGCGACGCGGGTGAGTCCGACGAAGGTTTCGGCCAGCTCACGGGAATCGGCGGCAGTGATGAGGTCGTTCTTGATGACTGCGGCGGCGAGGGTGTCGTCGAGCGGGGCATTCGCGATCGCCGCACGGCGGAGGCCGCGACTGGTGGAGGCGAGGGCGGTTTTGACGGTGTCGGCGTCGAGCGCGCCGAGGCCTAGCAGGGCGTAGAAGGCGTGAATCGCGGCCGGGCCGCGGACTTTGACGGTTTCCTTCAATTTCGCGGCAGCCGTGGATGAGCCGGATTCGACGATGAGGCGCTGGGCTTGGAGTCTCCAGAAGAGGTTGGGATGAGCGAGTGCGGCGAGCTGGGGGCCGAGTTCAGTGGCGGTTAGTTTCGGATAGGTATCGTTATGGCTGCCCTGCGGATAGACGCGGAGGATGCGGCCGTGGGCGGTGTCGCGGACGGGGGATTCGTAGGCGTTGCTGCGGCCGGTTTTGGCGTCGTAGCCGGCGGAGTTTTTGTTAGGCGTCGGGTTGTGTTGGATGATGATGTTATACCAATCGGTGATCCAAACCGCACCGTCGGGGCCGGTTTCGGCGCTGACGGGGGCGGACCAGGCGTCGGCGCTGGAGTAGAGGTTGTTAGGGAGTTGGCGGGAGACGTAGCCTGCGCCTTTGCGAGTGACTTCGAACTGGCCGACGAGTTTGCCCGTGGGCTCACAGACGAAGGCGATGCGGTCGCGATAGTTTTGCGGGAAGCGGGTGGCGGTGTAGAACGAGTGACCGGCGGCGGAAGTGTAGCGGTCGTGCTGGTCAACTTGGCGGATGTCCATGGAAGAGGGGAAAAACTTCGGGTTTCCGTCTTCGTTCGGGGTCTTGGGCTGCGGCAGACCGGCGTTTTCGTAGAGGTTCCTGGCGAAGGTGAAATACCAGGATGGATTGCCGTTGGCGGTGGAGCCGAGGATGTCGAAGTCGGGGGTGAAGCCGAGGCCCCAGGTGTTGTTAGTGGTGTTTTGGAGGAACTCGAGCTTGCTACCATCCGGCTTGAAGCGGAAGAAGCCGGTGGAGAATTTCATCGGTTGCCCGCCGACGGTGCCGTCGAAGCCGGCGTAGCCGATGGTGGCATAGAGCCAGTTGTCGAAGCCGTAGCGGAGGTTGGAAACGCCGGCGTGGGTGTCGTTGGTTTTGAATCCTGAGAAGAGCACTTGGCGGACGTCGGCCCTGTTGTCGCCGTCGGTGTCTTTGAGGAAAATCATTTCGGAGGCGTTGGTGCAGACGAGGCCGCCGTTGACAAAGACGGCGGAGGTGGGGATGGATAGCTTGTCGGCGAAGAGGGTGAATTTGTCGGCCATGCCGTCGCCGTTAGTGTCCTCGCAGAGGTGGATGCGGTCGTGGCCAAGATTGCCGGCCTGGAGGTTGTTAGGATAGTCCACGGTCTCGATGACATAGGCCCGGCCGCAGTGGTCCCAGGTGATGTGGATGGGGTTGACGATGTCCGGCTCGGCGGCAAACAAGGAAACCTCGAAGCCGTTAGGAACCTGCGCGAGTTTGAGGGAGTCGGCAGGGGAGAGCGGCTTTTGGCCACGCGTGATTGTCTGCTGCTTGAGGTAGCCGGGCAGGATCATTTCCTCGGACTCCAGCGTTGGGAGTTTCACGGCAGTCAGCTTGGCCCGGACTGCCTCGCCCACACTCCAGAGGATGCCGCGGCGCAGGAGTTCGTGAAACGCGGGCTGCTCCCAGCAGCGCATGTCATGGCCGTAAGCGGTGTAGAAAACCCGGCCTTTTCCCTGATTGCGAACCCAGGTCCACGGCTCCTTGTCGCGGAGTTGGAGGATCGTCCGGTCGTCCGTTAGGCGGTCGTGGACATAGGTTTCATCCCACGTTTCAAAGGGCTCGTAGCCGCGCATGAGCGGGTGATCCCGGGCGACGCTGGTGGTGGTGAAGACGCCGGTTTGGTGGGATTTGAAACGACCGCCGACGAGTTTAACAAACGCCTCCGAGCCACCGAAGCAGGCGGACGCGCAATGGACCGGCAGGAACGCCCCGCCGTCATTGACGTAGCCGAGCAGATCCTTTTGCTGAGCCGGGTCCATGGCCTCATTCTGCTTCCAGTTTCCATAGAGCATGAGGGCGTCGTAGCGGTCGAGCACGTCGCGGCGGATGTCTGCGAGATCCTCGCTATAGGTGAGATTGATGCCATCCACGCCGAGAGCTTTTTTCAGCACCCGGTAGCGCTCAACCGGATCGTGGGCAGGGTGATTCGCGGTGGGCGCGCCGAGGAACAGGATTTCCACATGGCGGGCTTCCGCAGCAGGTAAAGTGGGTGAAAAGCAGAGCGCTGCGGCCAGGATCCCGAGCGGGAGATGAAGAAATTTTTTCATGCGATGTGAATGCGTGGATTTGGGAAAACAAGGTTCCTGCGAAACATGGCGTGAGCATGGCCTGATTCAATCAAGGTCTGCTTGTATCATTGCGGATGGTTTGTGTAGGATTCCGCCAGATGGCCCCGGAGGAAACTCGCAAAATTTGGATCAAACAACTTTCGCCCGGGCAATTCCGGCATTTGTTCGATCATCTCCCGGGCACGCTTTTTTTCGCCAAGGACCGCGATGGGCGCTTGATGGGGGGAAATCCGGCGTTCGTGAACCGCTGTGGATTTCACACGGAGGACGAAATCATCGGCATCACGGACAGTGCGATCTTTCCTCCCCGGCTGGCGGAAAAATACCATCAAGACGACGAGCGGGTGATCACGACCGGGAAGCCGTTGCTAGGCATCATCGAGTTGTTCCCGAACCGGGAGGGGAAGCCGGAGTGGTTCATCACGGACAAGCTGCCACTCGTCAACGTCGCGGGAGAAATCTGCGGGCTTTGCGGGACGGTTCGCAGTTACGAGGCCCAGCGCGCGGCGATGCAGCCGTATTTGGAACTGGCGGCGGTGGCGGATCATTTGAAGCTCCATTTCCGTGAAAAACTCGACGTGCCATCGCTGGCGAAGATGGCCCACATGTCGGTGCGCCAGTTCGAGCGGAGATTCCGTGCGACGTTCCAGATGACACCGCAGGACTACATGATCCGGATGCGGGTGATCGAGGCGTGCGATCTGTTAGTCCGCACCAACCAAGCGGTGACGATGGTGGCGCTGGAAGCCGGGTTCTACGATCACAGCGATTTCGCCCGGCAGTTCCGGCGGCAGATGGGCCAAACGGCAAGTCAATACCGGCTCGAACGCCGCTCGGAAGTCACTCTCCAAGCGGATCGGAGTGGAAAACCAAGTTGAAAAATTCTCGCTGCGTTGCTTTACTCGACGCCGCGCGTGGCGTGTGCTGGCGGTTTCCCGCCACATCCTCATTTGAATCATGCCCGAGCTGCCCGAAGTCGAAACCACCCGCCGCGGCATCGAGCCGCATGTCACCGGGGCGCGGATGACGGAGCTGATCGTCCGGCGTTATGATTTGCGCCAGCCGGTTTCCGCGGACATCACCGCGCTCGAAGGTCGGTCGATCCGAGGCGTGACGCGCCGCTCGAAGTATCTGTTACTGGCAATTGATGACGGATCGACGCTCCTCGTCCACCTCGGGATGTCCGGCAGCCTGCGGGTGATCGATCCGGCGGAGGTCTGGAAAAAGCATGACCACGTCGGCGTCACTCTGGGAAATGGCAGGCAGTTGCGTTTTCACGATCCCAGGCGCTTCGGGCTGGTGCTGCGGCTAACCGAAAGCGACCCGCTGTCGCACGCCTTGTTGAAAGACCTCGGCCCGGAACCATTGGAAGGCGGGTTCACCGTGGCGCATCTCAAAGCCGCCTGCGCCAAGCGTTCGGCAGCGATCAAGCTCGTCATCATGGACGCGAAAGTCGTCGTCGGCGTGGGCAACATCTATGCCTCCGAGGCCTTGTTCCGCGCCGGCATCCGGCCCGCGACTCCGGCTGACAAGATCTCGAAGCCGCGGCTGGAAAAGCTCGTCGCGGCGATTCGCGATGTTCTATCAGCCTCGATCCTCGAAGGCGGCACGACCTTGCGGGATTTCCTCAACTCGGATGGCAAACCCGGTTATTTCAAGCAACGGCTGTTCGTCTATGATCGGAAGGGCGAGCCATGCCGTGTCTGCGGCGGAGCGATCCGCCAAGCGGTGTTAGGCCAGCGGGCGACGTACTGGTGCCCGAGTTGTCAGCGATAAGGAGTGACGACACTCCTGTCGTCACCGGTTGTAGCGACAAGAATGTCGCTACTCCTTGATCAAGTCCGCCATATGCCCGCCGTGCGCGGTGACCCACTTGCCCTTCTTGATCACCTTGGTGAATCCCAGTCCGCTGCCGGCGGCGGCGGTGAAGACGTCCCACGCCTGCGTCGCGAGAATGCCGGACACGATCAGGTCGCCGCCGGGCGCGAGGGCTTTCGCGATCACCGGCCACGCCTCGATCAGGATGGTGGAAAACAGATTTGCCAGGACCACGTCGTAGCCCTTTTTGCGCGGCTTCCAATGCAGCACGTCCTGCTCCCGCATTTGGATTTCAGGCGTGCCGTTGCGCTCGATGTTGCGGACTCCGACCGCCACCGCGAAGGGGTCGAAATCACAGGCAAACGTCTCGCCCGCGCCGAGTTTCCGCGCGGCGATGGCCAGCACGCCGGTGCCGGTGCCGAGATCGGCGACCGTCCAGTTAGTTCCTTTGCGCGAACCCGCCACATCCACTAACAAGCGCAAGCAAGTCGAGGTCGTCGCGTGGTCGCCGGTGCCGAAGGCCATTTCCGGCGGGATCACGATGATCTCGCGCTTGGGATTGGCCTGCTTCAGCGCCGCGAGTTCTTTCGGCCGGTTCTCAGCCGTTAGGACGAAAACGTCCCGCACCTTCAGCGGGCGGGGCGGGGCGACGGGTTTGTTCCACTCGGCGTGGGCCATTTCGCGGACGCTGCCGCCGAACTGCGAGACGATCGCGTCCGCTTCCTTTTTCGTGCCGCAAAACAGCCGGATGCGGACCGACTTGCCGCCTTTGATCAACTCGATGACCAGATTTGGATTCCCGGCGAACCGTTCCTCCCATGCGTCCATCCACTTCGCGGCGGAGAGTTTCGACCAGACAAACATGCGGAATTATGTTGAGGGCGTTGTGCTCCGGGG
>JANOZJ010000396.1:0-1634 GCA_031429315.1 Akkermansiaceae bacterium
GCCGTGGCCGATTTCGCGGCGGTTGATGCCACCCATGCGTCCGCATTCGCCGACGGAGAATGGAGGGAAGTTGTAGTGGAGGATGAAGCGCTTCTCGTCTTCGCCACCGGCGTAGTTGTCGAAATGTTGCTTCTCGTCGGCGGGAGCCAACGTGGTGATGGCGAGGGCCTGGGTTTCTCCGCGGGAGAAAATGGCGGAACCGTGGACGCGTGGCAGGGTGCCGACTTCTCCGTAGAGTGTGCGGAGGTCGCCGATTGCACGGCCGTCGGCGCGAACGCCCTTGTCCATGATGGAAATGCGGAATGCCTTTTTCTGAAGGTATTCGAAGGCTTGCTCGACGTCGAAGTCGGTGGCTTCTGGGGCGCGTGACTTGATGGCGGCTTCGACTTCGTCGCGGAGTGCGCCGACTTTCTTGGCGCGCTCGGTCTTCGAAGGCGCGTAGATGGCGGACTCGATGCGGTCACCGGCGATTTCGTAGGCGATCTCGAGGAGGTTCTCCTTGGCGACGGTGAGTTCGTAGGAACGCTTTTCCTTGCCGGCGAGTTTCGCGAGTTCTTCTTGGGCAGCGACGAGTTTGACGACGGCGGCTTGGGCGAAGTGCAGGGCCTTGATGAACTCGTCTTCCGGAAGCTCGTCGGCTTGGCCTTCGATCATGATGACGTTGGTTTTGTCGCCGACGTAGATGAGGTCGAGATCGCTGTCAGCGCGCTCGTCGTGGGTCGGGTTGATGAGGAATTTTCCATCGACGCGGCCAACACGCACGGCACCGATCGGGCCGGCGAAGGGGATGTCGGAAAGGCAGAGGGCGGCGGAAGCACCGTTCATCGCGAGGATGTCGGAGTCATTCACGCCATCGGCGCTGAGAAGGATGGCGACGATCTGGGTTTCGTAGAGGTAGCCTTTTGGGAACAACGGACGCAGTGGGCGGTCCGTCATGCGGCAAGTGAGGATTTCCTTTTCAGTCGGGCGACCTTCGCGCTTGAAGTAGCCGCCCGGGAAGACGCCGGCAGCGGTGGCTTTTTCCTTATATTCCACGGAAAGTGGGAACCAGGTCTGGCCGGGCTTCACCTTGGTCGATGAAACGGCGGTGACGAGGATGATGGTGTCGCCGCAGCGGACGGTGACGGCACCATCGGCGAGTTTGGCGATTTTGCCGGTTTCGAACGTCATCGGGTTGGTGCCGACGTCGGTCGTGATTGTATGGATATTCATAGTCAGTATTTGTTTTCTATTTTCAGTGCGTACGGCCCGTCCAGCGAGATGCGGAACGGGCATTCATCATTTTCGGACAAAAATCCGCGGCTCGCAGGCGGGCGGCGGAAAGTTATTTGGCCGACGACTCAGGCGGAATTTTGGTGCCCGAGCCGTTTCGCGAAACAGCCACTGGGTTTGTCCAGTGGCTGTCTTGCGGAGAGTGGTTAGCGGCGGAGTCCGAGTCCAGCGATGATCTGCTGATACTTTTCTTCGGAACCTTTCTTGATGTAATCCAGCAACTTGCGGCGCTGGGAAACCAAGGTCAGAAGGCCACGGCGGGACGAGAAGTCCTTCTTGTGGATGTTCAGATGGTCCGTGAGATGGAAGATCCGCTTGGTGAGGAGGGCCACTTGATAAGGGGCGCTGCCGGTGTCTCCTTC
>JANOZJ010000397.1:0-2531 GCA_031429315.1 Akkermansiaceae bacterium
ATAGAACGCCGGATTGCCCGACAGCGCCACCGTCCAGGCTTTCATGATGAAGGTGATCACCGCCGCCACCGCGAAAATGAGCCCGCCCCACAGGTGACGCTCGGCGAGCGCGCTGCCGGAATACTCGTCGCTGCCTTGATACAGCATGAAGCCCGCGATGACCGCCACGATGGCACTGACGACTCCGAAAAACAGCGGGAACATCGCCTTGTGCGCCACTTTCTCATGATGCCGCTTGCCGAAGATCGCGCCCAACTCCTGAAGGATGATCAACGCGAACACCCCGATCGGCAGGTGCAGCAGGAGCGGATGAAAATGGCCGATGAAACGGACGATGTCCGGCATTTTGTCGCCATCCGGCGCACCGGCGAGGAATGGCATGGCACTGAGACCGCCGGCAGCGAGAAGTCCGAAAAACGTCAGGGCCCAAGGCTTTTTGCCAGGGGTCGTGGGAAGGTGTTGGTCAGCCATGGATGGGCAGATTACGGCCCCCAGTGGCGCAAACTTCCAGCTCAAATCCACTTTTTAAACATCGACGGTTTGGCCGGAGGCGGCCCGCGGAGCGGGAGTTCCTCTGCCCTTTTCCCTGCCGAAAAACGGCACCCACTTGCGCACGTCATAACCCAGATACGCCATCGACTTCACGAAAACCCACAGTGCGGTGGCCTCGTCGATGATCGGCAGCGGGTCGGGCAGCGGCCCGACGATGAGCAGATAGAGTCCGGAAGAACCCGCCAGGAACCACGCGATGCGACGTTTCATGGGGTCGATGCTAGCACAAATCCCCCGCTGCGCAACTTGAGGAACGTCCTTGATTCCCGACCGGATGTGAAGAGTCGGTTGATTGATTTCAAGGTGTCGAATGTTGGCAAAATTGAATCTGATCCCCTTTCGCTTCGAGTCGAATCGTCTGCCCCGAGGTAATTCTCCCGCTCAGAAGCGCCTCCGCGATCAGCGTTCCTAACATCCGATCCACCACTCGCTCCAGATTTCTCGCGCCGTATTGCTCGCTGTAGCCTTCCCGCAGGATCAGTTCTTCGGCGCTCTCGTCCAGCTCCAACGTCACGTCTTGATCCTTCAGACGCTTGTTGAAATCATTCAGCAGCTTCCCAAGGATCTCACGCGCCGTTTCCATCCCCAGCGGCCTGAAATGCACCACCTTCGTCAGCCGATTCACAAGCTCTGGCCGCAGGTGCTTGCGGATCGCCTCTTCTACAGGGGCACAGGCATCTTGCCTGTGGTCTTCTCCTCCCGCCGCGAATCCCATGAACCGCTTCACCGGACCACCGCCGGAACCCAGGTTGCTCGTCAGGATAATCACCGCCTCCCGGAAGTCACACTTCCGCCCCTGCGCATCCGTCAGCGTGCCTTCATCGAAAATCTGGAGAAACAAATCCAGCACCCGCGGATGGGCTTTTTCGATCTCGTCGAACAACACGACACTGTAGGGATGCGTGCGGATCGCATCACTGAGTTGTCCGCCCTCGTCATGGCCGACGTATCCCGGCGGCGAGCCGATTAACTTCGCCACGCTGTGCTCTTCCATGAATTCGGACATATCGAAGTGGATCAATCGCCGCTCGTCGTGAAACAAATTCTCCGCCAGCGCCTTGGCCAGCTCAGTCTTGCCGGTGCCGCTGGGGCCGACGAATAAAAACACTCCCACCGGTCGCCCGGGTTTCTTCAATCCTGCCCGCGCCAACCGCACCGCTTCCGCCACGGCGGAAATCGCTTCCGGCTGCCCTTTCACCCGCCGTCCAAGATCCTCCTCCAACGCCATCAACCTCGCCCCATCATCCGCCGTCAGCGTCCCCACCGGAATCCCACACCGCGCCGCCACCGCCGCCGCAATCTCATCTCTCCCTACAAAGTGGCTGGGACATCCTGTCCCAACCCGTGCAAGGGACAACCTATTCCTTCTTTTAAGCGGCGACAACGTCGCAAACCTCACCGCCGCACAAGCCTGATCCACCAAATCCAACGCCTTATCCGGCAGCCTGAAATCCGGCAGATACCGGATCGACCACTCCACCGCCGCCCGCAACGCCGCGTCCTCCAACGCCACCCCATGATGCGCTTCCAATCTCGGCCGCAGCGCCAGCAGGATGGCCACCGCTTCATCGGCGCTCGGTTCCTCGATCCTCACCGCCTGGAACCGCCGTTCCAGCGCGCCGTCCTTTTCGATGGTCTGGCGGTATTCGCGGATGGTCGTCGCGCCGATCACCCGGATCGCGCCACGGGCCAGCGCGGGCTTGAGGATGTTCGCCGCGTCCATGCTGCCACTGGCCGATCCGGCTCCCAACAGCAAGTGGATTTCATCGATGAAAAGAATCGGCTTCGGTTCACAGGACGCCTCGCGCACCACCGCTTCCAGCCGTTCCTCGAATTCTCCCCGGTATTTTGTCCCCGCCACCAGCGAGGTCAGGGAAATCTCGATCACCGCTGGCCGGCCCAAGGCATCCGGCAATTTCCCCTCCGCCAGCAACTGCGCGAAGCCCTCGACAATTCCCGTCTTCCCCACACCCGGCTCG
>JANOZJ010000398.1:0-2455 GCA_031429315.1 Akkermansiaceae bacterium
CAAGCGCATTACCAAACGCTGAAAAGCTGAAAACTGAAACGCTGAAATCCCCCGCTCTCCCTCTCACCCCATCTCCCGCTCCTCTAACCAACCAACCACCATGACCGCCACCGAACTCTGCCACCTCCTCACCTACGCCCGCGACCATCGGCTAGGCCTCACCACCCTCCACGCCCTCACCTACATCCACCTCCACGGGGAGGCCAAGATCAACTGCGTGGCCCGCCACATCGGCATCACCGGTGCCGCTCTAACCGGCACCGCGGACAAGCTCATCGCCCTGGGCCTGATCACCCGCCGCAGCGGCCAGGCGGACCGCCGCCACGTGTGGTTGGAGATCACTCCCCGCGGCAAGGCCGTGATGGACACCGCCCTGTTCGGCCCCGTCCTCAACTCCTTCGCCGAAGCCGTCTGAAGGGAAAAGCTGAAACGCTGAAACGCTGAAAACTGAAATCCCCGATCCTAACACTCCCATGAACCCACTGACCGAACCCGCCCCCGTCACCGGATACATCGACTGCGGCAGCGGCCATCACTACGGCATCTGCCCCAAGTGCCGGCGCGGCCACGGCCACATCATCGCCCTCACCCCGGACAACGACCTGCACCGCAGCCAACTCCAAGCCGCCCACGCCGCGGCCATCGCCCGCGCCCGCAAGGTCGCGATGCGCGAGCACAACCTGATCACCACCTTCGCGCTCAGCGATGAGATCGAGCAGATCGAGACCCAAGCCAGCGAGAGCTTCGGCAAGGGCGAGATCGAGGCTTACACCGTCCTTTGCATCGTCGCCCGCCGCCTCCGAGCACTCATCCCGGTCTAACTATTCCTATCACAAATCCACAATCACCAATCCTCAATCGTCAATCCCATGCAGCCCGACCCCGCCATCTACATCCTCGCCACCGCCATCATCTGCGGCTGTGGCGGCTTCCTCGCCGCCTGTGTCATCTCCGCCCGTCGCATCCAGCGCGCCGAGACGGAGGGCTGGAAGTCCGCCGTCCGGTTCTATCAGGCCCGCGACAAGCAGGAAGCCCGCGAGCGCTGACTCTTCCTCTGGCCATCAACTATCAACCCTCAACTCTCAACCTCTTTGGACTCCGATACCACCCTTGAAAAACTGATCTCCATCCTGGAGGCCATGACCGGCGTGCAGCGCTGTGACATCACCGAGGAAACCACCATCCGCGAAGATCTCGGCATGGATGCCCTGGCGCAGATCGAACTGATTCTAACCCTGGAAGACGCGTTCGCCATCGAACTGCCCGAAACCGCGGATTTCCGGACCGTTGGCCAGCTCTGCGATTTCATCAACGGCTGCCACACCGTCAGCGGATTTTCCTCACGCTTTCAAACCGCCTCCGCCTCCAACGGCCTCTAACTATCCTCATGTCAGTCACCAACCCCACACCCTTCGATCTCGCTCGCGATCTCATCAATGCCTCTGCCGATGCCGGCATCCGGGAAATTGACCGGCTTCTCAAAGCCAACGCGGAAAAATTCAACCCGGATCTGAAACAGATCCTCATGGACGCCCAGACGCTAGAAGTCCGCGGACAGGGCCGCGCAAGTCTCAAGCAAGCGTTGCGTCGCGCCCTCACGAAAGTCGATAGCTCCATCACTGCCAAACCCGCTCCTCACACCTATTCCGACGCCCAAAAAATCGCAGTCGTGAATTGGGTCAACGCATACAACGCCGACCATGGCCGTGGTGGTCAAGCCGAGGCGGCTAAACATTTTGGTGTTGGCATGCTCACCATATCCCTCTGGCTCAAGCAGGCGATCAAGAAAACCCAGCCCACGCTGAAACTCCCGATCGAAGTCCTCGCCGACAAAGTCACCACCGAGCGGGCGGCGGATCCCGAGGTCACCACCGAGCGTCCCAAAGACCCGGCGTGGGACGGCGTCCGCCAAACCCTCGTCCGCGTGCAGAATGCCGGCCGGGAGTATCTCTACGGCAAAGCCTGGCTCGGCTGGCAGCTCTTCATGCTCAAGAAGGCCAGTGGCGTTCACCGGGGGAAAAAGAAATCGGACAGCCTGTCCGATTTCCGCACCTGGGCGGACATCGTGAAGGAGGAACTCGACATCCACGAGCGCACGGCAAACCGGCTGATCGAGAAGTTCGAGGCCGTGAAAGCCAAAGCCAAGCGCTCCTTGAAGACCCTCCCTGGCGGGAAAAACACCCTCACGATTTTCCAGTCGGAGAATCCCCTGGCACTGCCACCCGAGCAGATGGAAGCCATGCTGAAGATCGTCACCTCGCTTTGCGATGGCGAGACGGAAGCCAGCTTGATGGAGGAATTGAAGATCATTCCAACGCCAGCCCCGCCGCCCGCCGGCAAGAAAGAGCAACGCGGTGCCAAGCTCACACCCGAGCAGCTCGCCTTCGATTTCTTCGACGGCCCGGCCAGCGCGATCTGCCGCGCCCGCGCCAGCGCGGAATACAAGAAGCTCCTC
>JANOZJ010000399.1:0-7439 GCA_031429315.1 Akkermansiaceae bacterium
AGGATCCGGATGGATTCGTGGCTCGGTTGCCCGCGCGGGTGACTTTGGATGAAGTCCAGCGGGTGCCGGCCTTGTTGACGGCCATCAAGCGCGCGGTGGATCGGGGCCGGCGGCCGGGGCGGTTCTTGCTAACAGGCTCGGCGAATTTGCTACTGCTTCCGGGCGTCAACGAATCCCTGGCAGGACGGATGGAAGTGATTCCTTTGCAGCCATTGACCGAGTCGGAAAAAGAGCGGAATGCCGGGGATTTTCTGCGGCAATTTCTCGATGGCAGTCTCCGAAATTCGCCGATGGTCGGTGAAGGCGAGGATTTTTCGCCGGATCTTCCTCACCGCGTGGTGTCGGGCGGTTACCCGGAACCGCTCACCCGTTCGCCGGAGCGGGCTCGGCAGTGGCATCGGCAGTATTTGAAATCGATCATTGAGCGGGATGTGCAGGACATCGCGCAAGTGAAGGACGCTCGTGAAGTCGGGCGTTTGTTTGAAATGCTTGCGCTGCGCACCGGCTCGTTGCTGAACGTCACGAGCCTCTCGAAGGAACTCGGCCTGCATCGCGGGACGGTGGAGCATTATCTGGCGATCCTGGAGCGACTGTTTCTCATCAGGTCGTTGCAAAGCTGGCACCGGCATCCGGCGAAGCGGTTGATCAAGACGCCGAAAGTCCATCTTGTGGACAGCGGTTTGGCGGCGACGCTGTCGGATCTATCAGCCGGGGACTGGCTCGGGCGGCGCGATCGCATGGGGCATTTGCTGGAAACCTTCGTGATCCAACAGGTCATCGCCCAGGCGGCGTGGACGGATCAGGACCTCCGCTTCTGGCACTACCGGGACAAGGATCAGGTGGAGGTGGATCTGGTCATCACCCGCGGCGAAAAAGTGTGGGGCATCGAGGTCAAGGCCAGCCGCTCGGTGAACGCGAAGGACGGGCGTGGCTTGGATCGTCTGGCGGACCAATGCGGCAAGGATTTTCAAGGTGGCTGCGTGCTCTATGACGGCTGGGATGTCCTGCCCATCGGCGGGTCAAGGCATCCGGCGGTGCCGTTGCGGAAATTGTGGGAGCTGTGAAACGACTCTAACGAACTTGGCCTGATTTGACGCTGCAACCGCGGGGCGAGTGAAGCGGCATCAGGCCAAGGTCGGAATCGGACGAGCCTCAGGAAAGCGGCTCGAGAGGTTTCACGGCCGCCGGACTCACCGGCGGCGGGGTCGCTTTGCCGCCGAGTTCTTCCATGAGCTTCATGCCCAGCAGGCCGGAAAGGGCTCCGTTAGAATCATTGCCGCCACCGGTGATGAGGATGTCCGGCATGACCTTCACTTTGTCCTTGCCGATGATCTCGGCGATCTTGGTGCGGGTGAAATTGTCGCCGCCCATGGCGTTGACCTGAAGCTGGTAGGACTCGGCGTTGGCCTTGCCGATGGCGAGAATTTTCTCGGCCTCGGCGTTACCGGTTAGGGCGATCCGGCGGGCTTCCGCATCGGCGAGGACTTTGGTGCGCTCCGCTTCGGCGGCGGCGTTGAGCTTGACGCTGGCGGCGTCACCGCCGGCTTTTTTCACGGCGGCATCGGCCACCCGCTCGGCGATCTGCACGCCTTGGTCGGCCTGGACGATTTGCTTCTGAATGTCCGCGATGGCGGTTTGTTTCTCGAGGTCTTGGCGGGTTTCCTGGGCCATCCGCTGGGTGTCGTAAGTGATTTTTTGTTCCTCGGCGATTTTGCGGTCGGTGAGGGTTTTCATGAGCGAGTCGGGCGGGGCGATGTCGCCGATGAGGGTGTCCACGCCGTTGACGTTGTATTGGTCGAGCACGGCGTTGATGTGGGAGCGGGCGGAGGCTTGCCGTTCCTTGCGGGTGGAGAGGAAGGCGATGACGTCGCTGTCCTGCGCGCTGTTGCGGAAATAGTTGCCGATGGTTGGCTCTAACACCTGTGAGACCAGATTGTTCATGTTGCCAAAGCGGGCGATCACTTTGCTGGCCTCGACCATGGGGATGTGAATGATCTGGGAGACATCGAGGTTGAAGGGAAAGCCGTCCTTGCTTCGCACGGTGATGGTGGAGAGGTGCTTGTCGAGCTGATGGGCCTCGCTGCGGGCGTTGGCCCAGTTGAGGACGAGATTGGTGGTGGGCACATGTTCGACACGCAGGATGTAGGTGTTGAGCGGGTATTTTCCGGGTCCGAGTGGTTCCGCCCAGACGCCCTTGTGGCCTTTCGCCACGATGTTGCCGTGTTTGAAATCGAGTCCGCTGACGTCCACGCCTTCGTCGCCGTAGTAACTGATGACGACGCCGACCGAGCCGATGGAAATTTCCGTCATTGGGATTTCCTCGATGTGGACGAACCAGGTGTTGAGGAAATACGAACCTGCTAGAATGACCTGCGGCTGCAGTCCGCGGCTGCCACCGGCAGCGAGGAAGGCGTCGGCATTTTGGAAATTGCTGTGGCCCTCGGTCACGCGGCCGGCGATCTGGCCTTCAGGCAGCGGTGCGCCGTCGAGGGTGGTGACGATGCCGACCATGTTCTCGCTGATTTGGGTCATTTTCGCGAGCGTGACCTCGAACAGGAAGGCGTTGATCCGATAGGTGCCGGGCGTGAGGAAGGCAGCTTGGCGGCCTTTTTGTCCGCCGGCACGTAGGAACATTTCCGCATCCTGGAACATCTGGCAATCGACCCGCCGGGCGAGCACGGCCCCGGCTAACAGCTCGCCGCCGTCCTTGGACATGAGCAGGCCTATCAGGCCGTCGGGGATCACGGTTAGAGGTTGCAGGGTGATTTCATATTGCCAGATCCATTTCCAGAAATAGAGCCCGGGGGCGAGTGTCTGCGATTGGAAACCGGCCTCGCCATTCAGCGCGATGATGCGGCCGCTGGGGAGTTCCTTGTGCTCGCCCATGATCACGAATTTCTTGGTCACCAGGCCGATCCGGTCCTCGGGCACGATGACGACGCCGAGGAGCTGCAGGATAGGCCGGAAGAAGGCGACGAGGATCACCAGCGCGACAACGAGCCAGAGCCATGAGGAGTAGGGAGCGAGGGTTTCGATGATTCCTGATAGATGGCAGGGCGGCCCAAACGGTATGGTTTGCATAGGGTCTCGTTGTAGCGGGTCTGGCGCTAACGACTATTCCAATCGCCGGGGATGAATGTAAGAGGTCGTTGTTGCCTAGCTCGGGAGATTTTTGCAACTTCCCAAGCATGTCTGAATCCGTCCGTGCCGACAAATGGCTGTGGGCCACCCGTTTTTGCAAAACCCGGGGTCTCGCGGCGGACGCGTGCGCCACCGGCAAAGTGAAACGCAACGGCCACCCGCTCAAACCCGCTTCGACCGTCCAGGCGGGCGATCTGTTGGAGATCCCGTTCGCCGAAGGCCCGGGCGTCCGGCGGATTTCCGTGGTCGTGGTGATCGAAAAACGGGTGGGAGCTCCCGAGGCACGGGCTTGTTACGAGGATCTAACAAAACCGGAGGTTTACGAGGCGCTGAAGCTCTGGCACGCGGCCAAACATGAAGTCGCCAAGGGCCGTCCTACCAAACGCGACCGGCGGGAGATCGACAAGATCCACGGCTTCTGGGACGACGCATGAGCGAGCCGCTAACAAAAAATCCCGGTCCGGGCAATCTGGCCGGACCGGGACGATGTCGGATGTTAGATCAATTTATTCAACTCCTCCAGCCTCGCCGTCTTCTTCGCCGGGGGGCGGTCCATTCGGGCGACCATCGCCGTCCTGACCGTCCGCGCGTGGCGGCGGTCCGTGGGGGCGGAGTTCTTCAGGGGACAGTTCGCCATCGCCGTTTTTGTCGAGCACCTTGAGCGATTCGGGTGAGTCAGCGAGTTCCGCGGCGGAAATGGTGCCGTCGTGATCCACATCAAGCGCCGCGATGATGGGCGGGACCGGAGGTTTGCCGGGCGGGGGATCTTTCGGTTCCCTTTTGCCATCGGGAGGTGGTGGCATCCGGAGCTCCTCAGGAGTGATTTTGCCATCACGGTTTCTATCGAATTTTCCGAGAACCTGCGCCGCCGCGTGGATCTCATCGGCGGACAACTCCCGGTCGTGATTCGTGTCAAAGACGGCGATCAGGGGTGGGACGGGTGGCGGCCGCCGGTCCCCTTGCGGCGGGGGGCGTTGGGCCGAGGCGGTGACACTCGTCGCGACGACGAGCATCCATGGCAATAGGAATGTTTTCATGGATTTGGTTTTGGTTTTGGTTAGGTCGGGTTCATTTCACTTCATTTGGCGCGAGTCCACTCAGGTGTCCTTATTGATAGGCGGCTTACCGGGATTAAGCTCCTTGCGGGAGATGGTGCCGTCGTCGTTTCGGTCAAGTGATGCGAGCGACAACGGGGCGTCTTCGATTTCATCGGCTGATAGGATGCCGTCCTTATCCTGATCCAGCGCCGCCATCAGTGGCGACGGGCCGTTGCGGGCGGGAGGCGGTGGTTGCTTGGTTTTGTCCTTCGGGGGGCGCGGCAGGAGCTCCTCGCGAGTGAGCTGGCCGTCGTCGTTCTTGTCGAGGTCGCCCAGTGCCGACGATGAACTGGCAATCTCGTCCGGTGATAGTTTGCCATCGCGGTTGGCGTCTAGCGCCACGAGCAAAGGCTGCGGAGGCGGAGGGCGGCGGTCAACCGGCGGCGTTGGTTCCGTAGCGCTTGCGGTGATTGTGGCGGCTAGGGCGAGTAACAAGTGGATGTGGTTTGTTTTCATGGTTTCTGGGGTTGTGGTTGGTGCTCCGCTCAGGTGGAACACTGCCGATGGAACCGGTCTCGTGTGAATGCCGTGTGTGGATTCACCCGCGAAAGTGTAAATTTTGTGTAAATCCTGTGGGCGCATCGCGGCGCTTCCTGCTAAGAGATTTCCAATGATGGAACCCAAAGGCTGTCGACGTCTCCTGGTCGTTGATGATGATCGCAAGCTCGCCGGGCTGATCCGCGACTATCTAACACCGATGGGCTACGAGGTCGAACTCCGCCACAACGGCCTTGATGGCCTTGCCGAAGCCTTGGCATCTCCCTATGAGGCGGTGATCCTCGACGTGATGATGCCGGGCCTCGACGGCTTCGGCGTGCTCAAGGAGCTGCGGAAAAAATCCGATGTTCCGGTGCTGATGCTGACCGCGCTTGGCGACGAAGCGGACCGCATCGTGGGTCTTGAAATCGGCGCGGACGACTATTTGCCGAAGACGTTTTCTTCCCGCGAGCTGCTGGCCCGCCTGCGCGCGGTGACCCGCCGCTCGCGGGCCCAGATTGGCGATGACGCGCCTCGCGAGCTTTGCGCCGGCGGGCTTCGTCTCTGTGAGGAAACCCACACCGTGGTCCTCGGCGACAATCCGCTAGATCTAACTACCCTGGAGTTTGCCATCCTCGCCGCGCTCCTCAAATCCAAGGGCCGCGTCAAAACCCGCGAGCGTCTCATCGAGGAAGTGTCCGAGCGGCGCTTCGACATCTTTGACCGTTCCATCGACGTCCACGTTTCATCACTCCGGAAAAAGCTCGGCGACGATGCGAAGAACCCGCGCTTCATCCGCACGATCCGCGGAATCGGCTACACGCTGCACGAACCCGAAGCCTCGGATTTCGGCCAACCATGAAACCCGGCCCCTACTTTCCCCTGCTGGCCAAGGTGCTCGGATGGTTGTTCCTGCACCTGGTGATTTTGGCCCTGGCCTTCGTCGGATTCGTCGGATGGCAGTTAGGTCTCGGCTTGGATTCGTTGCTCAGCGGTTCCGCCGGCGAGCGACTCCGGACCTTCGGGGACGCCGCCCGCGAGGAAATCACCGATCGCCCGCGGCAACAATGGAACGGCGCCATCGAGGCGCTTGCTCGAAAGAAAAACGTCACAGCGGCTATTTTCGATTTCGAGGACCCAAAGAGCTTTCCCTTCACGGTCCCCCCGAACGTGTTAGATCGCGCGAGAACCGCGCTTCCTCCGCCACCGGGCGGGTCGCCCGGGCTTCGCCGCCCGCCGCCACCCATGGGCAACCGCCGGCCTCCGTTAGGTCGTGATTTTCCTGAAGACCCGGGACCGCCTCCTTTCGATGACTTGGAGAATAGGCCGCCGTTTCGCGAACCACCGCCTGCAGACGGAACGGGTTCGCGGACCCAGGATTCCCTGCCCCCCAATCGTCCGGTGTTCTTGCTTCGCGGTGCAAATGGCGATGGTTACTGGGCGGGGGTGCAATTGGTCCTGTCCGGCGCTCCCGGCCAGCCCCGCCGCCACCAGTTGCTGCTAATCCGGGCCAACGGCTTGGACGGCTCGGGCATGTTTTTCGAGTTTAAACCTTGGCTCTTGGGCGGGCTTGCGGTGCTCGCGCTCAGCCTCGCCTTCTGGACGCCATTTGTCTGGGGCATCACCCGCTACATCCGCCGTCTAACGGTCGCTGCGGATCGCATCGCGGCGGGCCAGTTCAAGATCTCACTCCCGTCGCGTGGCAATGATGAACTCGGAAACCTGGGTCACGCGATCGAATCCATGGCGGATCGGCTGGACCATCTTGTTTCCGGTCAGAAGCGGTTCCTCGGAGACGCCGCCCACGAACTCTGCGCACCTCTCGCCCGCCTCCGCACCGGACTCGGAATCCTCGAGATGAAACTTGGCGACGCCGACCAAGCCCGATTGTCCTCGATCGAGGCGGACGCCCAGGAACTGGCTACGCTTGTCGAAGAGATCCTCGCCTTCTCGCGCGTCGGCAATCGGACGCCGCGCAGGCAATCAGTTCCCCTTGAACCCCTGTTTCGCGAAGTCGTCGCCCGCGAAGGCGGGGATCCAGCGCCGGAAATCAACATCCCGCCCGGCCTAACAGTCATCGCGGATCCCACCTTGCTCGGCCGGGCTATCGGGAATCTCATTCGCAATTCCAGGGTTCACGGCGGACCCGATGCCAAAGTCGTCATCGCCGCGTTCGAAGATACCGACTTCGTCACCATCACGGTGACTGATGACGGTCCCGGCGTTCCTCCCGATGAATTGCCGCGCTTGTTTGAGCCATTCTATCGCCCGGATCGCTCCCGCAGTCGCGATACCGGAGGAAGTGGGCTCGGGCTTGCCATCGTCCGTGCCGCCATCGAGGCCTGCGGCGGAGAAACCTCCGCTTCGATTCCATCAACCGGTGGATTCGCGGTCTCCATTCGCCTTCGGAAAAGCGGTCCCGAGAACCTCTGAGGGGGTGCATCGTCAGCCTCTCCCGGTTCGATGATTCCGGGATTTCTCGGGCCACTGTTGCAAAATCGTCACCCGATTACTCTCATTCTGCGTCCAAACGAAGTATCGTTTAGGCGTCCAATGGACTGGTGTCAGGAATCCTAGCTCGTGAAAATCATTCACTTTAAACGACTTGCGGATTGAATTAAAAAACTTCTTAAAAACACCACAAAATGGATTGACCGGCGTCGCGGGGGCGGAATAGGTTCCGCCCGTCGCCACGACGGAGGGCGACCGAGAGACAAAGCGTCG
>JANOZJ010000400.1:0-1541 GCA_031429315.1 Akkermansiaceae bacterium
CCAGCGAGCCGGGCCGGTCGCGGATCGCGAACAGGATCGAGGTCCGGTCATTGCCCGTCGGCGGGCAGGGTTTCTCGCCGATGACCAGAAACCGAGTGGTGTTGGTGGCGCGGTCCTGGATCGATTCTTCCAGCAGCGTCAGACCATACATTTCCGCGGCGAGCGGGCCACCGAGCGCGGCGGCTCCCTGCACTCCTTGGTCGCGGGCGATCTGGGCGGCCTTGGTGGTGGAGGAAACCTCGACCAGATCCGCCTCCGGGAAATTTTTCAGAATCCAGTTCCGGCATTGGCCGAAAACCTGCGGATGCGAATAGAGCGTCTTGATTTCCCCGCGCGGGATCGCTGCCATCAGGCCGTTTTCGATCCTCAGTAAAATCTGCGCGCAGATGTGCAGCGGCGAGTCCACGAACAAATCGAGCGTGTGCGAGACCGCGCCTTCGGTGGAGTTCTCGATCGGCACGACCCCGTAATTCGCGGTCCGGCGGGCGACTTGGTCGAAGACATCGGAGAAATTCGGCTGCGCGGAATAGTTCACCGAGTGGCCGAATTTCTTGATCGCCGCCTGATGGGTCCACGTCCCTTCCGGACCGAGGTAGGCAATGGTTAGATCGTCCTCCAGCGCGAGCGCGGCGGACATGATTTCCCGATAGATCGCGCGGATCGACTTCTCCGGCAGGCGGCCGGCGTTGATCTCGATGAGCCGCCGCAGCAAGGCTTCCTCGCGCTCGGGCGCGTAAATCTGCAGGCCGTCGCGTTTTTTCACCACGCCCACTTCATGGACCAGATCAGCGCGGCGGGAGAGCAGGTCGAGCAGATCGCGGTCGATCGTGTCGATCTGGAATCGGATGTCGTCGAGATTCACGGCAAAATTTGGATGTTAGACTTCAGTGGAGGATGGGTCGCCGGCGGCCGCCGCCGGAATGCCGACCGCGCCCAGGGCGAGTTGTTGTTCGCCCTCGCCAGCCGGGGCGGTGCTGTCCTTGGGCTCGGGCAGCTTCACCTTGCGGAGTTCCGTGGCATTCGGCAAATCGTCGATCGATCGGATGCCGAAGTGCTCGAAGAACAGATCGGTCGTTTCATAGAGCAACGGCCGCCCCGGCAGTTCCGCCCGCCCGCCGATCCGGATCAGGTCGCGGTCGAGAAGTTTTTGGATCATCCCGTCGCAGGCCACGCCGCGCACTGCCTCGATGGCGGCCTTGGTGATCGGTTGGCGGTAGGCGATGATCGCTAGGGTTTCCATCGCCGGGCCGCTCATCCGCTCGGGTTTGCGGCCGGGGAAAAGCTGGCGCACGAATTCGCCGTATTCCAGCTTGGTGTAGAGCTTCCAACCTTTCGGCCGCTCGATGAGAGTGAACGCGCGCGCGCTTTCCTGATAGACCTGGTTCAACTCCCCGATGGCCGCCGCGACTTGTTCCGTGGACGTCGCCGTCAGCGCTAACAGCCAGTCCGGCAGGGCGGGAATCTCCTTGCCATCTTCCGTTTCGCGGACCCTCACATCCTCCGCTTCGGCCACGCGGGCGCGCACCAACCGGGCGATTTCC
>JANOZJ010000401.1:0-69878 GCA_031429315.1 Akkermansiaceae bacterium
GTATGCCACCGGATCGATCTGATGGAGCTTGTCCATCACCTTGCCACCGATGATCGCGGAGGGCACCTCGCTGAGATGGTCCTTGTGCAGGTCGGTTAGAATTTCCTCCACCGCGCGGTCGAGCCGGTCCATCGGCACCGGCCGCTTCTCGCAGGCTTTGATCAAGCCACTCATCAGCTTCTCGCGCTTGAGAGCCTCGCGCGTGCCATCCCGCTTCACCACTCGCAGCTCGGTGCGCTCGATCTGCTCGTAGGTCGTGTAGCGGTAGGAGCACTTCAAACACTCGCGGCGACGACGAATCGTGGTCCCGTCCTTCGATGAGCGGGAATCGAGGACCTTGTCTTTGAGGGAACCACATTGGACGCAACGCATGGACGGTTATGAATAGCAACGCCGCCTAGCCTATTCCTGCATGTGGTAGCGTCAATCCGAAAACTATGATACATTTAGTAGTTCGCCCCAAAATGGTCGGCAAAAACGTAGGGAAGATTTTTGAAATTTTCTTCGTCCGTAGTTCCGCTCTCAAGCGGTCTTCTCTTACGCCCGAGACCGGCTGAAGCCGGAACTACTTGCGGAAGCCTTCAGGCCTTTTTCTTCGCGAGCTGCTCGTCGCGGAGACCGCCGATGAATAACAGAACTGCGGCGACGCAGATGCAGGAGTCCGCCACGTTGAACGCCGGCCACCAGCCATCACTGCTCGGGACGAGCTTGTCATACAGCGGCAGCTTGATCGAAATGAAATCCACCACATAGCCTCCCGCCAGACGCTGCCAGAGGCTGGCGGACTTGAACTCGTCGAGCAGGAAACCCTGGACCAGCCTGTCAGTTAGATTGCCGAAGATCCCGCACAGCAACAGCGCCACGGCGATCCTGGAGAGCGGGTGATTGAAGACCCCCTTTTTCCAAAAAATGCGGATCATGGTCAGCGCCAAGACCGGCACGAACAGGAACACGATCGGAGCCCAAGCGGTGCCATTGCCAAACCCGAAGGCGACTCCCTGGTTGTGGACGCGGACCAGGTGGAAGAAGTTCTCGATCACCGGAATGTCGAAACTATCGGGCGACCCCGGCGGCGGGAATCTCCCCACGGTCCAGAACTTCGTGACCTGGTCGAGGATGTAGAGCGGGAGCGTGAGGAAGAGAAGGAGCTTGAAAAAATTCATGGGGCAAATAGGTCCTATGGGTCGTATAAGACCTATTTACAAACGGCGTCGCAGCGGACACACAGCCCGCTCTCTAGCAGCGGCTCATGCTTACGGCAGCGCGGGCAAAGCGAATGCTCCGTCTTGCTGGCGGTGGCACCAAGCTCCTCGCCCGTCGTCGCGGTTAGGCCGGCGATGATGAAGAACTCGGTGGCGAAGTCGCGGTCGTTGAGCAGACCGAGCAAGCCGGAGTCAGCCGCAGGGATCGTTAGAGAAACATCCGCCTCGTTATTGCGGGTGAATTCCTTGGCTTGGATGCGGCCTTCAATGGCGGTCTGGATCGCGTATTTGATTTCGAAAAGCCGGTTCACCTGGCCGGTCGCCTCGCCTGGAGCGAATGTGGTGTTAGGTTCGGGGAAGTCCTGTTCGTGCACCGTGCCGGTGGTGAACGCGGCATGCTCCCATGCTTCGTCCGCCGTGAAGGCGAGGATCGGCGCGAGCAGTTGGGCCACGTTGGTGAAAATCTGGTGCATCGCCTCCTGCGACGCACGGCGGCGCGGGGAATCCGCCGCGTCGCAATACATCCGGTCCTTGGTCGCATCGATGTAGATGGCGGATAGATCGTGGGTGCAGAAGTTGTTGAGCGCGTTGAAGACCTTGCGGAATTCGTAGGCTTCGTAGGCCTTGCGGCATTCGCTGACAACCTCGTGAAGGCGCTCGAGGATCCAGCGGTCGAGCAGGGTGTATTCGGGATTTTCGACGGATTGGTAGCCATCGAGATTTCCTAGCAGGATCCGCAGCGTGTTGCGCAGGCGGCGGTAAGGTTCTGCGACTTGTTTGAAGAGATCCTCGCCGAAGGGAACTTCGTTCTGCCAATCCACGGAGGAAACCCAGAGTCTAACGATGTCGGCTCCGTATTGGTTGTAGAAATACGCGGCATCGGTCGGCTTGCCGGCCTTCCCTGCATCGGATTTCGCGAGCTTCTTCTTGTCCTTATCGACGACGAAACCGTGGGTCATCACGGTCTTGTAAGGCGCGTGGCCCCGGTAGCCGGTGCTGAGCATCAGCGAGCTCTGGAACCAGCCGCGGTGCTGGTCGGTGGCTTCCAGATAGAGATCGGCCGGACAATGAAGCTGCGGATGCGCGTCCAACACGGCGGCGTGCGAACAGCCGGAGTCGATCCAGACATCGAGCGTGTCGCGGCACTTTTTCACGCCAGCGGGCAGACCTAGCAGACCGGCGAGTTCGGCATCGGTTTTCTCAAACCAGACGTTGGTGCCTTCTTTCTCGACGAGGTCGGCGACCTTGAGCGCGAGTTCCGACGAGATGATGACCTCACCGCTTTCACTGAAGAAGACGGGCAGCGGCACTCCCCACGTCCGTTGGCGCGAGATGCACCAGTCCGGGCGGGACTCGACCGTGCCGTAGATCCGGTTGCGGCCCCAGGCGGGAAGCCACTCGACCTTGTCGATTTCCGCTAGCGCCTGGCCGCGGAGGGTGTCGAGCGAGATGAAGAACTGCTCCACGGCGCGGAAGATGATCGGTGTTTTCGAGCGCCAGCAATGCGGGTAGGAGTGCTTGTAAACTTCCTGGCCTAACAAATGACCGCTTTCGTCGAGGATCTCGATGATGCGGGCGTTCGACTTGAAAACATGGACTCCGACGAGTTCGGACAGGCCGACTTCCTCGGTGAACTTCCCTTCGTTATCGACAGGTGATAGAACCGCGAGGCCGTTCTGTTGGCCGGCCATGTAGTCGTCCGAGCCATGGCCCGGAGCGATGTGGACCGCGCCGGTGCCGGTCTCGGTGGTGACGAAGTTGGCGAGGATGAGCTTCGACTTGCGGTCGAGGAACGGATGCAAGGCCTCCAAGCCCTCCAGCGCGCGGCCTCTGATTTCCTCAAGCACTTCGACGAGCTTGAAACCGGTTTTTTCGGAAAACGCATCGACGAGTTCGCGGACGATGATGAAATTTTCCTCGCGATCGCCATCGGAAAACTTGCCGACGACGTAGGTGAACTCCGGATGCACCGCGATCCCGAGATTCGCCGGGAGCGTCCACGGGGTGGTGGTCCAGATCACCATGCTGGCGGAGTGAAAACAACTTTCCAACAGGGGGAACTTCACGAAAACCGCCGGGCTTTCCTTGTCCTGATACTCGACCTCGGCCTCGGCAAGTGCGGTTTGCGCGCCATAGGACCACTGAACCGGCTTCTTCGCCTGATAGATCGAACCGTTCTCCACGAGCTTCGCGAAGACTCGCAGGATGCTCGCCTCGTAGCCGGGATTCATCGTGAGATACGGGCTGTTCCAGTCGCCGAATACCCCGAGCCGGCGGAACGAACCGCGCTGGATGTCGATATATTTCAGGGCGAAATCCGTGCAACGGCGGCGGATCTCCGCAGGCTCCAGACCGGCGGTTTCCTTGACGACCTTGAACTCGATCGGCAGTCCGTGGCAGTCCCAGCCGGGCACGAACGGCGCGGCGAATCCGGCCATCGTCTTCGATTTAACGACCAGATCCTTGAGCAGTTTGTTCAGCGCGGTGCCCATGTGGACGTCGCCATTCGCGAACGGCGGACCGTCGTGGAGGATGAATTCCGGGGCATTCTGCGTGCGGCGGCGGGCGAGGATTTTCTCGTAAAGCCCGTCGTTTTACCACATCGCAAGGCGGGCGGGTTCGTTCTGCACCAGATCTCCACGCATCGAGAAAGTCGTTTGCGGAAGCGTAAGGGTGTCTTTGTAATTCGGGGCGGCGCTCATGACGGGGCGCGGACGCTAGCAATGGCCCCCGGTGGGGTCAACCACGGGAAACCGCACCGCAAATCCGGCGAGTCCGTTCTTGAAAAGAGCGACGGATTCGACGCTGGGCGTCACCACCGTTTCTTCCGCGGCCGATGCCAATGCCGCCGATATCCACACACTAACCAGAATTCGGGATGCCTTCATGACCGGAGCTGTATCCGGCGGAGGGGTCTCTGTTTGTAAACTCTTGGTAAAATCCCGGCCTCTAACGGCGATCAACGCTTTTCACACTTCCCTCACGGTCCATGTAAATGGCCGCAAGCGTCTCGTCTCCGGCGATGAGATCCGCGATCTCATCCGGCTCTATCAGCATCAGCGCGGTGGACCAGATTTCCGCCAGCGCGGCGGTGGGGGCAGTCACCCACACCCGGCGGCAGGGACTTGCAGGCATGGCTTGCGGGCCTTCTGGATGGACAATGTGGCTGCCCTGGATGCCGCTGCCCGAGGCGCTGAGGGATTGATTCGCCAGGGCGATGCGGAGCGACTCGCTGTCGCCAGTTAGATCGACCGGCCACGCGTGCGGGCCGAAGGCGAGCAGCGAGCTGGCACCGGCAGCTAACAGCCCGCCGTCCGCGCCCCAGTCGACGAGGAGCCGCCGCAGTTGGTCGAGCGCGAAGCCCTTGCCGATGCCGCCGAGATCGAACTCGCGGCCGGGGGATTCGCAGGTGACTGCCGCCACGTCGGGATGAATCGTGAGTCGCCCGGCGAGCGCCGGGATGGCTCCACTGTCGCCGGATTTCTGATGGGCGATGCGGCTGCCGAGCGTGATGTCGAACAAGCCGCCGGTGCGGGCGCAAGCGTCGAGCGCGGCTAACAGGCATTGGTGGGTGGACTCGCTGAGGTAGAGGGTTTCGCCGGCGTGCAGGGCGTTGATCCGTGAAATGTCGCTGCCTTCGATGAAGCGGCTCAGGCGCGATTCGAGGAAATCGAGTTGCTCGAAGCACTCCCTGGCCATGCCGGCGGCGACGGCTTGGCTGGGTTCACAAATCCGCAGGCTGAAGGTCGTGTTCATCGCCTCGTGCGTGAACAAATGGGCTGGTGGCGGCGAAGTCATTTGGCGTTTTCCTGCCAATGGTTCCAGATGTCGTTTTTCACGAATAGAGTCACCGCCACTCCGGCACGCAGTCCGCGTGGCAGCGGGGTGTGGGAGTGCTGGAGTTGGTTGGCGACCGTGGCCGTCATTTCCGGCATGGCGAAAACCAGCGGCAGCGATGTTAGATCGTCCGGCGGAGTCGGCCAGTAACCGATTTTCGCGAACGAGCGGAGATACCATGGCAGCGGCCAGTAATCCGCACCGATGACGCCGATGGGTTCGAGCGTGCCGCCGGGTGCGATCTGTTCGAGTTGCTTGAGCCACGGCTCTAGGGTCTCGATCTCATTGCGAGTCGGGACGTAGGCGAAGGGATTGCGCGGGTCCGCTGCGAAGCGTCCGCTGGCTTGCCGGGCTTGTCGGAACTGGGAGATGAGGCACACGCCAACCAACAGGTAGAGCGCCACTTTCAGCCACTGCCGCTGGGAGGGAAACCCCGCGACGGCGAAGCCGGCGAGCAGACAGAGATGCGCCCACGGCAGGCAGGCGAGCCACGGCGTCTTGTAGCGGATGGTGCTGTAGATGAGGAAATGTCCGAGCGTCGCGTAAGTTAGAAAACGGATGACGCCGCGCCCATGCGCGCCGCGCCGAAAGCTGCCGACAAACCCTAGCAGCGCGAGGACCGCCACCGGCGTGCCGAACCACCAGACACCACCGGATTTCGCCGGGACCATGCACAACTCGAGATAGTAGCCGAACGGTTTGTCGTGCCCGTCCACCGTCTGATAGACGAAGAAGGTGCGCACCGCATCGATGGCCCCGTGTGGCTGGCGAAAGCCGTCGGTGTAGAAGAATCCCGCGGTCAACGCCGCGGTGACCAGCGAGAGACCGAGCGGCACGCGGTATTCGCGCCAGGCGGAAATCCACCACGCGCGATCAAGCTGCTTGTGGTTTTCCACGGCGATCAACAGCGCCGCACCCGCCCAGGCGATGATGCTGATAGCGAAGCTTTCCTTGGTGGCGAACATCAGGCCGATCAACAATCCCGGCATCCCCCAGCGCGGCGCGCGGGTCAGCGAAACGAGTGCCAGCATCCCGAACAACACCAGCAGCGACTCGTGGATGTACATCCGGCTGTAGTAAACGAGCAGCGGCGAGGTCGCCAGAAGCGCGGCGGCTAACAGCACCGGCGCGTCGCCGAAGCGCCTGCGCCACAGCAGCGGCACGAGCAACAGCAAGCAGCCGGCGATCGCGGTGAGCAGCCGCGGAGTGGTCTTGGTCATTTCCCGCCAACCGCTTTCGCTGCGCACTTTGCAAAGCGGAATGGCGAGGCTGCTCAGGATCGGTCCGTGATAGTGGACGGGATCGAAGTGATAGTCTCCCGATTCCATGCGGGCGGAGGTGAGCCGCGCGCCAGTCGCCTCATCCGCATGGAACGGGGGCTTGGCGAGTTGCTCGAAACGGAGAAATGCCCCGGAGCCGATCACGGCGAGCCAACAGATGACAATAAATGCATGTTTCATCAAACGCCGGGATGCGATGAAAGAAACGATTGGCCCGCAATGTTAATCTGGTGCATTCAAGCCCATCAATGACCGTTTCGCCCGTTGAAATTCTGCTCATCACTCCGGTGTGGAACGACTCGTCGCGGCTGGCAGGCTTCGGCGCGGAACTCGCCAAGGCGCTCGCGGATTCCCCGCTCACGATCCACTGGATCATCGCCGACGACGGCTCGAACTCTAACGAACACGCGCCACTCCGGGAACTCAAAGAGGCCTTCGGCCAAATTTTCCCCCGCGTGCAGCTCCATTTCGCCGCGCGACATCACGGCAAAGGCGCGGTCGTCCGGGAAGCCTGGACGCTGCGGCCCGAGGCGACGTGGCTCGCCTTCGTGGACGCCGACGGCAGCGTCAGCCCCGGCGAAATGCTGCGCCTCATCCATGCGGCGGTGGAGTCCGGCGTCTCGGTACTGGGCATCCGCAAGCGCACCGCCACCACCCAGTTCGTGGAAAACCCGTGGCGCAGGATTTTCCACCACGGCTTCCTGCTGGCCGCGCATTTGATCCTCGATCTGCAATGCGAGGACCCCCAGTGCGGCGCCAAGGTCCTGCGCGGCAGTCACTACCGGCGCGTCGTCGCAGGGCTTTTTGAAAACGGCCTGGCGTTCGATTCCGAGCTGCTCTGCGCGCTCAAGCGCGGGGGAGCCGCGTGGTCGGAGATCCCGGTGACCTGGATTCAAAAACCCGGCGGCAAGGTCCGGCCACTGCACGACGCGTGGGGGATGTTCGCGGCGCTGCTTCGCATCCGGAAGCGGCTGGGATGATTCCGCAGTCGTGACGCGGGGCCACCATTATTTTGTTAGTTGTAAATTCTTGGATTGCCCCCGTCCACGTCCCTTCAGTCGGGTTACACCCCATGGCGGGGGATCGCCGCAGTGCGTAGGGTGTGAATCAGCACAGGGATGCACGCACCCCTACTACAAACTAACAATACTAATACCGTGAGCACACACATCCAGTCAGAGTCCCCCGTGAGTCAGTTGCCGGAGGATGCAAAGGAAATTACCCGTTGGGCGGCTGATGCAGTCAAGGGGACGGCCCAAAGAGCAACCGTCGCCGCTAAGGACATCACCGGCGCAGTCGAAGATGCGGCCAAGGAATTCACCAACACCACCATGGACGTTGCCAAGCGTGCCAGCGACACGGCTAAGGACATCTATCAATCGGCGGCGCTGAGAGCTGAGGACACACTGGCGACGTCCAAGGAGTATGTGCGTCGAAATCCAGTGCCCGTTGTCCTCGGAGCGATCGCCTTTGGTGCGGCCCTCGGTTACATGTTGGTGATGGCCCGGCGAAAGCCGACGTTCAGCGAGCGGTATGCGGACGAGCCTTTGGGTGCCGTGCGCGATGCGATCTTCGATGCACTCGCGCCCGTGGCGCAACGTGTTCATGAGGGATATGATTCGGCACGGGATGGCGCGGGAAAAGCCATGGACCGAGTCCACCGCTTCAGCGCCGGGCGGATGGGCGACTCGTTTTCGGATCAAATCGGGCGCATCGGCAACAACCTCAAATTCTGGTAAGCCATGAATGATTCATCAAACAATTCGATAGCACCAATGTCCATGGAGGAAATGGTTGGTGTTTCGCTATGCAACGCGCGGCAGAGCATCCGGCATCGTTACCAGAAGTGCGAGAACCAAATCCGGAAGTCCCCGACGACATCAGTGCTCGGTGCTGCCGCAGTCGGCTATCTTCTGCATCGGTTGCCCGTGCGTGCGATCCTTGTCACCCAGGTCCGTGTGCTTTCGGCGCTGACATCACCCGCGCTGTTTCTTTTCGGGGCGGCGAAGCTTTACGATTTCCTGCAAAGGCAGGAGCTGGCCAGGAAGGATTGAGCCGGTTGGTTAGTCGGCTGCCGAGGAGACACAAGCTTCCTCGGCAGGCCGGAGATTTCGGCGGGATCAGAACACCTGACCTCGTGTGAGAGGCAGAGTGGCTGTTGTGTAGACCGTGATATCAAATTGCGGCATAAGGCTCCGGGCAGAATGCCCGGGCCACCGGTGGCGCGGGCATTCTGCCCGACGCCTTTCTTCAGTATGGGATCATCCGCCACCGCTAAAACATGGGCGAGGTCAGGTGTTCTGGGGATGCACGGGAGCGTGCGTTTTAAACGGGTCTGATAGGGTCCGAACCAGTGGATTCACTCTGGCTCGTCGATATATCCGCGTGGCAGAATCACCCGGAATGTGGTGCCTTTGCCAGGACTGGTTTCCAGTTCGAGGCTGGCATCCAGGAGTTCGCACAAACGTTTCACGATCGAAAGCCCGACGCCTTCGCCAGCCATTCCGCTAGAGTGCCGGTATTCGGATAGAGAGGACAAGGTTGGAGCCTTGCCGATTTCACTGGTGGTCATGTCCTCGGGGTGAGACTCCTCCGCAGCTTGCGCGGTCCGGGTCGCTTCGTGGATCTGATGGGCCAGCGGCGCGGTTTCCGGGTCTTCATTCAATCCGGGTCCGGTATCCTGGATGCAGAACATCCAGTTGTCCGTGATAGGGTCGTCAACAGGCTTCCAAAGGACTGTCACTCCTCCACGCTCCGTGTATTTCAGGGCGTTGATCACCAAGTTCTGCAGGATGCGCTGGACTTTCGCCTGGTCGCCTTGAACCGGCAACGATGGCGGTCCCTGCATTTTCAGGAACAAGCTGCGGGCCTTGGCAAGCGGCTGTGAGGTTGTGCAGAAATCTGTCAGCAGGGTGGCGGCATCAAAAGAGGACAGGTTGCGGTGTTCCAGCCCGGCGTCAAGACGTGCCAGACTCATGAAGTCATACAACATTTCGTGCAGGGATGACACGCCGCGCTGTACCAGGTCGGAAAACTCATGGCGTGCCGGTTCGGACAGATCCTCGCGATGGAGGACCGAACTGGCGAGGGTCACCAGACTCAGACTGCCTTGGAGATCATGGGCAGTCTCCCGCCACGCGGCGGCGCGGGTTTGATCGAGTTCGTTCAAGGTGGCCAAGGCCTGCTCCAGGTCGCGCAAGCGGCCGGCCGCCTCCGCTTGATTCAATCGCCAGTATTGGGTGGAGCTGTCACTGATGCCGTCCCAGCACAACTTCGACCATGCATGGCGTGCCGCAGTCATGACCGCGTTTTCAACATTCGGATTTGCTAACGAATAGTCCTCCAGTTCCGCGATCACGCACATGTGCAGGTGACCCCACTCCCGGGTGAGATCCCGCAGTTGATAGCCTTGCTGCCAGCGCTGCAGTCCGTGTTCGTTGATTTGTTCCTTCTCGTCGAGCTGCGAGCTTGCACTAGCGGCATCGGGCCATGACTCTAGGGCGCGGTTATAGGCATCCAGAACCCCAGGAATGTGGTCGTTGAATTGCACGCGGGTCAATGATGAGGCGATCGTGACTCCGGGTGCTTCCTCGGTGGCCGTGCGCCAACGTTTGAGGATGGACTTGCGCTGATTGCCAAGGTGCGCCGCCAACCCGGCCATCTGCGCGTTTCTATTGTTCTTCATTTGCGGTAGTATCAAGGCGCGTGGGAAACCAACGAGCGGACCTGCCTGAGCCCTATCAGCCCTGTCAGTGGATCCCGCAAACGCACATCCCCCCCGGACGCGCTTGAATTTAAGCCGTGAAATCCCGCATTGCCAAGGATTCTTAATCGAAGGCGGGTTCCGTCGTTTCCCCCAAATTTCGAAATGTTGGCCGCCTGATTGCGGACAAAGCCATCATCGAAAGCCCCGGAGAGGTGACCGAGCTGGATTCCGCGCGAGTAATTCTCTAGCATGCGCTTCGCGCTTTCCACCTCGCCCCCGCGCGGGCATGCGCGCGTCAAGTTAGGAGCGGACGGCGCTGATTCGTGGCCCAAGGAGCGGCGAAACGTGTTCGCCGATGTCCATGAGCTGGCAATGAGATGAGCGGATGCACGGGACATGGGCTTTCCATGGGCGTCGGCGGACGCGTTCCGCCGATCCTTGATCTGCCCACTTGTCGGCGTTTGGAGGAGTTCGCCCTTAATTTGACGCGCACCCCGCGCGGGCGGAAACCGCAAATCCGGATCAACCAATGAGTCCCATCTTCGGATAGTTCGCGCCGAGGATGGGTTTCAGGTTCGGGGCCTTGAGCCAGTCAGTTAGGAGGGTGCCATAGACGCTGCGGAAATCGACGGTGTGCCGGATGTCGCCCTCCGATAGATCGGTGAGGCTCGGGTGGCTGCCGTGGAGTCCGCCCTTGATGCCCGGGCCTGCTAGAAAAAGGCAGGAGGCTTTGCCGTGGTCGGTGCCGGCGCTGGCGTTTTCCGCAACGCGGCGGCCGAACTCGGAGAAGGTCATCAGGACGACGCGCTTGTCGTTGCCCTGTTGCTTGAGGTCGGCGAAGAAGGATTTCAGCGCGCCGTCGAGCTGCGCTAACAGACGGTCGTGGGAGTTGAGCTGCTGGTTGTGGGTGTCGAAACCGCCGTGGCTGACGTAGTAAACGCGGGTGGGCATGCCGCCGGCGATCATGCGGGCGACGAGGTTGAGATTGCGGGCGAGCGGCGAGCCGTCGTAGCGGACGGAGGTTTTGTGTTTGGCGGCGAGCTCGAGGATTTTCGCGGAGCTGACACGGGCGTCGAGGGCGACGCGTTCGAGGAACGCGAGATTGCCCTCGCCGGTGATGCCACCGATTTTGCCGCCGGCGGGCATGGAGATGGAGCCGCCGTCGGTGGGGTCGTCCGCTTCGTGATCGTCGTCGGGCTTGTTGAGATCGGCGAAGAATTCCTCGGCCTGGGCTTGTTGGCCGCCGCCGTGAATCCAACGATAAAGCTCGGGAGAGTTGAGGCAGACGCCGGGGTTTTTCACAGCTCCGAATGCCTCGGGCTGGGTTTTGTTGAAACTGATGCCGACGGTGGGATCGGCACCGGGACAGGCGTTGTCGAAGTAGCGGCCTAACCAACCGGTGTTGGAATGGTTGGTGGTGTCGGCCGTTTCCCAGATGGAGGTGGAGACGAAGTGGGAACGGTTAGGATTCGGATAGCCGACGCCCTGGACGATGCCGAGATCGCCTTCCTTGAAGAGTGAGCCGAGGAATGGCATGGCGGAGTTGAGGCCCACGTGATCGCTGAGCTTGATGATTTCCTTTTCCTTCTTGGCAAGGCGCGGGCGGGCCTTGTGATAGGCATCGTCGGCGTAGGGGACGAGGGTGTTCAGGCCGTCGTTGCCGCCAGCGAGCTGGAGGACGATAAGGATGGTGTCGTCCTTGCCGGTGACCGGTTGGACGGCGAGATCGCGGGCACCTTCGTGGAGTTGGGCGAAGGTGCGCTCGATGAACATGGGCACGGTCCAGGTGGCGGAGGCGCCGAGGACGGAGGAGCGCAGAAAGTCGCGGCGGGTTTTCATCTTGAAGAGATTGGGGATAGGAGATCGGAGATTTGTGCCATCAGCAGAGCTGATAGTGGGGGGTGCTGAGGATGAGGTGGCAGAGTTCGGCGGTTTCCTTGTTGGTGAAGATGACGCCTTTTTTGGCGGTGGCGTATTCGATGAAGGAGCTGCGGGGCTTGTCGGGAAGCGGGCTTTGGAAGAAGCGGAAGATGAGCGAATCAACGAGGTCGGTGGGATTCTTGCGAAGCGTGCGGGGTGCGATTTTCCCGTAGTCCGGGCCTTTCCAGCCGCGGCCCATGCGATTCGGGCCGGGTGCCATGCCGGGAGTTTTCATGTTGTCGCCGGCCATCGGTGGATCGGCCTGGCCGGCACCCTTGGTGAGGAATCCGGCGAGGTTGTAGCGGGTGAGCAGGGTGTTGGTGTTGATCCATGCCTGACCCCAATCCCAGCCGGCGACGTTGGGCGGCATGAACAGGATCTGCCCTAACTGCTGCTCTGCGGTGATGGGGAATCCCGCGGGCGGGTTGGTTATTTCAAGCTGCTTGAGCATTTCTATCAGATATTGGACCGGCGACTTGATCTGCGAGCGGATGGAGGCCTCGGCATAAAATTCCTTGGAGAGAAAAATCTCGCGGAGCAGCGGAGCGGTTTGGAAGTTCGACTTTTGGAAGCTGGCGGACAGCGCGTCGAGGGCACCAGCGGAGGGGTTTTCATAAACGAAGAATTCCCAGAGTTTTTTGGCCATGAAGCGGGCGGCTTGCTCCTTTTCGAAAATCAGGTTGATGATGTCCTGGCCGGTGAAGGGGCCGGTCTTGCCGAAGACGGTCTTGGCGGTGGAGTCCCACTGGCGCTTGTTGTGGATGACCTCGCCGGTCCGCCGGTTGAGCTGATAGCCGGTGAACGCGCGGGCGGCTTCGCGGATGTCCTGCTCAGTGTAGTTGCCCTCGCCGAGGGTGAAGAGTTCCATGACCTCGCGGGCGAAGTTTTCGTTAGGCATGTCCTTTTTCGAGCTCTGGGTGTCGAGGTAAAGCATCATCGCCGGGTCCATCAGGATCGCCTGGGTGAGATCCTTGGAACTGCCGAACGCGTTCTGCCGGAACAACTCGTTCTGGCGGATCATCATCACCGGCTGCTTCACCTTTTGGATGGAAGTGGCGAAATGGTCGTGCCAGAAGAGCGTCATTTTTTCGCGCAGCGGGGCGGCGGTCTTGAGCATGCGGCGGAACCACCACGCCTGCGCTTCGAGGGCGTGCTGGCGGTCCTCCATTTGCATTGCCTTGCCAGCCTCGCGCCTGGTCTTTTCCGCTTCCTCGGGCGAGAGGTTGCGCATCGCCTGCTGGATGGTCTTGCGTTGCTCCATCCGTTCGCGCATGTCGGCGAGGACGACCTCGCCGGTGCTCCAAGCCGGAAGAGGAAAGGCGTCGAGCGGCTCGGTGGGGCGGATCAGGGAGTCAACCGCGTTCTCGCGGCCGAGGGCGTGGAAGGTCTTGATGTCCGAAGGGCTGCCGCCAAAGCCCGCACGATTGAGAAGGTGGGCGGCCTCGAAGATGGTCCAGGTTTCTTCCGCTTGTGGCAGCATGGCTGGGAAACCCGGTGGCTAATCGGAAGTTGCGCACGGAATCCGCCCCCCACACCTCATGACCCGGCCACCATTAAGGAATGGCCGCCGACTGCTAGAGTGCTTGCGAGCGTTCTTTCCAAGTGCAAGGGACTGGCAGATACAATTGCAATTTTCCCACTCATTCAAGAAGCTCGCCGGATGCTCAAGCAACAACGCGCCGATCACGTCCGGCGGCGGCTCCAGGAACTCTATCCGGAGACTCCCATTCCGCTCGATCACAAGGACCCCTACACCTTGTTAGTCGCCGTGCTGCTGTCCGCGCAATGCACCGATGTCCGCGTCAATCTGGTCACGCCCGCGCTTTTCAAACTCGCCGACAATCCGCGCGACATGATGGATGTCCCGGTGGAAAAAATCCAGGCGATCATCCGCCCTTGCGGTCTATCACCTCGGAAGTCGGCGGCGATTTCCGGGCTTTCGGGAATCCTGGTGGAAAAGCACGGCGGCGAGGTGCCGCAGGATTTCGCCGCGCTCGAAGCGCTGCCCGGCGTCGGCCACAAGACGGCGTCGGTGGTGATGGCGCAGGCATTCGGCGTGCCGGCATTTCCCGTGGACACCCACATCCACCGGCTCGCCAGTCGTTGGAAACTCACGTCCGGCAAGAACGTCGTGCAGACCGAGCGCGATCTCAAAGAGCTCTTCCCGCGCGACTCGTGGAACCGCCTGCACCTCCAGATCATCTTCTACGGCCGCGAACATTGCCGCGCCCGTGGCTGCGATGGCAAACGCTGCCTGCTCTGCCAGGAGCTTTTCGCCAAAAACTAACGAGTGTGCAGCCGCAGTTCCGGGCGTGGAGCCGCAGTCGCCGCGCCCGAGACCCGGGCAACGGCACCCACAAGCGGCTGCCGTTTGCCACGTTTGGGTCGTAGGGCGGAGCCTCCCCCAATCTGATTGGTAAACTTAAGTTTATTATTTACAAATCCTGACAACGCGCCTGAATGCCGCCGCTGAAAGCAAGGGTGGTTTCGAGGCTGGTAGGATGATCCGCCTCGATCTTGCTCTTTAAGCGGTGGAGTCGGCACTTCCGGGGAATTCGGAGAAACGATGAAGCCAAGCAACTCATTTCCAGCCCACAGCCGAAAGTCACCATGAAACAGCTCCCAGCTACCTCGCGGACCCCGTGCCATCGCGAACGCATCGCCAGGCCACTCACCACCGGTTCCGAGATTGTTCCGGCTCACGAGAGTGGGTTCGCGAGAAAATCTTGGAGCGGCTGCTTGGTCGCGGCGCTGTTCGGTCTTTTGCAAGTGGCGGGTCATGCCGCCAATGTCACGGTGGCAAATGCGAATAATGCGGGAGTCGGTTCGCTGCGGCAGGCGATTCTGGATGTCTCGGCAGCGGGGATTATCAACTTCGATCCCGCGCTCAGTGGTCAGACGATCACTCTGGCAAGCGAGCTTGCACTGACGACGAGCCTAACGATTGACGCCAGCGGACTCGCCAGCGGGCTGACACTAAGCGGGGGCGGAACAACCCGCGTCTTGAGGGTGAATGCCAGTCAAAATGTCACCTTGAAAAGCCTCACTTTCACCTCCGGGGATGGCACGGGTGTGGCCGACAGCGGGTTCGGCGGCGCGATTTACAACCTCGGCACCACCACGGTGGAGCGATGCGTTTTCAGCGGGAATTCCGCGACTTTTTACGGCGGCGGCATTCACAGCGGCCTATTTGCCACGCTGGACATCACGGACTCCACTTTCGCGGTGAATACGGCCGGACTCTACGGCGGCGCGGTTTCGAACTCCGCCCCGCTGACCTTGGACCGCTGCACACTCAACGGCAATATCTCGGGTTACGAAGGCGGCGGCGTTTACAGCGATTTTTACGGCACGCTCATTGTCACCAACTCCACTCTCACCGACAATAGCGCGGCTTACTACGGTGGAGCGATTTACAACAGTTGCCCGCTGACGCTGCACAGTTGCACGCTCGTCGGCAATTCCGCGAACCTGCTCGGAGGGGCGGTTTACAATGACTACCTGGGCACCAACCCCTTCTTCGGCAACTCGATCATCGCCGGAAATACCGCCCCGGAAAGCACCGAGATCTTCGGCCCGTGGACACAGGCCAACAGTCTGACCAGTGGCGACCCGAAGCTCTCGCCGCTCGGCAATTTCGGCGGTCCCACGCAGACGATGCCGCCGCTGCCGGACTCGCCGGCACTCGATGCCGGTGGCACCACGTCCTTGCTCACCGACCAGCGGGGCCTGGCGCGTATCCTGAATGGTGGACTCGACATCGGTGCCTTTGAGAGTCCGCTTTCTAATTACAATCCCGTAGGTCTCACGATTTACGCCAAGGCGGATCCCGGGGACAGCGGGTACTTTGAAATCTCCACCGACCCGGAATTTCTGCCGGTCGTCAGCACGTTGGCAGGGACGGGTGCCAATGGATTCGCGGATGACACGCGGTTGGCGGCGCAGCTCAGTTATCCATCCGGCGTCGCGCAGGACTCTTTGGGCAATATTTTCTTCGCCGATACCGGGAATCACCGGATCCGCATGTTTGGCCCGGATGGGGCGGTGGTCACCATAGCCGGGACTGGCGTTTACGGTTTGGCAAATGGCTCTGGCTCTAGCGCTCAGTTTGCCTTTCCTGCGGCCTTGGCGGTCGGCCCGGACAACAACGTCTATGTGGCGGACACCTACAACCACCGCATCTGCAAATTGACGCGGCCGTCGATCCCCGGCGGCGCGTGGACGGCGATGACCTTGGCCGGGACCGGCATCGCCGGATTCGTCGAGGGTGCGGGATCGGTCGCCCGTTTCAACTACCCCTATGGCCTGACGCTCGATCCTAGCGGCAACGTCTATGTGGCGGACTCGTTAAACCACCGCATCCGCAGGGTGACATCTGGCGGATTGGTCAGCACCTACGCAGGAACGGGGACCGCAGGTTCAGTGGATGCGTCAAATGCACTCACTGCCCAGTTTGACACGCCGCAGAGTGTCGTTGTCGCCGGAGGCAGTCTGTTTGTGGCGGATACGTTCAATGACCGCATCCGTAAGATCGTCATCGCCTCGGACCAGGTGGTGAGAACCGCCAGCACCCTCGCCGGTTCGAGTTCTGGATTTGCCAACGGCACCGGCACTGCGGCCCAATTCAACACCCCCTCCGGCCTCGCGACCGATGGGGCGGGCGGCCTCTACGTCGCCGATGAGCAGAATCATCGCATCCGCAAGATCATCACGTCCACGGGCGAGGTCACGACCGTGGCTGGCACCGGCGTCGCGGGTCTCGTCAACGGCAAACCCGATGTCGCCGAATTCAGAGCGCCGACTGGAGTGTTGGTCGGCTTGGATGGGAATCTGGTCGTCGCAGACGCCCAAAATCATGCGCTGCGGCGCATCGTCATCAAGCCACTCACGGTGGACGTCGTGTCCAACACTTACTTTACCGGGGGTTCCGTGGCGCAGGTCAAAGCGGTTCTGGATGTCGCGGCATTGGGACTGGATCCGAGCGTGACCTATTATTTCCGCTGGAAATCTTTGCCCTCGGGGATCACGCAACCGCTCGGCCAGAGCTTTTTCCTGTATGATTTCCCGGTGGTGGTGACCGAGGCGGCCACCAATGTCACCCCGAGCGCGGCGCGGCTTAATGCGCTGGTCGATCCCAAGTCCAGCCGGACCACAGTTGCGTTGGAGTACTCGACCGATCCAGGTCTGTTGAAGCCCTACGAGGTGACGACGCTGGCCGGCTCCGGCGCGGCGGGATTTGGCGAAGGCAATGGCCCCGCCGCACAATTCTCCAACCCGTCCGGGGTAGTTATCAGGGCTAACGGCGACTCCTTCGTGGCGGATCGCCTGAACCACCGGATTCGCATGATCACAGCGGCGGGGGTCGTCAGCACCTTCGCCGGCTCCGGCGTGGCGGGATTCTCCGACGCTACCGGCACGCTCGCCCAGTTTGAGAAACCGACCGGCATCGCCAGCGACAGCAGTGGAAATCTCTACGTCGCGGACGAGTCCAACCACCGGATTCGCAAGATTACCACAGCGGGCGTGGTTACAACTTTTGCTGGCACCGGGGTGGCGGGATTTGCCGATGGCGCGCTGGCTGCCGCGAAATTTCTCTACCCGGCGGGCGTGGCGGTGGATGCGGCTGACAACGTCTATGTGGCCGACGCGGGCAACCAGCGCATCCGCAAAATCACCGTTGCCACCGGAATGGTGACGACCCTCGCGGGAACGGGCGTCGCCGGTTTCAACGACGGAGCGGCTGCAAGCGCGCAGTTTTCCTCACCGCAGGCACTGGCGGTGAGCGCGGCCGGCAGCGTGCTGGTGGCCGACACCGGCAACCATTGCATACGCGTGATCGATGCCAGCGGCGTGACCACCCTCGCGGGCAGGGGCGTGGAAGGATTTCTCGATGGCTTGGGCGGCACCGCGCTGTTCGCCTCGCCGCGAGGAATCGCGCTGGATGGAGACGGCATCGCCTACATCGCGGATCGTGGAAATCATCGCATCCGCCGGATCGCCACGGACGGTCAAGTGACGACGCTTGCCGGTTCCGGGACTCCCGGCCAAGTCAACTCACCGGCGGTCGGCCTGTATCCGGCCACGGCCTGCCGGTTTGATCTGCCTGCCGGGATTGCGGTCGATGCCACGGGACGCGTGCTGGTGACTCAAGAGGGGATGCTGCGCAAAATCGCCCGCAGCGCCACGCTGCCCACCGTGACCGTGACGCCGGATGCAAGCGGCACCGGCGAGCGCCTAGTGTTTGGCGAGGTCGATCGGCCCCTGCTCTATGGCTCGACCTATTATTTCCGGGCCAGAGGGACCAGCTACCGGGACACGATCACCGGGGGAATTCTCAGTTTCGTGACTCCGCAGGCGATGATCTCGCTATTCGCCGGCACCAACACCAGCGCGCCGGCAGTCTTTGACCAACAGGCCGGCGCCGTTGACTTTGGCAGCACCCCGACCGGCCAGCCGGTCACGCGCTCGTTCACCATTTCCAACCCCGGCACTTGGCCGCTCACGGTGAGCGCAGTCGGTTTCCCTGCCGGTTTCCAAAAAACTGGCGGCGTCGGCGTCATCAATCCGCTTGGCTCGCTCACCTTCCAGCTCACCCTTGCCGCCACCACGGCGGGAACCTTTAGCGGAAATGTCGTGATCACCAGCGACGCGCCCGCACAGGCGACTTTGACCTTCCCGATCACAGGTGAGGTGCTCGATCCACCGGCGCTGACGACTTTGGCGGCCAACCCCGTCGGCACCGCCACCGCGACCTTCAATGCGACGGTGAATCCGCGGGACAGCAGCACCACGGTGTGGTTCGAATGGTCGCAGGATCCTGAGTTCGACGGCGTCATGGTCAGCACGCTCGCAGGATCGGGGTTCAATCAACCGTCAGGCATCGCCACCGACGCGGGTGGCAACAGCTACGTCGCGGACCGGCAAAACCACCGGATTCGCAAGATTGCCCCGGATGGCACGACCAGCACTTTCGCAGGCACCGGCGTCGCTGGCTTTGCGGATGGAACGGGTGCCGCCGCGCAGTTCGACCAACCAGTCGGCGTGGTCATCAGCAGCACGGGCACATTGTTTGTCACGGATTCCGGCAACCACCGCATCCGGTCAATCGACCCGGCGGGTGTCGTCGGCACTTACTCCGGCCTAGGCACGCCGGGCTTCACGGACGGCATCGCCACTGCCGCCCGCTTCCAGAATCCCGCTGGCTTGGCGATCGACAACGGCGGCATCCTTTATGTCGCGGATTCCGGCAACCATCGCATCCGCAAAGTCGCGCTCGATGGCTCGGTGAGCACGTTGGCCGGCACCGGTACTTCGGGTTCGGTAAATGGCGCTGCCGCTGAGTTCAACACGCCGGTGGGCATCGCCCGGGATTCCGCCGGTTTTGTGTATGTCACGGAATCGTCCAGCCACGCCATCCGCAAGATTTCAGCGGACGGCTTCACTAGTCTTTTCGCCGGCTCTCCGACCACTGCGGACTTTGTCAATGCGACCGGTGCGGCCGCCCGATTCTCCAGCCCGACCGGACTTGCCGTGGGCGTGAACGGTCTCCTCTACCTCGCGGACAAGGGAAATCACCGCATCCGCGCCGTCAGTCTGGGCGGGGTCGTCACGACAGTCGCGGGCTCCGGCGCGTCGGGAGTGGCGGACGGGGTCGGCGAAGTCGCGCAATTCTTCAGCCCGTTGTCGGTGGCCACCACCGCCAGCGGCGGCGTGATCGTAGGTGAATCCGGCAACTCGACCCTGCGCAAAATCACCCCGCTCCAGGTTCTGCTGCAAGCCGTGGCCGGTCTCACCGGCACGGAGGACATCCCCGTGTTGTTGCCCGCCACCGGCCTCCCGGAAACGGCCACCTATTATTTCCGTGCCATCGCGACCAACAGTGGCGGCACCACCATTGGCAATACCCTTGCCAATATCGTGGACCCGCCCACCGCTTTCGAAGCCTGGCAGATCGGCAAGTTCGGCCCGGATGCGGGCAATCCGCTCATTGCGGCCCCCGCCGCAACTCCGGCCGGCGACGGCGTGTGCAACCTGCTCAAATACGCGTTTGGACTCGACCCGCTTGCCGTCGTCGCTGGCGGGATGCCCGTCACCGGCTTCGGCGGCGGCTCGCTCTCCATCACCTACACCAAGGTCGTGGCCGCTACCGATCTTCTCTACACCGTCGAGTGGTCAGCCGATCTCGGCACCTGGAGTCCGGTCGGCGTCACCGAGCTGACGCTCAGCGGAAATGGCACCACCCAGCAGATTCTCGCCTCGGTTCCGAGCGCGCCCGCCACCGCCAAGTTCCTCCGGATCAACGTCACCTTGCAGTAGTCATGTCCCATTCACTCCATCTCATGAAACACTCCTCCTCATCATTCTGGTGCTTGGTCGCGGGCCTACTTGCAGGCGTTGTTACCTTGGCCGCTCCGGCCCGGGCCCAGACCGCCGGGCAGGCCGTCACCCTGTCCGCCGGTTGGAATGCCGTCTGGCTGGAAGTCGAGCCGGTCGATGCCACCGGCAAGCCGCAAGCGCCCCAAGTTGTTTTCACCAATCCGGCCATTCAGACCGTCGCCACCCCCAAGCCGCTCAGCGGCTCGGCGGAATTTTTCGCAAGCGATCCGGGAGCCATCGCCATCTTCAATCAGGATGAGTGGCAACAATGGAAGCGGGCCGACCCATCTGGAGCGAACAATCTTTCGATGATTTTCGGGAACCGCCCTTACCTGATTCAAGTGGCGGTCGGGACGCCTACCTTCACCCTGTCGTTGGCGGGCAAGGTCCGCTTTTTCCGCCCCACTTGGACTCCGGACCGCTACAATCTCGTCGGTTTCGGCCTCCAAGGCACGCCCACCTTCGACGCCTTCTTCGGCCCTTCCGGCACCAAACATGCAGTTGGTAAAATCTTCAGCCTGGATGCCGCCACTGGCAACTGGCAGCGCGTCACGGGAAGTGCGCATATGGTTTCCGGCCAAGCCTACTGGGTTTTCTGTGCCGGCCAATCCACCTACACGGGTCCGGTGGCCGTAGACTTTGATCTCGCCATCGCCGGCGTACTGAATTTCGGCGGCCCCTCGGATGCCGTGGTGGTCGGCGCCGGCGTGGATGCCCTGGAGCTGGATTTGAAAGAACTCGTTTTCAGCAATACCGGTGCTGCTGCCGCCATCCCCGAGCTCGACCTGATCACCCCCGATCCCACTCCGGGCAGCCTCGCGCTCTACGTCGCCATGCCGAACAGCCAGAACGCCGGCTACTTGCGCGGAAATGAGGTCGATTCCGCAGCCGGTGCGGGTAGCAGTTCCGCCCTCGGCGAATCGGTCGCCTCACAGCAGACCGCGACCCTCACGCTCGGAGCCAAGCGCAATTGGGCCGACAATGCCCCCCGCACCAACACCTACCGCCTCAAGACCGGCGCGACCAGCGCCTCATTCTGGCTTCCCATCACCGCAGTCAGAAGCGTGATGGCCCAGTCGTCAGGCGCAACCGTCGGCACCCCCGCCAGCGAAGTGAGCGGCTTGTGGGTCGGCGACGTCATCATGAACTCCGCCACCAGCATCGTCGAAAACGGTGCTCCGGTGCGCCCCTCCGCCGGCTCCGCGCCGAGGCGCATCATCCTCCACTCCGATGGCAACGGCACCGTGCGCTTGCTCTCCCAAGTCACCGTCATGCAAACCAAGACCGCCGACCCGGCGCTCGCACCCGTGCCGGTGCTGGTCGTCGATCCGGCCAAGATCTCCTTTTTCGAGGGGATCAAGGAGCGCAACGGTAAACGGGTCGGCCTGCGCGTCGAGGCCGTCACCTACGACATGCCCCGCAAGCTCGACGGCGGGAGCCAGGGCGACCTGATCGAGGATCCTAAATTCCTGACCCTCACCACCCTGAGTCCGGCGCTCCAAGCCGCGCTGAGTGAAGCCCCGTCCAACCGCACCCTTGCCCAAACCAACCTCATCGCATCCAGCGCGAGTGCCATCGCTGCCGCCAAGCTCACCATCCCGAGCCTGCTGCCCAACTACCTGCTCGCCAGCGCGGGACGGCCACCGAAGCTCGTTGAGGCTTACGAACTATCTGCGGCCATGAGCGGTGCCCTCGGCGGCGGCCAGACAGTGGCGGCCGCCTTCACGCTCGACCCCTTCCACCGCAGCAATCCCTTCCGTCACGCCTTCCATCACGACCTCACCAAGGGGCCGCAGATCAGCCGCACCCTGAGCGTCGTCTTCGATCCGGACCAGGCCATCGCCGGCCGCCTCCGCGGCACTTGCACCGAGATTATCTCCGGCCTCATCCAGTCCAATCTCACCGTCACCGGACGCGTCGATCTCAAGCGCATCAGCACCGTGGATTCCCTCAAGTAATTTCAAACTTCCATCTCCCATGACTCTTCCTACTGCGATGAAAAACCACTCCTTGCTCCCGCTCCTGAAGGTAGTCGCCGCCGCGTGTCTCCTCACCGTCTCTGCGGCGACCGCCGCTCCGGAGATTGTGGTGCAGCAGCCCGCAGGCACCAACATCACCGGCGGTTCGGAATCCTTTGGCTCCGTTGTATTGGGCCTCAGCACCACCCTGACATTCACCATCAAGAACACCGGAGATGCCAACCTAACTGGCTTGGCGATCACCAAAGACAGCGGCGCGAGCGCCGGGGATTTCACCTTCACCGCCGTCACTCCTGCCGCTCCGGTGGCCGGACCCAACGGTAGCACGACCTTCACGGCGACCTTCACTCCGTCCGCTCCCGGCGCTCGCACGGCCACCATCCACATTGCCAACAACGACCCAGATGGCGGCGAGAGTCCATATAACATTACTTTGACCGGGACAGGCTTGGCGCCCGAAATCGTGGTCGAGCAGCCCGTGAACAACAACATTGCCACCAACGACACCCTCGCCTTCGGCACGGTCGATCTCACTTCCGCTACATTGAGCATCACCAAAACCTTCACCATCAAAAACACTGGAGATGCCAATCTAACCGGCTTGGTGGTTACCAAAAGCGGCACCAGTGCTGCGGATTTCACGGTGACGCAACCCGGGTCCGCTTCGCTGGCCGGTCCCAGCGGCAGCACCACCTTTACCGTTGTGTTTGCCCCCACTGCGGCCGGAGCAAAAACCGCGGCCATCCACATTGCCAACAACGATCCCGACGGCGGCGAGAGCCCCTTGTTCAACATCAATCTCACGGCGACTGCGACCGCGCCCTTGATCGCGATCGAGCAGCCTGTGGGCACAGCCTTTGCAAACAATGGCACGAAAGCCTTTGGGAGTGCCGGTATCGGTTTTGCAAATGAAGTGGTCTTTACGGTCGTCAACGGTGGTACCGCCGCACTCTCCTTGTCTTCCTTTACCATCGGCGGCACCGATGCGCGTCAATTCAGCTTGGGAGTGACTCCGACCACCGTGGGTGCCGGTTCAAGTGCCACTTTCACGGTCCGCTTCGGCCCGTCACAAATCGGATCCTTCACCGCGAATCTCAAGATCGCAAACAACTCCTCAGCCACTCCGTTTACGATCAACCTAACCGGATCGGGCATCGCCAATGTGGGCCAAGTGGACGCATTCGGCTATAAATTCATCGAAATTGCCGGTGGAAACATCCTTCCCTTTCTGTCTTCAGCCGATCCGGGGGTGGTGCAAGGAGCAGGTTTGTCAAACATCGATCAGCAAGTCCCTGTTGACATCGGGTTTGATTTCTTTTTCTACGAAAAGTCCTACTCCCGCTGCTCCATCTCAACGACCGGTTTGGTTACATTCGGGGATCCGTCGATCAAGTATACCCCGGACTCCATTCCAAATGCGGCCATTCCTGATAACTTCATCGCTCCACTCTGGACGGACCTGCAAGTCACCTCAACCAGCAAGATTCTCTACAAGACCCTAGGAGTCGCTCCGGACCGGATTTTCGTAGTCAAATACGAAAACGTCAAATTGTACCACAATGGCGCAGCCGCCACCGATAAACGGGTCACCTTTCAAGTGCAACTATACGAAACCTCCAACTCGATCCAAATTCGCTACCAGGACGAGAATCCAGCGGTCGCATTCCCCGCGCAGCAACTTTCCATTGGAATCGAGAGCCGCAACTATGGCACGGAGATTCCCCAGCCTGGTGTAGGCATCGTGGGGATTCAGTATAAGAATGGTTTGATCTCCGACTCGGCAAACCGCCCCTTCGCCGGCAACTCCGCCAGTACCGCCAGCGCCAGCAACAAGAGCATTCTGTTCACCCGGCCGGTTGTCATTACGTTGGAGAGCAAGTATGATAAGCCTGCCCTCACCGGGACAACGCCAACCAATGTCGAGACCACCGCTTTGATTCCTAGTATTGGCACAATCTATAGAACGCCGATAGGGACGGTAAAGCGCTTCGAGGCCCCGCCAGTCATCTATCTGGACAAGGATTTCAACACGCTCGCCGAAGCCGGCGAGGTGAGTGACTCCAGTCCCGCGTGGTACCGGCTCGTCAACGATGGCTACGCGATCGACGGCCAGGTCGTCCAGGGCACCCACGCGTTTTTCACCACCACGCTCACCCGTGACGTGACCGTTGTCTGGCGGTGGCGGCTGGAATGCGCCGTTGTCATCAGTTCCGCCACGGGCCAGGGCGGCTTTGGTAATCCCTCGCCGGGAGTGGGCCGGCAATGGTATCAGTTCGGTGACCAGTTCACCGCCTCCATTGATGCCAATGTCACCAATTCCGAAGGTGGTTTCCGTTTCAATACCACAGGCTACACGCTTCAGGACAAAGCCGGCGCTGCGGTGGGCACCACAACTTCCTTTGCCTCGGATGGCTCGCTGCGCCGTACCACCACGCCGGTTAGTATCTCCCAGCCCTTGAAGTTGACGTGGAATTTCGTCGGCCAAGTGCGCTACCGCTTTGACGCCCTCAGCTATGCGCAGGGCGGCGGTGTGGTGGACGGCCAATCGTTCGTCCAAGTTTACAAGTCCGATGGCAGCGCCGTGGAATCGACTGTCTATGGAACCGGAGCCAATACCGATGTGTGGATCGACTCGGGGGCGACCACAGGCAGGAAAGTCGTGGCCGGTGCCTTCTACCGCTCTAACGACCGCTCGCTAACGCTGGGAGACTTCAACCCGGCACCAGGCGGCGACCTCGGGGGCTTCGGCGCGTCGGTGGCTCCTCTAATCGACAGCTTGATCCCAGATCAACAGGGTGTCTCGCGGGTCGCGCGGACCTATACGGTGACCCACGCCACAAGTCCCACCGAGATCCATTGGGTGTTTCAGCCGACGGTCTTCCGGGCACAGGTCGAGTTAGGCAAAAGTCTCGATGGGCAGGTACCGGATGTTCAGTTAATTCCGGATCTCCCAGACACCGCACTGCTGAAAATCACCGACTCGGGTCCGGGAAATCTGACGACCACCAAGACTCCCCCCCCGGAGGGGAGCATCGTCGGCATCAGCGACCCGCTGCGCTGGGATCGGTTGGGCAAGGCCTTGTTCCCGGTGCGCGCGGGCAGCTACGAGATTGCCTGGCCCGATGCCAACAACCTAGCCAGGAGTTATAAGATCGAAATCCTCAGCGGCTACCCCAAGGATGTGGTCAGGTGGACCCTGCCGGTGGAAGATAACACGGGAGCCCGCGTGAAGCAGGGCGCGGTGGCACTGTCCAGTTGCGTAACCACAGTCACCAACACGACGGTCAGCTGCGGCAGCACAGCCGGTCTCGCGGTCGGGATGGTGATTGACGGTCCTAACATCACCACCGGAACGACGATTACAACGGTCTCTCCGACAAGCTTCGCAATCAGTAGCGCGGCGATGGGTTCCGGCACGGTGACCCTCAACGCGTGGAACTATGTTTACGAGGTCACCCTTCCGGAAATCGACCCGCAGGCGGGCTTCCCGGCCCAAGTGGACAACGCGCACTACCGGCATTTGTATGATCCGGTGCCAGCCCGCCAAGCGCCAACCAAGCTTGACCTCAGTGCGGCGGATGAGTGGAAGTTCCAAGACCTGACCTACGCCGACGGAGCCACCGCCGCTTCGGTTAGTAAAGAAGCATCCGGCGTTCCCTTCACCGCCGCCGGTGCCGGTCGCAGCGTGCTCCTCTATAGCTATCGACCCAACTCGGACGAGATTGCGGATGGCAGTCTCGACAAGGAAAGTCTCGCCGTGCGGGTCGTCCGCTCCAGCCCGGTCAGTGTGATTTCCCGCGACAACCCGAAGCTGATTCTCGGCCGTAAAGCGCTCGAACTCGGAGGTGGTTCCGCAGCAGGTGCTGCCTATGGTATCGTCAAGAACAGCAATCCGCTGGCCCCTGGCAGCGTCAATCCCGGCAATAAGTTTGTCGTCGATTTCTGGCTGAATGCAAAAGGCTTGCAGGCACCTGCGGCTGTCACGCTCAGCGCCTGCACAACCACCAGTGGAGCCACCAATGTGACTTGTGCCAGCACCGGATCCGTGGTGCCGGGCATGACTCTCAACGGCACCAACATTCCCGCCGGAACCAAGATCGCATCGATCACCAACGCGACCACCCTGGTGCTCAGTACGCCAGCCACCGCCAGCGCTACCGGAGTTTCACTGGTCGCATCTAACAAGCCTGTCACCGTCATGAGTACCGGTGGCGGCGGACTCACGGTGACCCTGGATTCGGCGGCCTCGACCGCGACGGCAACTTACCGCGGCGTCCAAGTGAGTCACTATTTGCCCAAGTCCGGGGTGACTTGGCGTCACTATGCCATCCACGTTTTCACGAACAGATTCTTCGGTGTCGAGGTGGCGATCATTGATTTCTATCTCGACGGCGTCCGCCAGGAAAAGGGCTTTGTGACACCTCCGGGCTTCCTCGGGGCTGCGGGATCGACCATCGCCACTGGACTGACGGTTGATTCGCTGAGATTGGGTGTCGATGCCGAGTCCCGCAGTGGTTTGCAGCTCGATAACTTCCGGCTCTTCAGTCTTGGCTCGGACCCCAAGGGTTATCTGAAGCCGGGCGAAGTTAGGTTGCTGCGGACTGAGCGCGACTTGACGGTGGTCGGCAAACAGCTTCGGGGAACCAGTCCGCTCTTGTCATTCAATTTCGAAACTGCCCCATCAGGCGGATTGTTCGCCAACCAGGGATCGCTGGCGAACGTGGCTGTCGGCACCGTCTCCGGTTCGGGTGTCTATGCCGGAAAGTGGGCAAATACCGATCTACAAGAGGTCGCCACCAGAATTGATAGCACACTCGACAACGCCGGTTTTGGCGGCAGTGGCTACTCCATCAACGCGGTTTCAAACTACAATGTGAACCTCTATGATCGCAGCGCGGAGGTCGGCACGTGGGGGCCGGTCTTCCCGGTCAACCACAGTCAGCTCTTCACCGATGCGGCGAAGAAACTCGAGGTGGCTTACTACGAAAACCCATATCTCACCGATCAACTGCCTCACCCGAACGTGGCTTGGCCGTATGTGGTCACGGAGTATAAAGACGTTGTTTTCCCCGCACTTGGTCCTAACAAGGACAAGGCCATCTACATCGCCAGTCGGATCGGCTCTGAAGGCATCGATCAGCGAGGCTATCCGCAACCGGTCTTTGGCTTGGCCGGATTCTCCGATCTCAAAATCTACAACCAGCCGGACAGAGCACTTGCCGGCTACAATCCCAACGAGGAGCACGCGCTCACCGCTCCCGCCGGTCGTGCGGCGTTGAAGGTGAAAAATATCGGGGAGGATGTCCCCAACAATCCGCCGCTCGCCGCATTTGCCCTGCAAATGGATGTCAACGGCACCAGCGCCACCTACACCTCCGAGCCGTGGGTGCTGGTCCAAGTGAATAACGTGCTAACCGGAGAGCCAGAAATGGCCGCCTATCAGGTGTTCAAGACCCGCACCGGTGCCACCGCCTTCCCGCGCCCCAGCGCCGCCGTGGTCAATACCGCCAACTCCGGATTGATTTATGAGAGCGCGACCAACCCCGACGATGCATTCCTCGGCTTAGATGCCACCAAGGCCTTCGACTTCAACTATCAATTCGACTATCCGGTCTATGCCGGCGACTTGTTGATCCCGCCCTATCCGCTCAATCTCGTCATCGGCAACGTCGCCATGAACGACGCCCGCGGCAACAGCCTTCAGGTCAACGGCCTCAACCAGCGGACGCTCTGGCGCGACGTTAACAAAAACGCCTGGGTCGTCTCCGGTAACGGGCGCTTCTTCCATCAGTTCTTCTATCCCATGCGGGGCGACTTCTTCCTGTCCAGCATCCCGGCGGGAACTCCCGTGGCCTGGCTTCCGGACAACGGAACAAACTACACTGGAACCGGCACCAGTCTGAATCCGGTGAAAGTCATCTATAACAGCTTCTGGCGCTCGGACTATCCCAAGCTCAAACGCGGTGAGACGCTCACCTATCAGGGTGGCGAATACTTCAGTGAGACTCCTGGCTCCAAAGGTCTGCCCGCGCTCGTCGCGATGGCCGCCTCCGAGGTGATCTATGACAGCGCTACGCCCAGCATGGTGTTGGGCGCAGCTACCACCAATCGCTACAATTTGAGCACGACCTCGGCGCGGATTATCCGGCCCTTGGATCGTCGCGAGAACCTCTTCAGTGTCGCGCAGATGGGCACCTCGGGCTTCACTCCGGCCGCCACTACCAAGGTTTTCATCGTCGCCGAGCGTTGGTATTTCAAGGAACTTCCGGGTTCCCTTCAGAAGCGCTTCTACTTCGATTCGCTTGCCGAGAAGCTCGTCTTCCGCGGTCGCCTCAACGAGAAGGAAAGCGGCGACGCCAACCTCACCTCCGGTCCTGACCCGCTCAATATCCTCGAACCCAACGTCATGACGCGGAATGACTATGACCGAGTCCGCGGTCTCTCGACCAACTCCGCGTGGACTGCCGCGATTGATCAGATCTATCTGAAGGCTCAAAATCCACACGGCGCGCCGGACGCCAATCAAGATGCCAGTCTGGCAGTCAAAAACCTGCAGGGCGTGAAAGCGACTCCCGCCAGTTACCCGAACGAGCTGTCCACTTTCTGGGCGAAAACCGGGAATGTGATCGCACAGGTGGCCTCGCCGGCACCAAGCATCGTGCCTCTCGACAGCTTCGGCGTGGGCTCCGCATTGGTTCCTAGTCCGGGGCTGTTGACCCAAGCACCTAACGGCTCTCTCTATATTACCATCGCCGAGAACAATCGCACGGAGTTGGTCGGCGCGCCGGTCAGTTTGCATATCATCGAGATCATTCCAGACCGCTATCGTGGCGCGATCAAGGTGATCGAGGGTTCCGATGCCTTCAGTGAAAAGGTCACCCTCCAACACAACGGCGAGTTTGGTGCCAACACCGGTGACCTTTACTATGAATGGTGGATCAGAGACGCCGCACCGCTTGACGTGGTTGCATCCGAGGTGCTGCCCAACGGCACCCTCACGCAAACCGACGCCAACGGCCAATCGCTCTGGCAGGAATATATCCCGACCGACCGTGCTGCCCTGACTGACATCAATGCCAAGCATCTCGGGCTTCACTCCATCGTCTTCGAAGGACGGCCCGATGTGGTCCTCGCCGACAAGTTGGTACTGATGCGCTATCGCCATAGGAACGAAGCGAACTGGAAGCTGGTGCCTTTTGAATTTGCCAATGCCTCGACAGCCTGGAAACCGGGAAACATTCCCGTCGTTTCACCCGCCCCGTTCCAATGGGCCGGCGCCGCGAACTCGCCGCAGCTCCAGGCTGACGGCAGCAAGAGATATATCCCCCAATTGGTGATGGGCTGGGTCAAGCGCGTGCTGGATCGCATCAATCCTTACGAAGCGCGCTATGCCGACTTTTTCAGCAACGAAAGCCCGGCCACCTATAGCAGCCAGATCCAGATCGCCGGGGCTCCCTATGCCGGCAAGGTGGCGCTCAATCCAAACAAGAACGTGATCGAGAACACCGGTCTCATTGAACTCTATCGTACCGTTCTGGACCGCGCCAAAGAACTCTCGATCGACAACTCCAGCAACGGCAATGCCTCCGACGGCATCAAGCAGGCGCTGCTGCTCGCCGCCACCCGCCTCTCCGTGCTCTATGAACTGCTAGGAAACGAAGCCTACAGCGACGCCCAGGACTCCACCATCAACGCGGGCGACGACTCCGCGCTTGCCGGCGTGGCCTCCTTCACCCATGCCTTCCAGAACATGGAGGCGGACCTCCAGCATGAGGAACTCGCGCTGCTTCGCGGCACCGACTTCGGCAAAAGCTACCCGGTCTACAACCGGATGTTCTGGAACTATGCCAAGGGTCTCGGCGAGGCCGCTTACAACGTCAACTACAACATCTATGACGTGAACACGGACGGCTTCATCAATGAGGATGACGCCCGCAAGCTCTACCCACAAGGTCATGGCGATGCGTGGGGGCACTATGTCTCCGCATTGGACATGCACTATACTTTGTTGCAGCACCCGGGCTTCAGTTGGAAGACCCGCTCCGAGTTGTATTCGCTCATGCAAAACGTGCTGGAGGTCGATTTCCTTGATGAGAAGACCTTCGCCCGCCTCGCCTCCGGCAAGGCTCGAGCCGGACGCGATATTGTGCGTGAATCCTATCGTCTCGCCTACACCCAGGATCCGAACGGCCAGTGGCAAGGCTACACCGACGGTGCCGATCCGGCCCGCGCCTGGGGCGTCTCCGAGTGGGCGCACCGCGCCGGCCAAGGGGCCTTCTTCGACTGGGCGGTGGCCAACGCCCTGCTTCCCGAAGACGCGGCCGCAGCCACCCCGGTCAACAACCCGGAAAACCTAGACCGCATCGACCGCCTTGGCGCCATCGACCAAATCGGCGAAGTCGCCGCCGGTCTCCACGAAATCCAAGTCGCTCTGGATGAGGCCAACAGCGGCGTCAATCCGCTTGGGCTCGATTCGGATGCCATGACCTTTGACATCGAGTTGGACCTTTATGAAAACGGCTCCGGCGGTGATCGGAGATCCCACTTCGAGCAGATCCACTCCCGCGCGGTTACGGCTGGCAACAACGCTCTAACGACTCTCGACTACGCTACCCAGGCGCAGAACAAACTGCGGTCTTTGGCCGACGACACCGACGGTCTGATCCAGGAAGCGATGAGTCAGGATCTCGACTTCCGCAACCGCCTCATTGAAATTTTCGGGCGGCCTTATGACGGCACCATTGGCTTCGGAAAAGCCTATCCCGAAGGCTATCAGGGACCGGATACCTTGCTATTCGCCTACCTCGACAAGACCAGGATCGACCAGATCGTGCCGCCGGTTGCGGGAGCTACCTCCACCGTTGTGACCTACAAGAAGCTCTTTGACAAGGCCACGGGTTCGGAAATCATGAACAACCCGGTGATGGTCAATCTCTACAAAGCCACAGGTGATGATGATCGCACCCTAGCCTTCAAAACATTGATGAGTGGCACCGGCCTCTATCAGTTCGGGAGCGAGTTGAGAGACTTAAGTGTTCCCTACAAGACCGCCTCACGTTACGGGTTCCAAGCTCAGCCCGACTGGGGCCAACGCACCAGCTACGGCAGACTGCAAGGCTCCTTGCAAAGTATGTTGGCGGACGAGATCGAACTCGACCGCACCATGGCGAACTATATCGCGTTTCTTCAGGACGTGGAAGGCAGGGTTCATCGTCTCCAAAGCGAGGTGGAACTCTATAGTGAAAAAGACGGCATCAAGGATAAAATCACCGGGGTGAGGGCTGGATTCACGGCCGCAACTGTGGCAGCGAATATCGCCATCAATGTCTTGGCTGCAACTGATAGAGCCGCTGAGGGAGTTGAAGATATCGTCGCGGCAGCTATCCCGGATGATCCAATTGTGGTGGCAGGACTCGCTGTTGGCGCGACCATCCCAACATCCCCGGCGATTGCGGCAGTCAAGGGCGTGTCCGAAACGGTTCAGGTGATATCTGAAGCAGCGAAGGGCATCGCAGAAGCGGCATTGGAGGTGGCCAACCTCGTCCGTGATGAAGTCATCGCCAAGTTGGATCGCGACGTGGAACGTCTCGACCAGATCCGCGAATTGGAGGGGATGGTGCAGGAACTGCAGAACATCGAGTTCAATGATCGTCCGCTGCGGAATGCGATTGGTGCCGCCACCTTGAATCTGGAACTCCACCGCCAGGAGTATTTCACCGCGCAGGCCGAGGGCTTCCGTTTGCTCAGGGAGCGTGAGTCGTTCAACAAGACACTGGCCTCGAAGGTGCAGAAGAACCGCTATCAGGACATGATTTTCCGGCTCTCCCGCAACGAGGCGATGAGCAAGTATCAAAGTTCCTTCAACATCGCCGCACGTTACACGTGGCTGGCGGCACGGGCTTATGATTATGAGACCAGCCTAGATCCGGGCAATCCGGCGGCACCGGGTCCGCTGCTGGACAAGATTGTGAAGGAACGTCAACTCGGCTCCTGGACCGATGGTCAGCCAAGTCTGGCGCACGGCGGTCTTGCCGCGATCCTCGCCCAGCTCACCGCCAACTTCGATGTCCTCAAGGGCCAGCTTGGAATCAACAACCCGCAGTCGGAAACCGAGAAAATTTCCCTGCGCGGCGAGCTGTTCCGCATTCAGTCCTTGGATCCGGAACTTGCGGCGGCTGACGAACTCCAGCAGGACATCACTGCCCTGAACTTCCCGGCGGCGCAACTTTCCCTGGCCCAGCGCCAGCTCCTGGCCAAACTGGATGTTCCGGCGAATCGTGACGCCATCGACCAGGCTGCGGCCAGCGATGACCGCTGGAAGGATGCGCTCAAGGCGCGAATCGTGCCAGACCTCAACACGCTGCCGGAGTTTGTCCACCACTGCCGTCCATTTGCGTCCGGCACGCAGCCGGGCCTGGTCATCCGCTTCAGCACTTGCATCGAGCCGGGTAAGAACTTCTTCGGTCAGCCATTGGCCGAGGGCGACCATAACTATAGCTCCGCAAACTTTGCCACCAAGATCCAAGGGTTGGGCGTCTGGATGGATGAATACAATGCGGCGGGACTCGCTACTTCCCCGCGCGCCTATTTGGTCCCTATCGGCAACGACTACTTGCGGACTTCTACTTCGGCATTGCCGCTCACCCGCATGTGGAACGTGGTCGAGCAGCGGATTCCCACCCCCTTCATCCTTAACTCCAGCAGTCTGATCTCGCCTGGCTATATCCCGTCGTTAGACGGCGTGGGTGGCTTCTTTGGTGACGTTCGCCGCCACGGGGACTTCCGCATGTATCACAACAATGGTGACCCTGAAGCCGATGATAGCGAACTGATCATGGACTCGCGCCTGATCAGTCGCTCAATCTGGAATTCCGAGTGGATGCTAGTCATTCCAGGGAGCGGTCTCGATGCCGATCCTGCGGCTGGATTGAAGAAACTCGCTGACAAGATCACGGACATCAAAATTTACTTCACGACCACTTCCCATCAAGGGCAATAGAACAACCTGTGGAACCACCATCCAGCCATCCCTAACGATGAAAACCATCTTTGCTCTTATTTCCGCTCTGGTCCTTGCCAGCCCGGCGGCCCGCGCCCAGGGCTTCACTGATTCCAACGTTGTCTTCTACGGTGAGGTTCGCAAGTCCGGCGGCGGTCAAACGGTCCTGCTGCAAGGCGGGCACCTGAAGGTCACCTTCGTTAACCAGAACATCACGGCCAACCGAGTGACCCTCGAGACCAGGTTGCGGCCCACCGGCCCGGGAGCTGTTAAGCCGTGGTCCTACGCGCTGAAGGTTCCGTTAGCCTATCTCCCGGACACACCACGGATCGATGAGTTTCTATCAGTAGGCACACTGCCTACGAGCTTCAAGATCCAGGAAATCACCATTGATGGAGTTCCCGCCACGTTGCCCGACGGCAGCAAGGAATTCTACGGCCTCAGCTTCGCGAGTCGCTCCAACGACTACCGTCTCGACCTGCTGGTCGCGGGCGACAGCACGGACAGCGACGGCGACGGCCTCCCCGACTGGTGGGAAAGGCTTTTTGGTCTCGATCCTAACATCGCCGATGCCAACGGCGACTTCGACAATGACGGATGGAGTAATCTCGAAGAGTTTCGCCGGGGCAGCAATCCGGCTGTTAGCAATCGCGAGCCATTGCTCGTCACTGCGGAGATTCTCGTCCCGGAATCCGGTCAAGCCGGCATCTACCCGCAGGTCCTCGATTCAGACACTCCGGATACGGGCATTCATATCAATCTCCCAAGCGGCTCGACTGGCGGTTTCGAACTGAAGTATGACGGCGCGCCACTGACATCGGGCGGGCAGTTCCCACTCACTGACTTCAGGTCCGGCCGCCTGACCATTGCCCACACCAACCGCTCGTCGCGTGCATTTGCCCTGCCGGTCAGTTGGAACGACGGTGGCACCGTGTTCTCCGGCGCGGTACAAGTCCGCGTGGTTTCGCCAAGCCCCGCAGACGGCAGCGACGCCGCCCTTTGGCTTGATGGATTCGACCTGCCATCCGCAGGTTCCAAGATCAGCACTTGGTCCGACCGTTCCGGAAATTCCCGCCACGCGACACAGCCGACTGCTGGCTATCAGCCGCTGGTCACCAGTCAAGCGGCGGACTTTTCCAAGGTAGCCTCCTCACACCTTTTCTTCCAGGACTCCTCCGTGCCGGTCGCTGACCACACGGTTCTCGCCGCTTACACGGCCGCCGCGTCCTCGGATGCGCCGCAGACCCTGCTCTCCACCAACCGCGGCTATCTACAGCTCGCCGCGACCACCCAGGCGATTTCCTATCCGGGTGCCCCCACCTATCAGGTCGATGGCACCGCAATCAATGGTTATGAAAATGCCACCGGTTTTGCCACCACCTCGATCTTCCGCCGCCAGTCGAACCTCTTGCAAAACATCCTCGGCCTCTCCTACGACGGCGAGGCGGTCACCACCGCCGCCGTCGATCCGGTGTTGCCGACACTTGGTGCCCGCCGCACCGCCATTCCGGACGCCTCCAGCCCTCCGGTCGATCAAGCATTCGCTGGTCAGCTTCACGAACTGCTGGTTTTCCCCAACGCCCTTCCCGAACAAAAACTGCGTGGCGTCAATGACTACCTTCAGTCGAAATGGAGCGCCGCGGTGATCTGGAATTTCAGCACCGACCTCAAGGACGTCACTCTAACCGCAGGCCCGGGAACCCAGCCCCGCATCATCCGCGGTGGCTTCGGCAGCGACCGTCTTACCGGCGGCGCGGGGGATGACACCGTCTCCGGCGGCGCTGGCGACGACAATCTAACCGGCGGCGGCGGCGCTGACCGCTTCGTCTTCGGCGGGGTCGACCTCGGTCGGGATAGAATCACCGACTTCGATTCGGTAAATGACATCATCGATGTTTCCGCGCCCTTCTGGGGTGTGAAAGGCGACGCCCGGAACTTCGTCAGCGTGCGCCTGGATGCCAACTATTCGACTGCGGTTCCGACACTCGACAGTGTCCTCATCGTCACCCGCCCGGACGGCAGCAAGCAGGAAATCGTCCTGCAAAACGTCGTCATCGGCAGCACCCAGCTCATCCGCCTGATCGCGGAAGGCCACCTCCGCATGGGAGGCCTGAGCATCCCGACCACGGTGCAACTCGCGCTTGGTGCCGGTTCTTCCTCCAGTCCGTTAGGTGAGTCCCTGGCCCAGTCGTTCACCGTGAACGTGACCCGCAGCGGTGCCGGCGTCTCCGCCGCACTCGATGTGCCGTTAGGCTTCTTCCAAGGCTCGGGCACCCGCTTCGTGGTCGATGGCGCGAGTTCCAGCGAGGGCCGCCGCAGCGTGGTAAGCTTCGCCCGCGGAGAAACCACCAAGACCGTCACCGTCCATCCCGTTCCCGATCTCGAAACCTCCGGCGTGTCCAATGTGCAGGTCGCGGTCCTGCCACAGTTCAAGTATTCGGTTAGCGGCGCACCGGTCGCGCAAACCATCAGCGACAACCCGATGGTGTGGCTGGAAATCACCCAACCGAACGCCGTCGCAAGTCCCGCCCAACCGGCCCGCGTGGTCATTCGCCGCAATGGCAGCACGACCCAGAGCCTGGCTGTTGATTTCCAACTCGGCGGCACCGTCGTCAATGGCGTGCATATCAACACCGTGCCTAGCAGCATCACCATTCTCGCCGGTCAAAGCTCCCGCGAAATGCAAATCTCCGCCCGCGCCGCCGGACTGGCTGCCGGCCCGAAAGTCCTGCTCGTCCGTCTCGCGTCGCGTGAGAGGTATCTGCTAGGTGATCCTCACGAAGCCGTCCTCTACGTCGGCAACACCGCCGCAGAGACCAACGGTGCCGGCTTCGACCGCTGGCTCGCCTCATCCACTCACGGTGCCATCAACCGCCGCGCGGATCTTGAAAAAATCGCGCCGGGCAGGGTGGGGGACTATCTTCAGGCATACGCCTTCGGCCTCGGCTCGGTGGACGATCTCGGGAAACGCGGCGTGAATTTGCGCATCGTCGGTGGCCGGCCCGAGCTAACAGCTCCCGGCCAGTTCAAAGCCGCCGACCTCCGCTGGGGGGTGCAGTCCTCGGATTCACTCGGCCAGTGGGGAGATGCCGGCGGCAGCTTCGTCCAGCAGGCCGATCCCAACGGCCTCAAGCTTCTTGGCCAGCCATTATCTAGCAGCGATACCAGCAAATTCTATCGCCTGAACATGAGTGTCGATCCCGGCCAACTCGCCGGCAGCAGCATCGCCGCGACGACCGGCAGCACGGAGTACGGCATGAGCGGCAACGCCAACTGGAACACCGATCCGGTTTCCGGTGCACTCATGAGCAGCGGCGGCAACAGCGGCGAGACCAACCGCATGATCAGCAAAGTCAGCGGTGCGGCAGTCATCGATTTCGAAATGCAAGTCGTCGGTGGAAACTGGGATGACTCGCTCTCCTTCTTCATTGATGGCGTCAAGCAATCCGAAACCTACGGCGATGCCGTTAGATTCCGGAAGACGCTCACCGGCATCGGCAAGCATCTGCTGATGTGGGAATTCACCCGGGGCTCCGGCAAGGCCGTGATCCGGAATCTGGCACCATGATGTTTCACGCTTCAAGACCTGTTTTACTGGTGCTGTTCGCGGTCGTTTCCGCGTGCAGTCCGAAGCATCAGGACGAGGCAAAACCTGCTGCCGCGAGTCATGGTCCCGAGGCAATCCTGAGTGTCGGGTCGATCCCGGTGGATCAAGCCGACCTCGACTATCAGCTCAAGGAAAGCCACGGCAGCCGCAACGATGAAGAGACCCGCAGGCAAGCGCTGGCCGAACTCGCCAGCCGCGCCCAATTCGCCCAAGCCGCAGTCGATGCCGATCTCCTGCGGGACCCGATGGTCCGCGCTGAGTTCGCCCGCATTCTTGCCAACCGGCTCAAGGAAAAGAATCTCTTCCCGCAGGTGAAGGCCGCCGCCGCGTCGCCGGTTCCCGAGTCCCGCCTGCGCGAGCTTTACGCCGCCGGGGAGTCCCGCTTCCGCTCCGATGAAAAGCGCCAGGTGGCCGTGCTATGGCTGAAGCCCAACGGCGATCCTGCTAGAGAGAAACAATACACCGAGAAGCTAACCGCCGCGCGCGACTGGTTTTTCAAAAACGGCGACCTGAAGGATCATCCCGACCAAGGCTTCTCCGTCCTCGGAGTGGATTATTCCGAACATCAGGCCAGCCGCTATCAGGGCGGCGTCATCGGTTGGTTAGAGAGCGGCGGCGGCATGGACGACTGGTCCAAGGCGGTGGCGCGGATCGCCTTTTCTCTCACGGACCCCGGTGAAGTCAGTGCCGTGACCGCCACTCCGGAAGGCGTGTTTCTGGTCCGCTACATGGCGCTGAAACCAGCTCTCCTCCGCCCGATCGAAGCCGTCACCGACGAACTCAGACAATCCGAACAGCAACGGCTCCGCAAAGCTGCCGAAACCGATTTCAACAGCGCCATCGCCGCAAAATATCCAGTGCGCTGGCTCAAGCCCTGAATCCCACCCCTCTCCAGTCCACATCATCGCGGTCCCTCGCAATCTGCCATTATCCGGTCAAACCACCCAACTCACACCTACATGAAACCATACCGTAAACTGCTTTCTTCCGTGATCGTCTTCACCATGAGTGCGCACCTGCTGCACGCTGCGGCGGATATCACCATTGGCAGTGCTGCCAATCTCGATATTACCCTATCAACTCCATTCCAGGATGCGTCCAACAACGGCGGCCCCTCCAATCTCAACACCAGCACACTGACGACTGCGCTCGGATCGAGTTCGGTTCTCGTGACGACCACCAGCGGAGGGATTGCGCCAACCACCGGAAGAATCACGGTGCTGGTCCCGATCACTTGGAGCAACGTCAACTCCCTGAGCCTTGCCGCGGACTCCATTATCGCGGTGGACGCCACCGTCACTAACAACGGCGGAGGCGGATTCGTTCTAACCGCAGCGGCGGGTGTCGCCTTTAATTCCGATGTGATCCTAAGCGGCGGAGCTTCCAATTTGTCCGTGGTGTCCCAAGGCATCACTCAGGCTCCATTGCGCAAACTCTTGATCAGCGGTCTGGCGGATCTCAATGCGGGATCGGCGGCCATTATGCTGCCGGAGGCCAATAATTTCGGTAGCATCAAACTCACGGGAAGCGTGGTGACGGTCAACGAAGTCAGCGCTTCGACGCTCGCCGGTGTCGCCGCAACCACCAGTTTCAATCTCACCTCGGCCGGCGCGATCACAGACTTGCCCGGTGCGACCATCGGAGTCACTGGCCTTGCGACCCTCAATGCGGGTGCCAACCCGATCACGCTTGGGGACGTGGGTGGCGGGACCACGAATTTCGGCAGCCTCAACCTGACCGGGACGGTGCTGGCCATCATCGAAGACAGCGGCACTGAGTTGGCTGGAGTGACTGGGGCCACCAGCCTCACCCTCACCTCTAACGGGGCCATCACCGATACCGGCAATATCAGCGTGTCCGGTCTTGCAATTTTCAAAGCGGGCACCAACGCGATCATTCTGGGTGATGCCGGTGAAATGACCAACTTCGGCACTTTGAATATCTCCGGTGGCGCGGTATCTATCAGTGAGGACAGTGCCATGGACCTCGTCGGCATCAACACCGCGGCGAGCGCGGTCCTCTCCGCGACCGGCGCGCTGTCCGACGCCGGCGCGACCAGCCTCGCGGTCAGCGGACTCGGCAGTTTCAGCGGCACTTCGATCAGCCTCGGTGGCGGCAGCTTCAACAGCGGCACCTTGACCTTCAATTCCGCAGGCGCGGTGACCATCCATGAAGACAGCGCCATGGACATCGTCAGCGTCAACACCGGTGGAGCCACCACCCTGACCTCGACTGCGGGCATTTCCGACGCCGGTGCGACCAGCGTGAACGTGGGTGCTCTAACAGTGAGCGGCACGTCGATCAGTCTCGGCGGCGGCATTTTCAACGCGACCACCCTGAACTTCAATTCCGCGGGCGCGGTGACGATTCAGGAGGATTCCTCGTCGTTGCTGACTGGCACGAGCACGGGCTTGAGTGTGGCAGTGATTTCGGCCGGGGCGCTGACCAACGACGCGACCGCCAGTCTAACGGCGACCAACAACGCCAACTTCGGCGGCACCAGCATCTCGCTGGGCACCGTGGCGGGCGACACGATGAATTTCGGCTCGCTGACCTTCAACTCCAGCGGCGCGGTGACGATTCAGGAGGATTCCTCGACGCAGTTGAGTGGCGCAAGCACGGGTTTGAGCCTGGCGCTGACTTCCGCCGGCGCGATCACGGACGTTGCGGGTTCGAGTCTAACGGTGACTGGGGCGGTGGGGATCACCGCAGGAACTGCAACGTCGATCACTCTGGATGACACCGTCTTCAATGTGGGTGGCAACACGACCTTCACGGCAGGCAACGGCCAGGAGATCACCGCCAACAACGCGGCTAACATATTTACCGGAACGGTGATTTTCGCGTCCTCCGGAACCTTGGCCAACGTCAATGTCTTCGATACCACTGCGCTGAACCTGCAGGCATCCCTGACTCTGACCGGCAGTCTAACCGCCCGCTCGGGTGCCGCGTTGACCGACAACGGCGACCTGACCGTGGCCGGTCTGGCCACCCTGGGCGGCGGCTCGATCAGTATCGGTGGTGGCACCAAGGCAACAAACTTTGGTTCCCTCAATATCAATTCCACGGGTGCGGTGACGATTCAGGAGGATTCCTCAACGTTGCTGACCGGCACCGGCATAGCGGGCAGTCTCGCTTTGACCACCACTGGCGCGATCACCGACAACCCGGGCACGAGCCTGACAGTGACGGATGGCTCGTCGATGACCGCCACCGGTTCGATCACGCTCAATAACGCGGCCACGGACGTGCTGAGCGTAGGCGGCAATGCGGCGTTCAGCGGCACGACCATCACCCTCGGTTCCGCAGGCACGGCCAACTTTGGTTCGCTAACGTTCACCTCGGGCGGCGTGGTGATGATTCAGGAAGACTCCGACACGGCGTTGAACGGCACGAGCACGGCAAACAGTCTTGGTCTGACCACGACCGGCGCGATCACGGACAATCCGGGCACAAGTCTGACAGTGACGAATGGTTCAGCGATGACAGCCACCGGCGCGATCGCGCTCAATGACACCGCCACCGATGTGTTGAGTGTTGGCGGCAACGCGGCGTTCAGCGGCACTGCCATCACCGTCGGTTCCGCAGGGACGGCCAATTTCGGTTCGCTGACTTTCACCTCGGGTGGCGCGGTGATCGTGCAGGAAGATTCCGACACCTTGCTAACAGGCGCTAACACCGCAAACAGCCTTGATCTGAAAACGACTGGTGCGATCACGGACAACTCCGGCATGAGTCTAACGGTGACGGATGGCTCGTCGATGACGGCCACCGGCGCGATCACGCTCAACAACACCGCCACCGATGTGTTGAGTGTGGGTGGCAATGCGGCGTTCAGCGGCACGGCCATCACTCTCGGTTCCGCAGGCACGGCCAACTTTGGTTCGCTGACGTTCTCCTCGGGTGGCGCGGTGATCGTTCAGGAAGACTCCGACACGGCGCTCAACGGCACCAGCACGGCAAACAGTCTTGATATGAAAACGACTGGAGCGATCACGGACAACCCGGGCACGAGCCTGACAGTAACGGATGGCTCGTTGATGACGGCCACCGGCGCGATCACCCTCAATGACACTGCCACCGACGTGCTGAACATTGGCGGCAATGCGGCGTTCAGCGGCACGGCCATCACCCTCGGTTCGGCAGGCACGGCCAACTTTGGTTCGCTGACTTTCACTTCTGCGGGCGGGGTGACTGTTCAGGAAGACTCCGACACCTTGCTCACAGGCGTTAACACGGCAAACAACCTCGATCTGAAAACGACTGGTGCGATCACGGACAACCCGGGCACGAGCCTGACGGTGACGGATGGCTCAGCGATGACAGCCACTGGTACGATCACGCTCAATGACACCGCCACCGATGTGTTGAGCGTTGGTGGCAACGCAGCGTTCAGCGGCACGGCCATCACCCTCGGTTCCGCAGGTTCGGCCAACTTCGGTTCGCTGACGTTCAATGCGACCGGCGCGGTGACGACTCAGGAAGACTCCGACACATTGCTCACCAGCACGAACGCGGCAGACAGCCTTGGTCTATACAGTTCCGGCGCGATCACGGACAACACGGGCACCAGCCTGACAGTGACGAACGGCTCGATTATGCTCGCCACCGGTGTGATCACGCTTAATGACACCGCCACGGATGTGCTGAGCGTTGGTGGCAACGCAACGTTCAGCGGCACGGCCATTAGCCTTGGTTCCGCAGGCACAGCCAACTTCGGTTCGCTGACTTTCATGGCGACCGGCGCGGTGTCGATTCATGAAGACTCCGTCACATTGCTCACAAGGAGAAACTCCGCCTACAGCCTTGGTCTAACCACTTCCGGCGCGATCACAGACAACACGGGCACCACGGGCACCAGCCTGTGGGTGACGGATGGCTCGGCGATGACTGCCACCGGTGCGATCACGCTCAACGATAGCGCCACGGATGTGCTGAGCATTGGCGGCAATGCGGCGTTCACCGGCAGCGCGATCACTCTTGGTTCCGCAGGCATGGCTAACTTCGGCTCGCTGACGTTCACCTCGGCTGGCGCGGTGAGTATCCAAGAGGATTCTTCAACTCTTCTAACCGGCATAAGCACGGGCTTGAGCCTGGCGTTGAATTCGAGGGAGGGAATCACCAACGACGCTTCTGCAACCCTCGCGGTGACGAACCTCGCAAGCTTCAGCGCCACCAGTATCACGTTGGGCACCACGGCGGGCGACACGATGAACTTCGGCTCGCTGACGTTCAACTCGGCCGGTGCGGTAACAATCGAGGAGGATTCTTCAATACTGCTAACCGGCACCAGCACGGGCCTGAGCCTCGCGTTGGGTTCAACAGCGGGAATCACCAACGATGCAACAGTCCACCTCGCGGTGACCAACAACGCGACCTTCACCGGCACCAGCATTTCACTGGGCACCACGGCAGGCGATATCATGAACTTCGGTTCGCTGACATTCAGCTCGGCAGGCGTGGTGACAATCCAGGAAGACTCCGACACATTGCTCACAGGTGCTAACACAGCAAACAGCCTCGATCTAAAAACGACCGGCGCGATCACGGACAACCCGGGCACGAGTCTAACTGTAACGGATGGCTCGGCGATGACAGCCACTGGTGCGATCACGCTCAATGACACCGCCACCGATGTGTTGAGCGTTGGCGGGAATGCGGCGTTCAGCGGCACGGCCATCACCGTCGGTTCCGCAGGGACGGCCAACTTCGGTTCGCTGACGTTCACCTCGGGTGGCGCGGTGATCGTTCAAGAAGACTCCGACACGGCGTTGAGCGGCACGAGCACGGCAAACAGTTTTGATTTAACCACGACTGGCGCGATCACGGACAGCACGGGCACGAGCCTAACAGTAACGGATGGCTCGTTGATGACAGCCACCGGCGCGATCACGCTCAATGACGCTGCCACCGAAGTGTTGAGTGTTGGCGGTAACGCAGCGTTTAGCGGCACGGCTATCACCGTCGGCTCGGCAGGCGCAGCCAACTTCGGTTCGCTGACTTTCACCTCGGCGGGCGCGGTGACGGTCCAGGAAGACTCTGACACGGCGCTGAACGGCACGAGCACCGCCAACAGTCTTGATCTGAAAACGACCGGCGCGATCACGGACAACCCGGGCACGAGCCTGACGGTGACGGATGGCTCGTCGATGACAGCCACTGGAGCGATCACGCTCAATGATACCGCCGCCGACGTGCTCAACGTTGCGGGCAACGCGGCGTTCAGCGGCACGGCCATCACCGTCGGTTCCGCAGGCACGGCCAACTTCGGTTCGCTGACTTTCACCTCCGCAGGCGTGGTGACAATCCAGGAAGACTCCGACACATTTCTCACAGGCTCTAACACAGCAAACAGCCTCGGTCTGATTACGACTGGCGCGATCACGGACAGCACGGGCATGAGTCTGATAGTGACGGATGACTCGTTGATGACAGCCACCGGTGCGATCACGCTCAATGACACCGCCACCGATGTGATGCGCGTTGATGGCAACGCAGCCTTCAGTGGCACGGCCATCACTCTCGGTTCCGCAGGCACGGCCAATTTCGGTTCGCTGACGTTCAATTCAGGTGGCGCGGTGATCGTTCAGGAAGACTCCGACACGGCGCTCAATGGCACCAGCACGGCAAACAGCCTTGATCTGACCACTTCTGGCGCGATCACGGACAGCACTGGCATGAGCCTGGCGGTGTTGGATGGCTCGTCGATGACAGCCACCGGCGCGATCACGCTCAATGACACCGCCAGCGACGTCTTGAACATTGGTGGCAACGCGGCCTTCAACGGCACGGCCATCAGCCTCGGTTCCGCAGGTGCTGCCAACTTCGGCTCGCTGACTTTCAACTCGGCGGGGGCGGTGACGATCCAGGAAGACTCCGACATGGTGCTGAACGGTAGCAGCACGGCGGACAGACTGGCACTGACCTCGGCCGGGGCATTGACCGACAGCGGAAATCTGTCGGTGGCGGGATTGGCAACTTTCCGTGGCGCGTCCATCACGCTCGGTGGTGCCGGACTGACGACTCACTTCGGTTCGCTGACCGTCAACTCGACGGGGACGGTGGCCGTGCAGGAGGATTCGGACACGCAGTTTGTCGGAGCCAGCACGGCCAGCATCCTGACTCTGACTTCGAGTGGAGTCAGCACCTTCACCTCCGGCTCCACCCTGGATGCCACGAGTCTCGAGATTCAAACCCAGTCAGTCGTCCTAACGGGAAATAACCTTGTCGATACGATCGGGGTGAGGCTCGCCAACGGCACCACGCTCACCCTCAACGGCGCTGACACGATCGGCACGCTGATCATCAACGGCGGCACGCTGGCCGGCAGCGCGGCACTGACCGCGACCGGCGGCGCGGCACTCAACGGTGGCACCATTTCCGGCCACCTTCTGGCGGACACGACGACCACCGGCACGGTGCTGGTATCCGGCACGGTGGGCGGCGGCTTCCTGCACGTCAACAGCGGCACCCTGACGCTGACCGGAACGGCCAGTTCAAATACCACCGTCAAGGTCGGAGCGACTCTTAAGGGGACCGGCTTGGTCAATGGCAATCTAACCAACTACGGCACCCTGGCTGTGGGTTCCATGGGCGGCAAGCTGACCGTTTCCGGCAAGCTCAAGACGAGGGGCAACATCGCCTTGTCGCTGGACGATTCCAGCAACTTTGAGAAAATCAAAGTCGGCAGTGCCAATCTGGGCGGCAGCCTGCTAGTGACCAACACCGGCTCCGGCCTCGCCAACGGCGAGATGGCGAGAATCATCAATGCCGGATCCTATTCGAACGGAGTGGATTCCTTCACGACCATCGACTTTGACAACGGCCTGCTCTTCAACGACCGCACCGGCACTTTGATCGGCCTGGCGGGTGGTGATAAACTCAAGAACGGTGGCTATCTGAATCTCACGGAAAGTCAGTCGGACATCTATCTCGCCTTGTTCGAGGATTCCGTGCAGCTCGGAGTGCAAAACGTGATCCGCTCCGGCTCCACCGTCCGCTTCACTAGCGGCGCAACCAACGGCGATCCCCAATTGGTCAGCGCTCTCTATCAGGCGACTTTCACCACTCCGGGAACGATAGACATCGATACCGTGACCAGCCTCTCCCCGGAAGTCCACCGCGGCATGGGCGACTACACGGAGCAGGCCTTGCGCTCGCACGTCCGGGAGGCGGCGGATGCCGCTCCGGTGTCGCGCAAGGGCAAGACCCAGGTCTTCGCCACCTTGCACTCGAATTCGGACGGCGTGGATGACTCCGTGACCAACGCGGGTTATGACACCGAAATGTTCGGCGCGACCGGCGGGGTGCGTTACGACGTCAACGGCAACCTCCGGATCGGCGGATTGCTCGGCGTGGATGACGGCAACATCAAGGGCGCGTTGATCGACACCGATGCCCAAGGCTTCGCGCTCGGCGGCTTCGGTCGCTATCTGTTCGATGACAAGGGCAAAACGACGGTCACCGGCAGCGCGTCCTTCGGGAATTATGCCTACGATGCCGCACGCCGCAGTTTTGGCGGCGACGCCAAGGCCGACGATATCGGTTCGGATGCGATCGAACTCGTTCTGGGTGTCAGCACAGTGGTGTATGAAAAAGACCGTCTGCGGGTGTCGCCCGGCGGTGCATTCCGCTACATGACAGGAAGTGTGGATGGCTTCGAGGAAAACGGCCCGGGTGTCCCGCTGACGGTTGACTCACAGGATATCGAAGCGCTGTTAATTGATGTCGGGGTGGATCTGAACTACCAACTTCAGGACAAACTTTCGCTGGTGGGTCGCGTGGGTTACGTTAGCGACTTGTCCAGCTCAGATGAGTCGGTATCCGCCTCTTTCGCGGCTTCCGGTCCGGATGGTTTGCCGTTCTCGGTGTCTGCTCCTGGGATCGACAACCAAGCGATCACCCTCGGACTCGGGTTGTTCTATGACATCAACGACAACACCCGCATGGGCGTGACCTACCGTGGTGAGTTCCGAACCGATTCACTCTCTTCGCAGACCTTCGGCATCGGTGCGTCCTATGGCTTCTAAGTTCTCCATCCAGTGGGCCGGCTCCGCTCGAGGGTGAGCGTGGCCGGGGTGGCGGGTGGAGTTTGCTGAGGAGCTGCTTGGCCACCGGTTGAAACGTGGATGCCGTGATTTTGTAAGATTTGCTGAATCGTTCATCCGGCAGGTAAAATATTTCCGGCCAATCTCCCTGCGGTGCCCCGCGCAGTTGCCGAAAACGGCTTGACCCGTGGGGTAGATTAAGCTCACCTAAGGTATTGGCTGCCGACGGTAGCAATGTTCCCCCACTCCCCCTTCCACATGGTATTTTTAAAAAAAAGATATCTTCGTGCCTTCGGCTTACTGAAGGTCGCCGCCTGTAGTTTGTCCCTCCTCGCCACGGTGCTGCTGTGTCTGGGACTGGCGGGTCGGCTCCATGGCTCAATCGCCTCCGAGAACGCCCTGACCGGAAACTTGCCGAGCGAATGGGACGTCAACGGGATCGGCGATCCGAGCATCCAGGGCTTCGCCACCGACTTCAGCGTGAATCGCGGCACGACGGTGCAGTTCAAGATCAACACCACCGCCTCGGCCTACCATATCGATATTTATCGCCTCGGCTATTACGGTGGCCGCGGCGCGCGCAAGGTGGCCACGATTAATCCCTCGGCCAGCTTGCCCCAGATTCAACCGGCCTTCGTCAGTGACCCGGCCACGGGCTTGGTCGATTGCGGGAACTGGGCCGTTTCCGCCAGTTGGGCGGTGCCGGCCAGCGCCACCTCGGGAGTTTACATCGCCCGACCGGCCCGCACCGACAACAGCGGCGCGAGCCATATCATCTTCATCGTCCGCGATGACGCGGGAGCCTCCGATTTCCTGTTCCAGACCGCCGACACGACTTGGCAGGCTTACAACAACTACGGCGGCATCAATTTGTACCGCTACCTGAATGTTCCCCCTTACCGGGCCTACAAGGTCAGTTACAACCGCCCTTTTAACAATCGAGGCGGGACCCAATACGCCGAACGGGAGAGCTTTTTGTTCAATGCCGAGTATCCGATGATCCGCTGGATGGAGGCCAATGGCTACAACGTCAGTTATGCCTCGGGGATGGACACGGATCGCCGGGGATCGGGGGCGTTGCTCACCCACAAGGTTTTCCTATCGGTCGGCCACGACGAATATTGGTCCGGCCAGCAGCGCACCAACATCGAGGCCGCCCGCGCCGGCGGGGTGCATCTCGGCTTTTTTAGCGGCAATGAATTATATTGGAAGACACGCTGGGAAAACAGCATCGCCGGACCCAGCACGGCCAACAGGACCCTGGTTTGTTACAAGGAGACCCGATCAAACGCCAAAATCGATCCGTCTCCGGCATGGACGGGCACCTGGCGGGATCCGCGCTTCAGTCCGCCGTCCGACGGTGGGCGGCCAGAGAACGCGGTGACCGGCCAATTCTTCACAGTGGACGCGTTTCGCAACGATCCGATGATGATTTCCTCCGCCGAGGGCAAGATGCGTTTCTGGCGCAACACGGGAATCGACACGCTGGCGACCGGCCAGACCGCGCAGTTGCCAGCCGGGGTGCTGGGCTTCGAGTGGAATGAAGTCAGGGACAATGGCTTCCTGCCGTCCGGACTGTTTCGCCTGTCCACGACCACTTTTGCGGTGGATGCCTATCTTCAGGATTATGGATCGACCTTCGCGCCAGGCGTCGCCACCCACAGCATGACGCTCTATCGCCATGCCAGCGGTGCGCTGGTCTTCGGCGCGGGCACCATCCAATGGTCGTGGGGCTTGGACGCGACCCATGATTTCGCCGGAACGCCGGTCGATGTGCGCATGAAACAGGCGACCGTGAACCTGTTCGCGGACATGGGCGTCCAGCCAGCGACCCTGCAAGCCGGCCTAGTCGCCGCGACCGCTTCCACTGACATGATTGCTCCCACGTCGGTCATTCAAATGGTGTCTGGCGGGACGCTGCAGACGGGCGCTCCGGTGAACATCCTCGGCACCGCCGCCGACACTGGGGGCGGAAATCCGGCAGGGGTCGAATTCTCATACGACGGAGGCGCGACTTGGCACCTGGCGACCGGCGCGGCGAATTGGAGCGGGACGTGGACGCCATTCGATCATGGACCAATAACCTTCCGAAGCCGCGCGGTCGATGACAGTGGCAGAATTGAAAACCCGGGTCCGGGGATCAGCGCCACGGTCAGTGGTGGCGTGAACAACGGCAGCTTCGAGTCCGGTGCCACGGGCTGGACGACAACCGGAAATCTGGTCATCGGGTCCCCGTATAGCGTGGCGACCCATGGAACCAAACTCGTCGCATTCAACAGTGGCGACTTGACGCCGAACGGCGTGCTTTCCCAGACCTTTGCCACCGTCGCGGGACAAACCTACACGCTCGCCTTCGATGCCGGGGTGATCGCCAACAACACCAACTCGCAAAATCTGCTGGTGACGGTTGTCGGCACCAGCAGCCTGCTCTCACAATCCATTGTGATCAATGGCTTGGGTGGCCTAGCCACTCGCTGGGTGCCACAGAGTTTCACCTTCGTGGCCGACAGTGCCTCGGCAACCTTGACCTTCCGCGACCAATCCGCGACGTCCGGCAGTCTCGACCTGCTACTCGACAAAGTGCGGGTTACCTCAGCCACCCTGCCTCAAGTCGCGACGCCCACCTTCAGTCCGGTCGGTGGAACCTACCTTGCCGCGCAGTCGGTGGCGCTTTCGGACACGACCCCAGGAGCCGCCATCTATTACACCACCAATGGCAGCACGCCGACCGCTCAATCGACGTTTTACACCACGCCGATCACGGTTGCCACCACCACCACGATCAAGGCGATAGCTGTCTTGTCCGGCTGGTCTAACAGCGTAGTGGCCAGCGCGACTTACACGATCCAGTTGCCCGCCGCCCCCAGCAGCCTGACGGCTACCACCATCTCAGTCAGCCAGATCGATCTGGCTTGGGTGGACAACGCCACCAACGAAACCGGCTTCAAGATCGAGCGGAAAACCGGCGCGGGTGGCACCTACGCGCAAATCGCCACAGCGGGTGTCAATTCGACGACTTATACCGACACCGGACTGACCGCCGGGGCGACCTATTTCTATCAGGTGCGGGCCACCAACGGCAGCGGGAATTCCAGTTACTCACCCGAAGCCAGCGCCATACCTGCCGCCGTGCCTGCTGCCCCCAGCGGCCTGACGGCGACTGCAGTTTCAGTCAGTCAGATCAATCTGACGTGGGTGGATAACGCCACCAACGAAACCGGCTTCAAGATCGAGCGGAAAACCGGCGCAGGTGGCACCTATGCACAGATCGCCACGGCGGGAGCAAACGCGACGACTTACCTGTCCACCGGCCTGACTGCGGGCACGGACTATTTCTACCGGGTGCGCGCCACCAGTGCCGCCGGAGATTCCGCCTACTCGCCCGAGGCCGGTGCCACGACCGTCGCTGTGGCCGCCTCGCTGACCAACGGCAGCTTTGAATCCAACTTCACGGGATGGACCTTGACCGGGAACGCGTTCATCGAATCGACACCCTACTACACCGCCACTGACGGGGTCAAACTGGTCTCGTTCAATGGTGACAGCACAAGCGATGTGGCACCCACCGGGGTGCTTTCACAGACCTTTACGACCTCACCCGGGACAACTTACACGCTGGCCTTTGACATGGGTGCGACCGGCTCGGCCGCCGTACAGCAAATACTTCGGGTCACAGTGGATGGAGCGGGCAATCTCCTGACCCAGGATGTGACGAAGACCAGCAATGGAACCTTTACCTCTCAATGGAGTGCCAATAGCTACACCTTTGTGGCCAACAGTGCGACGGCGACCCTGACCTTCCGCGACCTCTCCACGACTACCATCGGCGTCGATGCCCTGCTCGACAACGTCCGGGTCACCGCTAATACCAACACCCCGCCGACGATCACCGACGTCGCGGACAAATCCACCAACGAGGATGCCGTCACCTCCGCCATCGCCTTCACAATCGGCGACTTTGAAACCGCCGCCGCCGATCTAACCGTCAGCAGCGCCTCGTCAAACCCGTCTCTGGTCCCGCTCGCCAACGTGATCCTCGGCGGCAGCGGCGCGAACCGCACCGTCACCATCACCCCGGCGGCCAACCAGAGCGGAAGCTCCACCATCACCCTAACCGTTAGCGACGGCAGCCTCACCGCAAGCGAAACCTTCGTGCTCACGGTCACGCCGGTGAACGATCCGCCGACGATCGCCGACGTCGCGGACGAATCCACCGATGAGGATGCCGTCACCTCCGCCATCGCCTTCACAATCGGCGACCTTGAAACCGCGACCGCCGATCTAACCGTCAGCAGCGCCTCGTCAAATCCGTCTCTGGTCCCGCTGGCCAACGTGATCCTCGGCGGCAGCGGCGCGAACCGCACCGTGACAATCACCCCGGCGGCCAATCAGAGCGGCAGCTCCACCATCACCCTAACCGTCAGCGACGGCAGCCTCACCGCCAGCGACACCTTCGTGCTCACGGTCACGCCGGTGAACGATCCGCCACTTGCGATCGCGCAACCAGTTTCGCTGGCCGAAGATGGCACGGTCGAAATCACCCTGACCGGCAGCGACCTCGACGGCAACAGCCTGACTTTTCTAACGGGCAACGCGACCCACGGCACGGTGAGCCTGGCAGGAGCGGTCGCCACCTACACGCCATCCGCCAACTTCCACGGTCCCGACAGTTTCACCTTCACCGCCAACGACGGCATCGTGGATTCCGCTCCAGCGGTGATTTCGATCACCGTCAGCGAGGTGTTGAGTGATGATTTTATCGATTGGCTTGCCGAGCGTAGCCTTGTTGCCGCCGCCGAAATGGATTCAGACAGTGACTCGGTCCGCAACGCGGTGGAATATTTGATTGGAGGCGATCCCGTGACTGGTTCGGACGTCAATCTCCTGCCGACAACCTCTTCGTTTGTGGCTCTTCCTGGCGGGAACCCGGAAAATCTCGACTACGTCCGTTTCACCTACCGCCGGACGGATCGGGCAAACAACAATCCGTCTGCGAGTATCAAAGTCGAATGGGGCACCCACTTGGTTGGCCCATGGGCGGATGCGGGGATCACGGCAAACGTGGTGGTGATTGTGACTGATGATGGATTCGACGCCGGAGTGGATCGCGTGGACGTTTACCTGCCGCGTTCACTTGCCGTCGATGGCAGGTTTTTCATCCGACTTGGAGTTACCATTACCCCGCCATGATGAGTTTTCGGTTGAAACCTGAAGCCTCGGTGTTGCGGCACCCGCCAAATGACGCTACGCTCGGCGCCGTGGAACTGTCATTTTTCACTCAGAGGTTGAAGAGGATGGTCGCCATCACCGTTTGCGCGTGCTGGGGAGTTCCGTGCCTGTTGCATGGGCAAGTCCAGCGGACTCTCACGGTGGCCTCCATGCCTAACAGCGGAGTGGCCGTGACTCTGGCCCCCGTCGATCTCAACGGCGCAAGTGGCGCGGCGACAGAGTTCAGCCGCCAGTATTTCGATGGGACTGTGGTGACCCTGACCGCTCCCCCCACATTCGGGGGCGATTTTTTCGTCAAATGGCAGCTCAACGGGGTGGATTTAAGCACCGACCCAAGCACCAACGTGACGTTGAGTCACAACCGCACCATGACCGCGATTTACTCGGCGACCAATCAGGTGCTGGTCAACGGCAGCTTCGAAGACGACTTCACCGCGTGGACCGTGACCGGAAACGCGTTCATCGAATCCGCAGCGCCGCCATCCTACACCGCGACGGATGGGGTCAAACTGGCTTCGTTCAATGGCACCAGCACCAGTGATGTGCCTCCCACTGGAGTGCTGTCACAAACTTTCCCGACCCTAGCGGGAGTCACCTACATGCTGGCGTTTGACATGGGCGTGATTGGCACGAACCCCGAGGAGCAAACACTCGAAGTCAAGGTTGAGGGGGCTGGCATTCTCCTAACACAAAATGCTGCGGAGACTAGCAATGGAACCAACTCCTCCCAGTGGGCCGCGAAGAGCTACCCTTTCGTGGCCAACAGCACGACGACGACCTTGACCTTCCGTGACATCTCCACCGTCACCGCTGGCGTTGACGCCTTGCTCGACAATGTGCGGGTCACCACCGACGGTTCGGTCACCGTGCCGCTGGCAGTGAACGATTCCGCCACGATCCATTCGGGGCAAAAGGTCCGGCTCCCGGTGCTGGCCAACGATACTGGCACCTTCGACCCGAACCTGTTGGAGATCGTTTCGCCGCCCGCGACGGGCACCGCCACCATCGTGTCTCCAGGTGAAATCCTCTACACGCATCCAGGCGCGGACACGGCTCCGGTGAGTTTCACCTATCGGGTCTCGGGCGCGGGCGGACAATCGCTGCCGGCCACCGTTGCCATCACGATTTCGCCGGCGCTGCGCATCCCCAATAACAACCTCAACGTGCCTGCCGCGCCGCCCCCGACGGCGGTGCAAGTCGTCCCGGCCTTCCCGGGCGTGACCTTCACGGACCCGCTCTGCTTTGTCAGCCCGCCGGGCGATACGAGTCGCCTGTTCGTTTGTGAATTCGGCGGCCGGATCAAAGTCATCCCCGACGTGACGGCGGCCACTCCGACGTCCTCGCTGGTGCTAGACCTGCCTGCCGTCATCTCGACACCGCCGCGGACGCCGGCGGAAAGCTTTGTGCCTGGACCCGACGGCGAGGCCGGATTGCTGGGGATGGCGTTCCATCCGGACTATGCGACCAACGGCTATTTCTATGTCTCCTACATGATCGCCAAGGCCACGGACTCGTCGGTCTGGTATCAACGGCTGTCGCGCTTCACCGTTCCTGCGGCGCAGATCGGCCAGCCCGCGCCCGCAGCCAATCCGTCGTCGGAACTCATCCTCATCGAGCAACGGGACCGTAGTTTCGGCCATAACGGCAGCGACCTGCATTTCGGTGCGGATGGTTACCTCTACTGGTCGATCGGCGACGAAGGATGGGAGGCTGGCTTGACTAACAACGCGCAGCGCATCGACATGAATTTCTTTTCCGCGATGTTGCGGATCGATGTGGATAAAAAGCCGGGCAACCTTGAGCCGAATGCCCATCCAAACCCCGCCGCCGCAGGGCTGGGGCTGAATACGGTGAATGCCATTCCACGCGATGAAATCCCGGCTGGCTCGGGAAATTTCTTCGCCCGTTACAGCATTCCGCTCGACAACCCGTTTGTCTCCACCAGCCAGGGCGGCACTTGGAATGGCGTGTTCAATGGCAACGCGATCACCGCGCCAAACCTGCCGTATGTCCGCTCGGAGTTCTGGGCCGTCGGGCTGCGCAGTCCATGGCGGTTTTCCATCGACGAGCCCACCGGAGAGATCTGGCTCGGCGATGTCGGCTTTGAGACTTACGAGGAGGTCGATCTCATCACCAAAGGCGCGAACTACGGCTGGGCGTTCCGCGAGGGGAAGCACAACGGAGTCACCTCGCCGCCACCGGGGGCCACCGCGACCGATCCAATTTACGAATATGCCCACAACAACCAGCCCGGTGATTCGACTTTCAAAGGCAACTCCATCATCGGCGGCGTGGTCTATCGTGGCACCCGGTTTGCCAGCCTCGCGGGTGCTTACATTTTCGGCGATCACATCTCCGGGCACATCTGGGCGTTGACCCGACCCGGCGGGGTGCCCACCGTCGAGCGGATCGCCGGTCAGGCCGGACTGACCACCTTTGGTGCGGATCCGTCTAACGGCGACGTCCTGGTTTCCGACTACTTTGGCGGCCGCATCATGCGGATCGTCACCGGGACGCCGAGCACCGGTTATCCCGCCACGCTCAGCGCGACCCGGTTGTTTGCGGATCTCGCCGATCTTTCCCCCGCGCCGGGAGTCCTGCCCTACGCGCCGAATCTCGCGTTCTGGAGCGACTATGCGATCAAACGCCGGTGGTTCATCATCCCCGACGCGACCAGCACGATGACCTGGTCCCGCGATGACTCGTGGACGTTTCCGAGCGGGCAAATCTGGGTGAAACATTTCGACCTCGAAACCGAGCGTGGCAATTTGGCGTCGCCCAAGAAGCGGATAGAAACCCGCCTGCTGGTGAAGAATGACGCCGGGGTTTACGGAGTGAGCTATCGGTGGAACGAAGCCGGCACCGAGGCCACCCTCGCGGCCGACGGCGGCGAGGATTTCCCCGTGGAGATCACCGTCAACGGCGCGCCTTACACCCAGCAATGGACCATCCCGAGTCGTGCGCAATGCATCACCTGCCACTCGCCGCAAGCTGGCCATGCGCTGTCGTTCAATACCCGTCAGCTCAATCTTGAAACCCCGATCAACGGCTTCGCAGGCAACCAGCTCGATCTGTTGCGCGTCCATGGCTATTTCTCTAACACCCCGGAAGCGTCCAATGTCCTGCCGCGGCATTTGCGGCCGGGGGAGACCGCCTATCCTCTCGAAGCCCGCGTGCGTTCGTATCTGGCGGTTAATTGCTCTTACTGCCACGCTGGGGCAGCCGGCACCGCGCCTCCGGCGTGGGATGGCCGCCACGAGTTGACGCTGGATCAAACCGGACTCATCAATGGTGCCACCACCCAGGCGGGTGACCCGTTCCGTCTCATTGTCCCTGACCACCCTGAGAGTTCGGTAGTTCTTCAACGCATCGGCGCGACTGGCGGCTTCACCCGGATGCCACCGCTGGGGACTCACGAAGTCAATCCAGCGGACATTGCGTTGGTCTCCGATTGGATCGACCAATCGCTGCCAAGCCGCGTCGGCTATGCCCAGTGGCGGCTGGCGACTTTCGCATCGTCAACTTCCCCGGAAGGCGACCCATCCGCAGACCCGGATGGCGACGGTGCCGACAACCAGGCCGAATTCCTCGCGGGCACGCTCGCATCAAGCGGCGGCAGTTTCCCAAGTCCGGGATTGAGTCTAGCGGGCTCCACCGTGACTCTCGGTTTCACCATTCCTGAAAACCGATCCGTGCAGGTGGAAACTTCGGGCAACCTGATAGACTGGTCGTTGTGGGACATCCCGACTAACAATGGAATCGCGCTGCCCGGTGGCCCCGCCACCTTTAGCGGTCCGGCCAGCGGCCCTAACCAATTCTACCGACTTCTCATTCGCGAACGCTGAGAGCGGTCGTCCTTGCCTGAGGAAAGCCAAATCAAATCGATGCACCCACTTTGCTGTCATAGCTTCCGACTTCTCTTTCTCTGCTTGGTGATCCTGTGCTTGGGATCGCTCGGTCGCCTTGGTGCTTCCATCGCCAGCGAGAATGCACTGCTTGGAAACTTGTCTAGCGAGTGGGACGTCAACGGGATCGGCGATCCGAGCATCCAGGGCTTCGCCACCGACTTCAGCGTAAATCGCGGTACGACGGTCGAGTTCAAGATCAACACCACCGCCTCGGCCTATCATATCGATATCTATCGCCTCGGCTATTACGGTGGCCTCGGCGCGCGCAAGGTGGCCACGATCAATCCCTCGGCCAGCCTGCCCCAAACCCAGCCGGCCTTCGTCAGTGACTCGGCAACCGGCCTGGTCGATTGCGGCAACTGGGCCGTTTCCGCCAGTTGGGCGGTGCCGGCCGACGCGACCTCGGGAGTTTACATCGCCCGACCGGTGCGCGCCGACAACAGCGGCGCGAGCCATATCATCTTCATCGTCCGCGATGACGCAGGAGCCTCCGATTTCCTGTTCCAGACCGCCGACACGACTTGGCAGGCCTACAACAACTACGGCGGCATCAATTTGTATCGCTACGGGAATGTTCCCCCTTTCCGGGCTTACAAGGTCAGTTACAACCGTCCTTTCAACAATCGTGGTGCGACCCAATACGCCGAACGGGAGAGCTTTTTGTTCAGCGCCGAGTATCCGATGATCCGCTGGATGGAGGCCAATGGTTATGAAGTCAGTTATGCCTCGGGGATGGACACGGATCGCCGGGGATCGGCGGCGCTGCTCACTCACAAGGTTTTCTTGTCCGTCGGTCATGACGAATATTGGTCCGGTCAGCAGCGGACTAACATCGAGTCCGCCCGCGCGGGCGGGGTGCATCTCGGGTTTTTCAGCGGCAATGACATGTATTGGAAAACCCGCTGGGAAAACAGCATTGCCGGACCCAGCACAGCTAATCGGACCTTGGTTTGTTACAAGGAGACCCGATCAAACGCCAAAATCGATCCGTCTCCGGAATGGACGGGCACCTGGCGGGATCCGCGCTTCAGTCCGCCGTCCGACGGTGGGCGACCCGAAAACGCGGTGACCGGCCAATTCTTTACAGTGGACGCGTTTCGCAACGATCCGATGACGATTTCCTCCAGCGAGGGCAAAGCCAGATTCTGGCGCAACACGGGAATCGACACGCTGGCGACCGGCCAGACCGCGCAGTTGCCAGCCGGGGTGCTGGGCTTCGAGTGGAATGAAGTCAGGGACAATGGCTTCCTGCCGCCCGGACTGTTTCGTTTGTCCACGACCACCTTTGCGGTGAATGCCTATCTTCAGGATTATGGATCGATCTTCTCACCAGCGACCGCCACCCACAGCATGACGCTCTACCGCCACGCCAGCGGTGCGCTGGTCTTCGGCGCGGGCACCATCCAGTGGTCATGGGGCTTGGACGCGACCCACGATTTCGCAGGGACGCCTGTCGATGTGCGGATGCAACAGGCGACGGTAAACCTGTTCGCGGACATGGACACGCAGTCGGCGACCCTGCAACCCGGCCTGGTTGCCGCGACCGCGTCCACCGACACGCTGGCACCCACCTCGGTCATCCTGATGCCACCGGGCGGGACGGTCCGGGCGGGTTCCGTAGTGACGACCATCGGCACGGCCAGCGATGCGGGCGGAGGAAATCCGGCGGGCGTCGAATTTTCCTACGACGGAGGCACGACTTGGCACCTAGCGAGTGGTGCGGCGCACTGGAGCGCAACGTGGACGGCGGGGGCACAAGGGCTGGCGACTCTCAAGAGCCGCGCGGTGGACGACAGTGGCAGGATCGAGAGTCCGGGGCCGGGCATCACCATCGCCGTCGGGCCGCCGCCGGCGGGACAAATTGTGAACCTGAACTTCGGCGAAAGCACCGGGACGACGGCGACGGATATTTCAGGAAACGGGAATCACGGGGCGATGCTCAACGGTGCGGGGTGGACCGTAGGGAAGGTCGGAAGCGGGCTGGGCGTGGACGGACTCAATGACATCGTGCGGCTTGAAAACTCGACGAGTCTGAACACGGCGACCACGGGGGTGACAGTCGCGGCGTGGCTTTACCGGGAATCCAACCAGACGGGATGGGCGACGGTGGCCTCGCGGCAGTTGGGCACGGCGCACATGGAGCCGTATTTTCTCGGGATCAGCAATGATGGGAAATACCGCTGGTTTGTGAACACGGTGGGAGCCGGTTATTCGAGCACCGCGTTAGGGGATGCGGCAGTGCTCGGGCAATGGGTTCATCTGACCGGGACCTATGACGGCGCGAACGTGCGGCTCTATGTGAACGGAGTGCAGCAGTATGCGACCGCGCACAGCGGACAACTCGCGGACGCGCTCGGTGGCCCTTTGACATTGGGTGCGAGTTTCAACGATGCAAGCGGAGTGCCTGTTGAAATACTGCTAGGGCGCATCGATGATTTCCAAATGTACAACCGGGCGCTGAGCCTGAGCGAGGTGCAATCGCTGTATGCGGGGACGCCGCTACCGCCCAACCTCGACACGACGCCACCCGTTGTCACCGTGGTGTCGCCGTTAGACGGAGCGTCCAACGTGAACCGTGGCACGTCCGTGACCGCCCAGTTCAACGAGGCGATGGCACCGTGGACAGTCGCATCATCGAACTACACCTACCCCTATCCGAATGGTGGGTTCTCATTTCAACCGCTTGCCGATACGGCCCGTCAGAACATGTTGCGGGACTTCAAGATGGGCAACGATCTCCAGTTCACGGTGAGCCAGGTGCCCAATGGCAACTATGATGTGTATGTCTGGACCTTTGAAGATAACAGTTCACTAACAGCGACCTTGTCGGTGGAGGGTGCTTTCGTGAACAATTACACCAGCGGCCCGGCCGGGCGCTGGGATCGTCTGGGCCCCTTCCCGGTGACCGTGGCCGATGGCGACATCCAAGTGCGCTCTGAGTGCGCCAATGATTTAGCTTTCGTCAGCGGTCTGGAAATAAGGCAGACCGCCGGGGCATTCTATCGGGCGATCAATGTGGGCGGCCCGGCGCTGGCCGTTGATGGCGACAATTGGGATGGCGAAGGAGCACCTAACTACACATTCAATGGAGGTTCCCCCGCTTTCACGCTCAAGGATGCGTTGAACAATCCCGTGCCTGCTTCGATTGGCTACGATCTCGTCAGCCGGGTGGCAACACTGCAACCCTTGGCTCAGTTAGATTACTCCACGATCTATACCGCAACCCTCACTGGCGGAACGGCCGGGGTGACCGACCTCGCTGGAAACAAGCTCGCCGGGGATGCGCAGTGGACGTTCACCACCGTGGCGGCGGTGCCTGCGGCACCCGCCGGCCTGGCCGCAAGCGCGGTGTCTGGAACCCAGATCAATCTGGCGTGGGTGGACAGCGCATCCAACGAAACCGGCTTCAGGATCGAGCGGAAAACCGGCGCGGGCGGCACCTACGCGCAGATCGCTGCAGTGGGCGTGAATGTCACCACCTACGCCGACAGCGGTGTCACCTCGGGCACCATGTATTTCTACCGGGTGCGCGCCACCAATGGCGGCGGGGATTCCGCTTATTCACCGGAGGCAAGTGCAACCCCGTTCAGTTCGGCATTCCGCGCCGCTGCATCCAATTCCGCTGCATCCGGAGTTCTCTCGTTGAGCGTCAACAAACCCGCAGGCACCTTGCAGGGGGATGTGATGGTGGCCTCCATCGCCGTTTGTGCGAGTGTTCCCACGATGACCGCTCCCTCTGGCTGGACGCTCGCGCGGCGGATGGATAACACGACCGCCACCGCCAGCGACAACTCGCTTGCGGTCTATTTCAAGGTGGCCGGTGCCAGCGAGCCGGCGAGCTACACTTGGACCTTCAGCGATTCAGCCGGGTCGGCCGGTGGCATTCAGTCTTTCTCAGGAATCGACACGGCAAACCCGCTGGATGTGGAGGCCGGGCAGAACACCGGCAGTCCCAGTTCTGCGGATCTCGAGGCACCCGCTGTCACCACGCAATTCACGTACGACATGCTCGTCACCTCGCATGCCTTTTCTAGCAGCGCGACATTCGCACCGCCGGCCGGGATGCTGGAAGCCTTCGATATTTCCAGCGCCGCCAGCCCATCCGACGACGGCGAATCACTCGCGGGCAACTATCAGTTGCTGGCAGCAGCCGGTGCCACGGGAACGCGCACGGCATCGGCATCCAACAATGCGGATCGCGGCAACGCCCACACGCTCGCGCTGAAGGCGAGTCCAACTGCGGCCAACACTGCCCCGGTGGCCAACGCGCAGGCGGTGTTAGTCGCGCAGGACGGCACGCTGGCCATCACCTTGACTGGCAGCGACGCCGACGGCAACAGCCTGATTTTTGCGGTAGCCACGGCGGCGCACGGGACGGTGAGCCTGGCCGGCGCGGTGGCGACCTACACGCCCGCAGCGGGCTATCACGGCCCCGACAGTTTCAGCTTCACCGTCAACGACGGGACGGCCGTTTCAGCGCCCGCAACGGTCTCGATCACGGTCGGTGATGATTTCGCGGATTGGCTTGCCGAGAATGGCCTTGTTGCCCCCGCTGAAACGGATCCGGACGACGATTCGGTCCACAATGCCGTGGAATATGTGGTCGGAGGCCACCCCGCCACCGGCATGGATGCCAATCTCCTGCCGACAATCTCTACGTTGGTGGCGCTTCCGGGCGGAAACCCCCAAGATCTCGACCACGTCCGCTTCACCTATCGCCGGACGGACCGGGCAAACAACAACCCGGCGGCGACCATCGACGTCGAATGGAGCACCAGTTTGGTGGGTCCGTGGACGGATGCGGCACCGGGTATCGTGATCGATGTGATAAACGATGGATTCGGCGTCGGCGTGGATCGTGTGGATGTTTACTTGCCGTGTTCTCTTGCCGTGGATGGCAAGCTCTTCGTCCGGTTAGAAGTTGCCATCACTCCGCCATGAAGAGTTTTTCCGTGCGATTCATGCCCGGCTATGCGTGTCGCCCCCCATTTGAACGACTTTAAGACTTGCCGCCGCCTAGTCGCCGCGCGATTTTCCATCCTAACCCCATCCCACAACCATGAGCTCCGTCCCCCAACAAACCGACGACCAAAAACTGCGCGAGACCTTGAAGGAAAATCCAACCGACTGGGAGACTCGCAAGCAACTGGCCCACCTCCTCTACGATCAGGGATCCTTCCTTGAGGCCGCAGACGTCGTTTGGGCGATCGAGGAGCTTCCGAGTATCGACGTCGAGCTCGCCTTCGCCGCACGGATCCTCGCCAAGGCCAGTCCCCGCAAGGCGATCCGGCTGCTCACCGCCCTGCTGGAGCACAACCGCGGCAAGGCGGTGCAGAATCTCGGCCTCGCCAACGCCCTGCTCCACCACGGCATGGTGCTGCAGGCCGCGCGCTTTTACGGCGCGGCCCTCGAGGCCGATCCCTCGCTCGGCAATCCGGATTTCGAGCACTTCATCCTCTGGACCGACGACGAGGAAGCCCTCTGGGGAAATTTCCAGAACCGCCGTCCGATCCTCGGCGAGCTCCCGTGGATGAAGCGCGACCCGCTGGAGGCCATGAAACTCACCAGCCGCATCAAGACTCACACCACTCCCATCAAACTGCCGAGTCTCAAACCCGCCGCTGGCGAGGAGTTGTACAACGAACTCTATCAACAAAAACCGGAAAAAGGCGCCGACCCCAGTCCGCCGCCCGCCGTGACGATTCCGCTCGACCGGGTCGAGCCGAAGTACCGCCTCTTCGACGACGAACTCGGCGCACCAACCGGACCGGAACTGCCTGGGCTGAAAGCCGCCGCAGCGGGCAAGGAACTTGCCACCCCCGATTTTGCCGCCGCTGGCGCATCTATCAAGCCGCCGGCCCCACCGATGAGGACCGTTCCTCCGCCCACCATCCCGCTCAATGTCCCAACTCCGACGAGCGGCCCCAAGCCCACGCTGCCGCCGTTGAATAAGCCCGGCGTGCCGAAGTGATCGGTGGAGCCGGGCGATCCGTCCAGTTCTCCGGACGATTTTCCGTGCCACTCCGATACCGACGACATAATTAACACCTGTTAATTATGTCCGCAAAAGAACAACAAGCTTGGTATTACGCTTCGGCAAACGGTGAGCGGCTGGGACCGGTCTCGATTGAAGACCTGACTTCCTTGGCTGGCCAAGGGGTGGTGGGGTCCAAAACCTTGGTTTGGAGTCCGGGATATCGTGACTGGATCCCCGCCGCGGAAATCCCGGATTTTCTCAACAAGGTGCCGGTGGCTCCGTTGCCGGTTTCCTCCGCAAGGCCGATGGAAGCGGCATCGCCTTCCACACCGCCTCAGGACCTCAAGCCGCAGAAAGGATCGTTCGTTTTTCCACGCATCATCGTGGGGTTGATCGCCTCCGGCGTGATCGGCGGGGTGACCGCCGGCGTGTTGGCGATCGTGGAAAAATCGCCGTGGCCCGGGCTGGCGGTGTTCGCCGCAGGGAGCGCCCTCAGTGTCATCGCAAGTCTCGCGGTCTACCGCAAGGAACGCTATCAGCTCCACGATTCCCGCGTCATCTGTCACCGCGGCGGCCTGTTGAGCGACCAGACCACCGAGTTCGAGATCCGCAACATCACCCATGTGAAGCTCAAGCTGCCGTGGCTGCGCCACAAGTTTTTCGGCGTCGGGAACGTCATCGTGGAAACCGCAGGAACCTCCAAGCCGGTGGTGTTGCGCGTCATCCCGGAACCGGAGGCCGTCTATGCCGGGCTGCGCGAGCGGATGAGGAAAAACGGCTACGACCTCACCCAGCAACAGCTTCTCCACGAGGAAAAGCCGGCGCTCATCGGGATTCTCGCGGAATGCTTCGGCCTGCTCGTGGGAGCCACCTTGGCCGGAATGTTCATCCTGTCCGCCATCGCCGGAGGAACGGAAGGAACCGCGCCGCCCGCTCCGGAACTTGCTCTCAGGGGGCTGCCCGGACTCGCGGTCTTCGTCGTGCTACTCGCCATCGTCATCGTCCGATTCCTCGACCTCCGGCGGCGAACCTACCGCGTTTTCAATGACGTCGTCGTCTATGACGAAGGATTCCTCACCCGCGAGAATTCCTTTATTCCTTACGAAAACATCGCCGACTCGAACACCAAGTGCTCCTTATTTGACCGGATCTTGGGCCTCTATGACCTGCAGGTGAGCTGCCAGGGAAGTAGCCAGGAAATCAAATTCCGCCGTCTCCGGCATGGAGTCGCCCTCTCGGCGGCGATCGCCCAACTCGTCGTCCTCGCCCGCCAGAAGCAGAAATCGGCCGCCCGGTCCGCAGCCGGAGAAACGGCACTTGCCTCCCAGGATCGTCACCGCCGCGTCGAACCCGAATCGACCCCGATCGGGGAAACCATCGTGGGCGAGTTCAGGATGAACGCGGCGAGAACGCTGCTGCCGCTGCTGCTCCTGCTCCCGCTCGTTCCCCTCTGGATCGCGGCGATGATCGGTGCCGGAGTGCGGCTGATGTCCACGCAATACTCCGTGCGCCACGGGTCCGTGCGGCACTCCTACCGCTTTCTCACCCTTCATGATCGCGAGTTTGCCTACGACAAGATCACCGGACTGGTGATCAAACAAAACCTATGGGACCGCATGTTCGGCACCATGACCCTCAAGTTCTGGTCGATCGGATCAGGAAAACCGCTGGAGTTCGCCCACATCGACGCCAGCCACCTCAACCTCGCGGCCTTGATGCGGCAGGTCGGCATTCCCGCCCCGTCGCCCGAGCCATGCGAGGCGGAAGCGGCGTTCGGAGTTTCCGCCTGGCTGCGTGCCCGCCTCAATTTCCTTCCCTTGCCGCTGCTCTTCGCCGCCGGGGTCGTCTTCGCCGCCATCCGGATCGGCGATCCCGTCACCTACTACCTGCTCGCGCTGCCGGTCCTCGTCGTCCTTGGCGCGTGCATTTACTCCAAGCTCTACTATTCCCGCCAACGTCTCCGTTTCCACGACCACCACATCGAGGCAGAGCAGGGCATCCTCGCCAGACGCCGCTACTATGTCCGCTACGGCAACGTCAAACGAACCATGGTCACCCGCTACCCCGGCGGCGGGGATGGGGATCTGGAGGTTTTCGTAGCGGCCGAGGAAGAGGTCCTGCCCGCCATCCAGCAAAAGAAAAGCCAGCAGGCGAGCATGAAGCACTGCTCCTTCACCACCGGTTTTCTCTCCGCCGTTTGCGAAAAGGGCCAGCTTCTCGACGACATCCTCTGCGGCCGGGTCGGTCCCGCCCCGCAAGCCGTCGCCGCCGCTCCCCTCGATGTCCTGCTGGAAGCCCCGCGCTCCGTGGGCAATGCCCTCCTGAAGCTCATTTTCCTGAGCATCCTGCTGTTCCCCTTGATCGTGCTGCTGCCGCTCACCATTCCCGCCACGGTCATCCGGGTGAAACGCTGGCGCTACCGCATCGACGCCGCCCGCATCGTGATGACCTGGGGAACCCTCTACCGCCGTGAAACCAGCATCCTCCTCGATCGAATCGACAGCCTTCAACAAAGCCAGGGCCCTCTGAACAAGCTCTTCAGAAACGGCAACGTCAGCATCATGACCGCCGGCAGCAGCAAGCCGGACCTCAACCTCATCGATTCCCCGGCCTACCTCGCCATGTATGAGGTCATCCGCGAGCGCTCGCGGTGAGGTCGGTAGGGAGCCACAGAACACCTGACCTCGCCCATGTTTTAGCGGTGGCGGATGATCCCATACTGAAGAAAGGCGTCGGGCAGAATGCCCGCGCCACCGTGGCCCGGGCACTCTGCCCGGAGCCTTAGGCCGCGATTTGCTATCACGCTCACGACTCCGACCGCCGTGGAAAACCTAACATTAGAATCCTTGGTTTCACGGTCAACAGCCCACTGGAGTTCCGCGAGAACGCGCCCGGCAGCTCGGGACTCTGCTCGGAATACCATCTGACTGCTTCGTCGAGCCCGGCCAGGCACGCGTCAATGAGTCGCGAGTTCATTTCACGAACCTCGTGCGTGGGGCTGGCATTCGCCCGTGGCGGCGGAAAGGCAAAGTTCGGCGGGCAAGCAGGGCTGCGCCTTTGGGCTTTCCTTTTTTCACGAAAGCAGCTCGCTTGGTGAAAATGGTGGAGCAAGGCAGGACGGATAACACATGGACGCGCGGCCAGCGCTGGGTGAGCGATGGCGAGCCGGAACTCGGCCTCGGCATCATCCGCAAGAGTGGCGACGGGCGGGTGGAAATCGCATTCCCGGCGGCAGGCGAGACGCGGATCTACGCCATCGACACCGCGCCGTTGCGGCGGGTCAGGTTCATGCCCGGCGACCGGATCAAGAATCACGTGGGCACGGAGATGACCGTCGAGCGGGTGAGGGAAGAGCGCGGCTTGCGGGTCTATGAAACCCACGACGGCGATGTTCCCGAGGCCGATCTATCCGACTCTATCAGTTTCAGTAAACCCGAGGAACGCCTGTTCGGGGGCAAGCTCGACGACCATGGCGATTTCGACCTGCGCGGTGAGGCGCTGCGCCGTCGCGCGGACATGCGGCGCTCGCCGGTGCGTGGTTTGGCCGGCGCGCGGATGGATTTGATCCCGCACCAGCTATTCATCGCCGACGAGGTGGCGAACCGGGCGAAGCCGCGGGTGCTGTTAGCCGATCAGGTGGGCTTGGGGAAAACCATCGAGGCGTGTTTGATTCTGCATCGGCTGATTCTAACCGGCCGGGCCGGGCGCGTGCTCATCCTGGTGCCGGAGCCGCTGGTCCACCAATGGTTCGTGGAATTGCTGCGGCGGTTCCAGCTTTCCTTCAGCCTCTATGATGAAGAACGCTGCGAAGCGATCGAGTATGGCGATCCCGGGTGCAATCCGTTTCTCGACAGCCAGTGGGTGCTCGCCGCCGTGGATTTTCTAGCAGGAAACGAACAACGCGCGGCACAGGCGCGCGAGGCGGGTTGGGATGTGTTGGTGGTGGATGAGGCGCACCATTTGGAATGGTCGCCGGACGCCGCCGGACCGGCGTATGAGATGGTGCGCGGTCTCGCGGAAACCACGGAGAGCCTGTTGCTTCTAACGGCCACTCCGCAGCAACTCGGGCCGGAGGGTCATTTCGCGCGGTTGCAATTGCTGGACCCGGACCGCTATGCCGATCTCCAACAGTATCGCGAGGAGACGCTGCATTATGAGGAAGTGGCGGATTTGGTGGAGTCGCTGGCTGCGGAAGTACAGGCAGGAATGCCTATGTCACGCTTGCAGGGCTTCGTCGCGGGACATCCGCGCTTGGAAGGCCGGGTGGCGGATTTGTTAGCGGACAAGCCGGACGCCCGCGAGCGCTTGATTGCGGATCTGTTGGACGGCTTCGGCGTGGGACGCGTGATGTTCCGCAACACGCGGGCCAAGCTTGGCGGCTTCCCGCAACGCGAGCCGCGGATCGTTGCCGTGGCGGTCAAGTTGGTGTGGTTGGGCGAACTGTTGGAAAAGCTCGGCGAGGAAAAAATCCTGGTCATCACCAAGACCCGCGAGCTGGCGGAGGAGGTGCTCGAAGCACTCCATACGGCGACGGGTGTGCAAGGTGTGCTGTTTCACGAAGATCTAACATTGCTCCAGCGCGACCGCAACGCGGCGTTCTTTTCCGAGAAGGACGGCGCGCGGATTCTGGTGTGCTCGGAGATCGGCAGCGAGGGCCGCAATTTCCAATTTGCCCGGCATCTCGTGCTCTATGATCTGCCGGAAGATGTGGATCTGCTAGAGCAGCGGATCGGTCGTTTGGATCGGATCGGCCAGAAGGGCACGATCCAAGTCCACGTCCCGTATTTACCCGGCACGGATGAGGAAATCCGAATGCGTTGGCTGGAGGAAGGGCTAGACGCCTTCCGTGCCAGCCCTCCCGGCGCGGCGGAGATCCAGCGCGAGCTGCGCTTCGACCTGGAGGAAGCGATCGGCGAGCGCGAGGGCATCGATGAGCTGATCGAAAAGACCCTCGCCTGTCGCAAACGGATATTCGAACGCCTGGCCCGCGGGCAGGATCGGCTGTTGGAACGGAGCTCGCACCGGCCTGCTAGATCGGCGTGGCTGGTGGCGAAGATCCGCGAGTGGGATGAGGACCCGGGCTTCGAGGATTTCCTGCTGCGCTTGTTCGAGTTCTCCGGCCTGCACATCGAGGAACTCGGCCGCCGCCGCTATTTCCTGCTGCCGGGGAATTTGAAATCCGACGCGTTTCCCTCGCTGCCACAGGACGGCATGACCGTCACGCTCGACCGCCAACGGGCGCTGGAACGCGAACAGGAAGCCTTTCTAACTTGGGATCACCCGATGGTCCGCGGCGCTCTCGATCTGATGTTAGGCTCCGCGGCGGGCAACGCGACCTTCGGCGTCTGGGACTCCACCGGCGACAAGATGATTCTGCTAGAGTCATGGCTGGTCGTCGAGTGCGTGGCTCCGGCGTGCTTGCACGTCGAGCGTTTCCTGCCCCAGACCCCGCTGCGGATCATCGTCGATCACAAGGGCGGCGATCATTCGGCTAGCGCAGCGTTCGCCAAGCCACCGCTGCGGAAAGGCGATGCCGCCGCTTTGTTGCGGAACGAGAAAGTGAAGCGGACATTCCTGCCCGCCATGCTGGATCAGGCGCGGACACTCGGCACTGAGAAAAGCCACGCCATCATCGGGAAAGCCATGACCCTGATGCGTGCTGAAATGACCGCGGAAATCGCCCGCCTCCACGACCTCGCCGAAGTCAACGACCACATCAAGCCGGAGGAAATCACCGCGCTCGAAGACCGCGAATCCGAACTCGCCGCCGTGATTGCAAACGCCCGCGTCCGCCTCGACGCCGTGCGCTTGATCTGGAAAGCGCCGCCCGGTTAATGGAAATCAGGCAATTGGGGCGGGGCGGGCGAAGGAAGCTCAAGGAAGGGCGATATCAGATCGCCTCCCGATGGCGAGAGCGGGAGACGGCGGCCTCCGGCCAGCCAGAGAGTTCTCATGGTGTAGAGGCGTGATCGGCCGATTCCGAGCCGGACACCCTCGAACAGTACACCAAGAAGGCGGCCACCGGCCTGAGTTCCCGCAGCGGACTGGAGGGGATGAGCGAGATCCAGATGCTCGATGTGACCATCCCGGAGTTGCCGTTCGATATCCTCAAACGGATAGCCGTAACGCAGAATCAAATCCCGCTCCCAGCGGTTGATCACGATGGTTACTGGATCGACGTCGTTTCGTCGGCGAAGGGTCATCTGGATGGAGGGGATTCAGCTTTAAATGGCGAGGGCGAAGGCGGCCAATCGATTCTCACGAATCAAGCGATTCCCTTGCGCAGATCCCTCAAACTCCACAAATCCCCGCTCGCTGACTCGGAATTTCCTTTCAGCCGTCTTGCCCCGGTTTTGCGCATCGGTCCGAAACGCTCTCTGGACTTCATAAACGCCTCGTCCACAAAACTCCGGCTCCCGACATCAGTAGTTTCCGATATTCCTTTGAAACTCCGCTCGCCCACAAATTCGCATCCGCCCCGATCCCCTGATGCGCCCGAAGTGCTCGCACCAGACCGGCCCGCGCTGTTTTCCCGTTGCCCTTCGATCCGCCGCCGCTCGCCTCGCCGTAGCTACTCCAACGGTAATCCGCCAATTCCTTCGCCACCCCGGCCACGAACGCCTCACTGTATATCGCCGACAACCGCTTCAACAGTTCCTCATCCGACAACCCGCCCTCCGCCATCGGCGGTACTTCCAGCAGGAGGTGGAAGTGGTTGCACATCAGGCAATAGGAAGCAACCCGGCAACCGGTAAATTTCTCCTGCAAGCGCATCAACGCCCGGAATTTCTCCTTTTCCTCGGGCCCGAACGCGAATCGTCGCTCCACTACGCGGGAAATCACGTGGTAAAACACCGGTTTCCCCGCAGATTTCCTCCACTCCGCCAGCCATCGCGCCTTTCTCATGGGGAACACCTACCGGGGCGGGGGAGAAATGGCAAGAAAAGACTCTGACTAAAGTCCTGTCCCTCTGTCATGCCTCTGTCCTGCCCCCTTGATATCAGGCACGGGATGTCTCTCGGAATCAGTCCCGACCCGACAGCCGGATATACGCACCCAATTTAAAATATTTGTTGCCAAATCAAGGATTTGCGGCCCATCCTCCGCAAGTAGGTTCGCTGGATATTAAGCCCGGCGATCATACGAATAAATCCTGTTCGATGCAAAATTCAGATAATGAAAAACACTAAACTCTACTTGATTGGGTCTATTCTGCTGGTTCTGGCAGCGGGCCTTGGGGGATCGTATCTCGTGAAGAACTCGAGATTTGGTTCAGCGGACGTTGAGATTGCCTCATTTTCAATTTCACCCGAAGGAATTCTGAAATTGGCTACTGAGGAAGTGATCCCCCACGGATACTATACGACAGGAGTATTGTATGAGGGATCAGGCGGATCGAAAGATTATGGATCGGCGTCGGGAGACTTGACGCCTTTTGGGAAGAGGTTCAAGGGCTCCCAGTCTTCCGCATGGCCAATGGAACGAGATCCCGCAGTCAGTTTATACAAGGACTGGAAGTCTCTGTTGCTTGTAAAGATGGGTAGCGTTTATCATGTCACCGAAGGGTCCCCGCTTGTATTATTTGACTACATTAACGACAAGGGGGAGAGACAGAAGGGAACTATCGAGCTGCGGAAGCAGGCAAGCAGGCTATTCTAAAGAATTAAGAATCGAACAAGCCGTGGATGGCAACCCCCACTAGCCTCTTTGTTCTCTATGCTTCCACGTAATTTCAACCTTAACCCTGCGATCAACGCTGGCTCTCGCTAGTGGTGTTGCCATCACTCTAACGTTCGCTACAAAAATGAAACGCCGTCGACCATCGCTAACCTTCCTTGCTGGGTTGATACTGCTGATCTTGGCACTCGTGGCCGTATTTTTTTATAATGGAACAGCGACGGATTCTTCGGGAGCTAACAACAACGAGGCACCATCGAGCAAGAGGGGTGGGCAGTCGATTGAGGCTTTGGCGCATTCGAGAAGAACTGCCCGTCCAGAGAGGATGAGCCGAATCGAAAAGCTGATCAGCGATGAATTTCCTGAAGAACGCGACAACGAGTTTAACAACGGTCCAGGAGATCTATCGCAATCTTACAGAGAGAAGGGCCTGATGGATTTCTGCGGCCAGATGCGCAATGCGTTGCGGGGGGATGCGGATTCATTGGCAGAGATATTCACGACCTACAGAGCCGAACCAGAGGGATACGCAAGTATTATCAACATCCTTATTGAGAATCTGGGAGATGATTTCTTTTTTCAGCAAGTTCAGAAGCAGCCTGAATCTATCCAATATGGGATTCTCGGGCAGATCTGGCAGACGATCTATCGATTTCCTCTTAATTATCAGAGCGATGGTAGTATCCCGGTAGCTGATGGTGGACTGTATTACCCTAAGACAGGTGAGCTATTTCTCAAGTTGCTGGAGAAGGAGCTGCAATCAGATTACAGGCAGCGGCAAAAAAAATTGAGAAGCGAACAAGCCGCGCCAGAGCAACCCCTACCAGCCGCCCAGTTTCGATGATCTCCCGTAGCTACAACCCCAACCCCGCGTTCAGCGCTCGCTCCCGCTGGTAGGGGTGCCTGCGCTCAAACGTTGATATGGCTGAAGATATGTCAAGTGGATATAGTGGTTTTGTCCTATCATTTTGATGGGCGGGAATTGGGGGACAGCAGAGTAGAAACGAGGAGCGGGGCGGGGTGATGCGATTTCGCGCAGACGGGTATGCTGATATGCGTGGACTTACCTGCTCGGGGCAGGGTTTACCGACAGTATTTTGTCTTCACCGGTGGCCTTGGTCTCTATCTCGGATC
>JANOZJ010000402.1:0-16636 GCA_031429315.1 Akkermansiaceae bacterium
GGGTTTCCCGCCCGCTGGCAGGACCACGCTTTGTCCGCGATAGGCGAGAAACTTCCGTCCACGTTCCTCGTAATTCTGGCCGCTCCACTGGTCCTTGCCGTCGATGTCGTCCTGATAGCCCTGCATCGCCCACTTCACCCCGGGGACCTCGATGCTGCGGTAGTTGATGCCGCTGTTGCCTTCAGCGGAAACCCGGTATTCCAGCTTCAGCTCGAAGTCGGCCAACTCGCCGCCGCGCCAGACGATGAATGAATTCTGTTTGAGCAAGGTTTCGGGCCGGACCTCGCCGACGAGCGTGCCATTCTCCGCTTTCCAATAGACCGGATCCCCGTCCCAGTCCTTGAGCGTGCCGTCGAAAATGGAGACATAGCCGGCGTCGGCGTCCGGCTTGTCTGTTGCCGAAGTGAAGCCTGATAGAAACAGCAAAATCCCGCCGAGCGCGCTAAAAGTTCTCATGACGGAAAAGTAGTCAATCGTGGCATCCCTGCGAGCTTGATTTCGAAATCCACTCCATCGTCTTGCGCGCCAGCCGGTCGAAGGCTTTCACGCAGAGTTCCAGATGTTCCTCCCGCGTGTCCTCGATCTTGTTGTGGCTGATGCCGTGCAAGCTCTGCACGAACATCATCACCGTCGGGATTCCCGCCCGCGATACTTCCGCCGCGTCGTGCAATGGACCCGACGGCATCTGGTGCGAGACTCCGCAGGTTTCCAAAATCGCCGCTTCGCAAAATTCTATCAGCGTGTTGTCAAATGGCACCGGCTCGATCTGCCAGAGCCGCTCCCACGCCACCGTCACGCCGCCGTCCGCCGCGAAGCGCTCGCTCGCCGACTTCGCCTCCGCCAGCATCGGCGCCAGCGAGCCCGCGTCGAGGTGCCGTTGGTCGAGCGTGATTCGGCAGTCCTCGACCACGCTCGTCACGATCCCCGGCCGGGTCACGCAGGAGCCGATGGTACACACGCCGCCATGCCGGGCCGCGATTTCATAAATCTCCGGAGCCATCCTCGCCGCTGCTAGAAACGCATCCTTCCGGCGGTGCATCGGGGTGCTGCCCGAGTGCGCCGCCTGGCCGTGAAAAGCGATCGCATGTCGCTCCACTCCGCAGGTGCCCAGCACCACGCCTAACGGCAAATCCATATCCAACAGCACCGGCCCCTGCTCGATGTGCAGCTCCAGATAGGCCGCCGCGTTGGCCGACTCCACGCCCGCGTTCTTCACCGATTCAAAATGGATCCCGTGCTCCGCGATGGCATCCGGCAGCGCGATCCCGTCCTTGTCTTTCAAGACCCGCGCCTCATCCAGATCCAGATTCCCGGAAAACGCCGACGAGCCGAACAAGCTCTTCCCGAACCGCGCGCCCTCCTCGTCCGCCCAGTCCACCAATCTAACCGTGACCGGCGGCCTGCCATCATACTCCGCGCAAATCCGCCGCATCACCTCCACCCCGGCCATCACGTTCAGGCAACCGTCCAGCCAGCCGCCGTTAGGCACCGAGTCGATGTGCCCGCCGATCAGCAGGGCTTGCTCCGAATCCCCTGCCAGCGTGTACCAGGTGTTTCCCGCCGCATCTGTGTGCGCTGCCACCGGCAGTTCCGCCATTTTAGCTCGCAGCCATTCCCGCGCCTTGACCCAGGTCGGCGTGAATGCCACCCGTTGTGCGCCGTCGCCATCACCTGTTAGCGCCCGCAGCTCTTTGAGCTCCGCCACCGTTCGCTTCGGGTCCAGGAAACCAGAGGGTTCGTTCATCGTTCGAGTCTCAACAATTGCGCCTCCCGGTAAAGCCCCCTCACCGCATCGTCGGCGACATCGCGAACAGCCCGTGCGTCGCGCGGTAAGCATCGCCCATTTTCATCCGCTTGAGTTCGTGGCCCGCGCCCCACGAGTCGCTGAACAGGAGATGGCCGGTCTTGTCGTTATAGCCGATGATCATCCGCATGTGGTTGCCGCCCTCCTGTTGGGCGATGGACGGCTCCTCCGGATATTTCCCCAGCGCCAGCCCCCACAGCAGCGGGATGCCCTCGTCGATGTAGCGATGGATATCCTTGGCGAAGTCGGCTTCGCTCACCGCCTTGCCGACCGTCATCTTGCGTTCGTCCACCTCGGAGAGTCCGGTTTCGGCCAGCATTCCCAGAATTTTGAAGCGGGTCTTGAAACGAAAGTCGATCTTCCCGAGCGCTTCCGCCATCGCAACGGTGCTGGTTCCCTTCTGCGCGTCGGTGCCGGCAACTTGGGCGATCTGGTGCTGGTCCGCCGGGATCCCATAGTATTCAAACAGCCGCTGCGCCGAGGCGACCACGCAATACCCTTTCGGTCCCTGATCGACCATCGGGATGCCCTTGATATGGACATCGCCGTTAGTCGACTTGGTTAGATTCTTCGGCAGATCGGATAGTTTAGCCGCCATCGACCGGCCTTGGAACGCCGCCGCAAACGCGCCCTTCGCATCGCGCGGGGCGATTTTGAGCCGGAGGAATTCCACGCTGCCCTGGTTCGCCTCGGGATTGTGCTCAAGCATCGCGATGCCTTTCGGCGAGACCCAGGTCCAGCCCTCCGAAACCAAGCCTTGCGCGGCATCCGCCTTCCTCGCCGTCGGACGAACCTGCAGCATATCGCTCACCTTCGAGCCACAAAGTTTGAAGCGGCGCTGGAACTCATCGGACTTGATTTCACCGGAGTCACCCTTGTTATAAAGGGAAAACGTGATGCCGTTGAGCTTGCCCTCGAGGAAATCCACCACCACCTCCTCCACCGGCAGCTCGCCACCAAAAATCTTCAAATCCACCCGCAAGTTGGTGAACGGCTGTTTCATGAAAACCGCCCGGTCGCGCGAGATCGTCATCCACTCGAAGTAGGGGTTCTTCTTCACCTCCACGCCCTTGGGCACTCCGAACGCCGCGTCCAGCCGATCCGGCGTCAGCGCCCACACCGCCGGGATCGCGTCTAGCAGGTCGAGCGCGCAGTCCAAGGTGCCCGCGCGCATCTGTTGGACGAAGGCCTTGGCCTTGGCCTCGTCGTCCGCCCGGACCTGGCCTGCGGCCGCAGCGATGGCGATCGAGACCAACAACGCGGCTCGGCGAAAGGCAACTTCAGGGACGGTCGGCATCATGCTTTCAAGCAAACACCGCGGATTTCCCGTGGCAATCCCCAAATCCACATGGCTGACGCACGACGTCGATTGGAAGAGTGCTAGCCGCAGAGAGGTGCAATAAGGGTGCTGCTGAAAGTGGTGGGAAACACTAAGAGGCTATTTGAAAATTGTGAGGATTCGCGTGGAAATGCTCCGGGCAGGATGCCGGCACCACCGATTGAGGTAGGAACGGGGCTTTCGCCCCGCTCCCCCCTCCGAACCGGACTTGCGGATTTGCCTCCGGCCATGTCCGCTTCGCTCCCATTCCCGCATCCGGCTCTCCAGTCAGCAGTTTGCTCCGTTCCGGAGGCTCGCGAATTCAGCTTCTCGGGCGTCCAGCAGGCAAAAGAACCCGAGCTTCTTGAAGTAGGTCCGCCACGATCGCTTGCATACTTCGCCCCTTGGCCCGGCGCGTCCGGGGTTTGATAGATTCGCGCAACCTGCGCAGGCTTTTGGGCCGGACCAATCGCATCATCCTTCCCCGTCGGCTTCTTTGAAACCGATAGCCGAGGAAGTCGAAATGACGGTCTGCCAGGTTCATGTCCACCGTGCGGGTTTTGTCAGGATGCAAGGTAAGTCCGGCCCCGGCCACCCATTCCCGGAGCTTGTCCAGCGCGGCTTTGGCTTCTTCTTCAGAGTGGCAGAGGACGACCATGTCGTCGGCATACCGCACCATTTCAAAAAACAGTTCTTCCTCACGCCGCAGTGCGTCTTTACAACCGCGTCCGGGGCGGAACCCATAGCTGTGTTTGGCGAAGCGGGTTTCGAAAATGGGTTCTATCACCATTCTCACCGCTGCCTGCACCACGCGGTCGGTGACTGTTGGAATTCATGTATGTGCGTTCGCACTGGCCCGAACCTTCTGCCCGACGCCTCTTGAGTCTCATCATTTAGGAATTCGGTTTCGGGTGAATTATGATTGTCAGACAATGGATTCCAGCCGATTTAAAGGCCGTCACCGATCCATGCCAGCCCGCGCCCCTTATCGAGTTCTGTTTGTATGTCTTGGCAACATCTGCCGCTCGCCGGCCGCCGAGATCATTTTCCGCAAGCACGTCGATGCTGCCGGACGAGGCTGCGATATCGAGGTCGATTCCGCCGGCACCATTGGCCATCACCAGGGATCGCCGCCCGATCCGCGGATGTCGGAAGCGCTCGCGCAACGGGGCTTCACGATTTCCGGCAAGGCCCGCCGGATCGAAGCCGCCGACTTGCAACACTTCGACCTCATCGTGACCATGGACGAGACGAATCTCTCCGATGTCCAGCGGCTCGATCCAAGCGGCAAGCTGCATTCGAAAATCCGCCCGTTCATGAGTTTCTGCCGCCATCACGATGATCCGCGCGTGCCGGATCCTTACTATGGCGGCAAGCGCGGCTTCGACCACGTCATCGCGCTGCTCGAAGACGGCTGCGGGGAAATTCTCGCCTCGCTGGCACCGGGCTAACTGTTACCCGGAAATCACGTCGTCGGAACCGGCGTTGACCACCACCGCTTAGGGTTCCTTCAAACTTCTCTTCTCATCCACTTGGGGATCTGACCGCACCGGTTTTTAACTGCGGATTTTGCCGGAGAACCTTTCTTGATCAAGAGGCAATCGGACAGTTGAACAGATCTGAAGCTATTGCGCCTTCCACTGCAACGCCGTGCCAGCGGGGATCAAGCGTGCAGCGCGGGCGATGTTCCAGTTCGTGAGCCGCAGTCCGCCGATGCCTTGCAGGCTACTCATTTTCGCGGGGATGCCGGTGCCGTGCAATCCGTAGGGCAAGGAATCGGTGCTGCCGGACTTGGCAAGGTTAAGCCAGAGAATGCCGACTGGATTGTTAGGTCCGGGTGCGAGGTATTGCTCCTTCTCCAGCGGAGGCTCGATCGCGGGCTTGCCCCCCGCAATGTCATCGCCCGCCGCTGCGGACGGTGCTTTGGGGATCTCACGCGGTTCACGCTTGGTGGCCATGCGCGGCTGAGCGATGGCATCGAGCACGGTCCACGAGCCACGGCCACGAAGGCCCGGCCGCGCCGTGGCCAACGGCATGACGGCGATGAGTTTTCCCGCGCACGAGATTTCCAGACGGGACACTAACACCACGGCGGCGGTCACCGGCTTCTGCGGATCGGCGGCCGGTTGCAGCGGCGCGTCAAGCGCCTTCTCGATCTCAAATGGAATCACATTGGGCACCTGGAATTCGGTGCCGACGACGGGTGCGCCTTTCAGTGTATGATTGATGTGATGCAGAAACACCTCGTCGCAATGGAAGCGCTCCGCGACGAATTCCCACGCGCTTGTATAGCCGAGGAAGTCTGCCGCGACCCGTTCGTCGATCGTGACAGGCGGCGGTGTTAGGACGAGTGCGGTCGTGGCCGCCTTGGAGATTTTTTTCCTGGACGAAGATGATTCTTTGCCTCGGCCCACCACCGGCTCGTTGAGCGGCTTGATGAATTTGAAATCCTCCGCGCGCAGGATGTACCGCGTGTAGGGTTCGTTCAATGCGGCCTCGGCTTTCGCCTTGAGCTGAGCGGGGGTGGCGGCGTCAGGATGCGTGCGCTGATAAATTTCGCTGATCTTCAGGAACGTCGAGCCGGACTTGCCGTCGATCGCGCCGGGAGAAAACATTTCCCGATCGAGAAACACCTGCAGCCGCACGTTCTCGAGTTCGAGCTGCACCTCGCCGCCGGGATCAATATACGGCTCCGGCTCAGGTGCCGGCTTGTCGGTTTTCTTCTTCCCTTCGCCTTCCTTGATCGGCTCTGGAGGCGGCGGCGGGATCATCGTGAGCAACTCTCCCGGCGTGGGGATGCGCAGCACTTGGCCGATGTGGATGAGGTCGTTCTTCAGGTCGTTGGACTGCCTCAACTGCCAGACGGTCATGTCGAATTTCTTTGCGATCTTGATGATGGCGTCGCCCTTGTTCACTTCGTAGGTCTCCGGACGCACTGCGGGGGGCGCGTGCGGTTCGAGCGTCTTCGGGACCAGCGCATCCGGCAGCGGCATGCCCCACTCGCTCTTCTCCGCCGGTGCGACCCACCATTTCCAATTCACGGCAAGCTCAAGCCCCGGTTCGACTGTGGATGGAGCGGCCGACAGCTTCACCATAGTTTGGGAAAACACACTGCCACCTATGAACCAGACCGCACCCAGCGTTACAGGACGCACCAATGAAAAACTCATAACTATGGAAATACCGCACGCCGGTATTTATGCAAAGCGGAATCAACCACAGCGGCCGATCTTGGCCGACCTGGCGATTTCCTTGCCATCGGCGAGCACCCGCAGACCTTGTCCCTTGCCATAGCGTTGGCCCGTCTTGTCCCAGATGACTGTTAGCCAACGCCCGCGATAACGGACCCGGTCCAGGCAGAACCAATCCCAGTCGGCCGGGATAAGCGGATTGACTTCGACCTTCTCGTCCGCACGCGGGCGCAAGCCGATCAATCCGCTGATGACGAGGTCGCAATAAGTCGAGTGGTTGTAATCCTTGCCCCGTTCCTCGCCACCCTTGCCGGCATCCCAGGTGCTGTCTTTCCACGTCTTCAAGCGTGTCCTGGAGATCCAGTCGTCAGTGTCCGGGTTCAGGTTTTCATCGATCCACGGCACCACACGACCATCGGCACGTTTGAGTTGCTGCGATTTACTATAGATTTTGAAAATCTCAAAGTAATCTTTCGCGCCGATCACTGACTGTGGCGGACCATTCAGCAGGTTCGCCAGTCCAGTGAGAGTGACAGACGTCGAATATGGCCAGCTTGGTCCGTTCCATTGGCATTCATGATCCCTGTAGGAGATCTGATAGTTTGGATGCCGCCGCTCGGCGGTGGTCGGTCCAAAGGGCGCGAAAAACCCCTGCGGATCCATAAGCTGTTTCCATGCGACGGCAAATTGAGGGTCGGGCATCTGGAAATACCATGGCGTGAAGCCGTGTTGCTCGCGCACATCCGCCAATTTGCTGTTTTCACCGCGCGGCAGGACTTTGAAGAACTCCGCGTTCTTGTCCCACAATCGCTCCTGCACGAGTTTCTTGATTGCCGCAGCCTTGTCGCGATACACACCGGCGACGTCCGCCCTGCCTGCGAGTTCCGCAATGTTGGCGATCGCCATCGCGTCGCCAAACTGATAGCTGTTAATCGTCGGACGGTGGCCGCTGCCTCCGATCGACACCTCCATGCCGTCGCGATCATCGACTTGCCAGAAGAGTCCATTGGCATCGCGGTGGCGTTTCTCCCACTCCTCATGGTTGCGAATCAGATCCGGCAGCAACTCGAGCGGTAGTTTCCGATCCCCGGTGACGAGGTAGCGCGCCCAGATCGCGTCTGCGGCCCAAAAGCTGTAGCGTCTGGGATCACCGCCGCCGCGGAACCAGAACCGTGCGTAGTCATCAAGAAATTCCAGTTGATGCAGCCAGCGCCCCTCGTAGAAATGATGGCCCGCCGCGCAGTTGATCGAATTGTATTTTCCGGCCCAACTGACGTTAGGAAGGAACTCGTCCACGATGAAGCCGGCCGGCGTCTGCTTGAGATGCTTGCGGAATGTCCACCAGCGGAAATAGTAAGTCCTTTGGATATCCTCGTCCGGACACTCAAACAACGGGATGTTGTCTTTGAGAAATTCCCAAGCCCCGCTATTCGGGACGTGGCCCCGATAAAGCTCGGAGTCATCCTTGTTAAAATCCTCAATGTAATGCCGGAACGCCGCCGCCCGCAAAACGGCACCACCCGGTTTTGTGGCGTCCGATGCATCGACAGACACGGCGGACAGGAGCGACATGCCGAGCAGTTGCAGGAATGCTTTCATGGGAGGTCTTCAACTTGGTTAAGGGCTGGATTACCCAAGTAATTCCAGCGAGTTCAAGGGCGGTTTCGGGCCGCGTTCGCGGATGAGGCCGAGAGTCATGATGAAAAGCTGGCTGGCCATGAATGCGCTGAGCCAGAGGAAGGCGGCATCGGTGAAGCCATAGGAATGGAGGCCGATGCCGAGCATGTTGGTGCCGAACCATGACCAACTGGTGACGATGTTGCCGAAGACGGCCATGACCATCATGCCGCGCTCGCGGACCATGCCGCCCCAGCGGGCATGGAGGATCATGGCGTTCCAGATGACGATGAGCAGCGCGCCGTTTTCCTTGGGATCCCAGCCCCAGAAGCGGCCCCAGGATTGGTCGGCCCAGATGCCGCCGAGCACGGTGCCGACGAAGCTGGCGAGGGTGGCGAAACAGATGACGCCATAGACCATGCCGCGCAGCGAGGCGGCGGTGGATTTCGGGATGTGGGCGAAGGGGCGGCGGAGTAGATAGATGATGGCGATGGTGCCGGCCAGAAATGTGGCCGAGTAGCCGAGGGTGATGACGACGACATGGGTGGCGAGCCAGAAATTCGTGTCGAGCACGGCGCGCATCATTTCCAAGGTATCTCCTGATAGGGATAGGTGGTGGGCGATGAGCAGGGTGGCGAAACCAACGACGGAGGCGACCGCAGTGCCGATGGCGTTGCGGTGAAAAAGCTCGAGGACAGTGCTGAGAATGATCGCGCCCCAACCGATGAAGATGGCGGAAGAGTAGAGGTTGGTGACGGGCGGGCGGCCTTCTAACATCATGCGGGTGCCGAGGCCGATGGTGTGCAGCGTGAGGCCGATGAGCAGGACGCGGAAGGCGGCTTGGCGGAGGGTGCGGCCCTGCCAGAGCCAGGAAACAATGGCACAGAGAAACGCAACCACATAGAGCACCATGCATAGATAGAAGGGCGCGATTCCGTTAAAGAGGGTTTCTGCCGAGGCTTTCTTCAAATGGTCAGAGCGGTTTTCCCGCAGCCATGTCCGGTAGTCCTTGATGGCGGAGTTGAATGCGGTGGCATCCATGGTGCGGTAGGCGTCGCCGATGCGGGCGTAGGCAAGGGTGGCGGGATGGAGTGCCCGCTTGTCGATGGAGTCTATCAGCGAGTCCGGGAGTTTTCTCCAGCCGTCCGCACCATCGCCGGAAGGTGTCGTATAAACCTCCGTCATCGGTGCCCAGTCGGCGACAGTCCTCATGCGGGATGAGGCGTTATCGATAGCGGATTGGTTGAAATCCCCGCCACGGTCTTGCTTACCCACTTCGACCAGAGCTTCGGAGACATGGGTTAGAAAAATGTTGAACTCGGATTCGAGTTGATCTTGTCCGGGCAGGGCGAGGGCGTGCTTGAGTTGGTTGTAGAGGGTGAGATTCCGCGTGAGAAGCATGAGTGCATTTTCATAAGGAGACCAGGTTTGGGACTTGGTCGCGCCGATGCGACGCGCCTCCGGCTGGAGGGCTGGAAAGGCGGGCAGGAGCTGGGCGTAGGAATAGGATTTCTCCTCGCCGCGGGTGAGCTTGGTCAGGCCGAGAAGGTCGTCGTGATGGATCAGGAAAATTTTCCGGGTATCGGCCAGCGCAGGCTTGAAAGTGAGTTCGGCAAGCCAGGCGGCGGGGGTGGCGGGCGCGCCGTCGCCGGGGATGCGTTGCTTGCCGTGGATGGAAAGCAGGGCGTTGCGGGCCAGGGAATCGAGGGGTTGGACGCGGCCGTTAGAAACGACGGGGAGGGTGCCAAAGTTTTTGAAATCGAGTCCGGTGGCTGGGCGCGTGGCGTTGAACACCGCGCTGGCGATGAAGAGAAGGCAGAGCGCGGGGATGAGCCATGCGGTGATTTTCCGGAGGGTGCTCATGGTGCGGGATGGAGTTTATTACGGCGAGAGATGGCTTTGATCAGATGCTGGGAAAAGACCCAGAGCAGGCCGCAGCCGACCATCGCGCAGGAGATATACGGAAGCGTCCAGACGGGGTTGCGGACGACTTGGAATATGGAGGTGGAGTCGTTGTTCTCGAAGCCGGCTTGATAGAATGTCAGTCCGCCGTAGCGCAGCGGATGGTTCATGTAGATGAGATCCTCGCGGTTCTCGCCGGTGTCGGGATTGAGGATCTTGATCTTGCTGGAGAAGTTTTTCGGGACATTGGTGCCGAGGTAACGGTCGTGGCTGAAGTCGAGGAGCTTGATGGAAAACGGATGATAGAGGCGGCGCTGGCGGATGGACATCCTCCAGGTTTTCCCAGCGGCTTCGAAGGATTGCCCGCCCTTGAATGCGTTGGAAAGCAGCCAGCAGCCTTGGGATTTCCCGCCGTCGGGGATGATCTCGACGAAGGCGCTGGTGAGATCGCGGCGGTCGTCGGCGGTCTCGCGGGGCGTGCGGCGGACGGCGTAGGCTTTTCCGAAGCCGTCGGTGGCGCGGGTCTTGTCGAACGTTTCGCCGGCTTCGGATTGCGGGAGGATCTCGCTGTTAGGGTAGTGGCTGTGGATTTTCAGGGAGAAGCCTCCGAGGGGGAACTGCGCGCCGTCTATCAGGCGGGCCTGCGGGATGGCGGTGACGGTTTCCAGTCCATCACCGTCGGGGCGGATGACGACAAGCTCAGTCTCGCGGGGGAAGGTGGAGTAGTTTGATATTTCACCCTCGTTGACGGCCATCTGGGCTTCGCGCCCGAGCAGGCTGCTGAAGATTTCACCTAACAACATCAGCAGAATGCCGGAGTGGATGACGATCATGCCGGCCTTGTTCCAGCTCAGCTTGAAGCGTGCGCCGTGGGCGGCGAGGAGATTGGCGATGAGAAGGATGCCTAGCAGTGTCCCGCCGGGGATGGGGATGGGGAACGTTTTCCCACCGGGCATGACATCCCACCAGGCGAGCCAGGAGCGGAAGAATTTCTCCTGCACCTCATGGATGCCAAGCTCGACCTGGGTGATGGTGCCGACGAAGATCAGCACCATGGCGAAACCCAACAGGGTGACAGTTAGACGCAGGGAGCTGAGGAGCTTGAAAACTGGCATGTGACCTTACTCGGGGAAGGTGGCGGAGCGGACGAAGGCGTCGAATTTTTCAAGGTTGGTTTCAACGAGCGAGGCATCGCCAATGATTTTGAAGAACCAGGTCATGCCGGGGCGCTTGAGAATGGCGGAGGCGAGGGCGGCCTTTTTGCCGTTCAGGACAGGCTCGGTGCTGGTCATCTGGCTGGTGAAAATTTCTCCGGCAGGGCTTTCCGCCGTTTTCCCGAGAGCCGGATCGTCAGCGGATGTTAGAGGAGCGAGCTTGAGCTGGGAGCGCCAGCGGTTGACGTTGTCGAGGACGCTGCCGGAATCGCCGGGGATCGGGACGACGGAAACATCGGCTGAGGCCCCGTCCGGGCCGGCGATGCTGAAGCTGGCGGCACGCATGGAGCTGCCTTCGCTGGGTGTCCAGCCGTCGGCTGGCGTGACGTTGATTTTATTCGCGGCGCTTGGAGTGGGTGGGGTTGCGGTTTTCCGGCTGCCCGCAATGCGTACGCTGCGCAGGAACTCCGCGAAGACTCCCTCATTCTTTCTAAGAACGACGACAGGGCCAGTGAATTTGAAATACCAGGTCTCGGTCTTGCGCGGAAGGACTCCGGCCAAAATCCCCTCGGCGTCAGTGGCCGGGTTTTCGGAGGTGAGATTGAAGAGCAGCATCTCTTCGTTAGAGTCAGCAATCTTGAGCGGCTGGCCGGTCACATCTTTGTCATCGAGCGGCTTGAGTCCGACTTGGCCACGCCAGCGGTTGATGTTAGCCGCGAGCCCTCCGCCATCACCAGCAAGCTTCGAGACGGTAACCCGTCCGCCGTTAGGGAGAGCGTATGCGGCGGTGAGGAACTGGCCTGCTTTCTCGTGTTTCCAATCCTCGGGAGCTTTCCAGCCGACGGAAAGGGCGGTGTTTTCCGGCTCCTTCGGCACCGCATCGGAGGCAGGCGGCGCGGGATTTTCCGCAGTGGAATCGGTAGCGACCCTGTAGGTGCGGATGTCATCGTCCTTGCAGGAGCCGAGGACGCAGAGCGAGAGAGGAGCAAGGAGGAGGAAATTGCGCATGGGGTTCGGAAATGATTTGGTAACGCGCCAACGCCTTGGAGAGTTGCGGATGCCTGCTTGGAAGGAAAGGACATTTTGCACGAATCAGGGTGCAAGGGCTGAAAGCCCCGCCTCAGAACACCTGACCTCGGGCGAGAGCCGAGTGGCTGTTGACCGTGAAACCAAGGATTCTAGTGTTAGGTTTTTCACGGCGGCCGGAGTCGTGAGTGTAATAACAAATCGCGGCATCAGGCTCCGGGCAGAATGCCGGGCCACGGTGGCGCGGGCATTCTGCCCGACGCCTTTCTTCAGAATGGAATCCTCTCAAGCACCGCTAAAACAAGGGCGAGGCATCGATGGCCGCGAAAAAGCCGCCCCGGTTTCCCGGGACGGCTTTGATTCGAAGTGCGACCAATTACTTCTTCTTCGCGGCGCGTTTTTCCATGATCGCAGCCTGGGCGGCGGCAAGGCGGGCGACCGGCACGCGGTAAGGCGAGCAGGAAACGTAGGCGAGGCCGAGCTTGTGGCAGTAGAACACGGAGTCCGGGTCACCACCGTGCTCGCCGCAGATGCCGAGCTTGATGTCCGGACGGGTCTTGCGGCCTTTTTCCACGGCGATTTCCATGAGCTGCCCAACACCGGTGGTGTCGAGCGTGGCGAACGGGTTCTTGGCGAAAACGTCGTTCTCGACGTATGGCAGCAGGAACGCGCCCATGTCGTCACGGCTGATGCCGAGCGCGGTCTGGGTGAGGTCGTTGGTGCCGAAGCTGAAGAACTCGGCGCCTTCCGCGATCTGGTCGGCGGTGAGGGCACCGCGCGGGACTTCGATCATGGTGCCGACCTGGTATTCGAACTTCACCTTCTTCTCGGCCATGACTTCCTTCGCCACGCGGTGGACGATCTCGGCCTGGAGGTCGAACTCACGCTTGAAGCCGACGAGCGGGATCATGACCTCGGGCTTGACCTTGATCTTCTTCTTGGCGACGTCAGCGGCGGCTTCGAAGATGGCGCGGGCCTGCATCTCGGTGATTTCCGGATAGGCAACGCCGAGACGGCAACCGCGATGACCTAACATCGGGTTGAACTCGTGGAGTTCCGCCACGCGCTGGATGATGGTTTCCACCTTCACACCGAGCTTTTTGGAAAGGTCGAGCTGTTGCTCCTTGGTGTGAGGGAGGAACTCGTGAAGCGGTGGATCGAGCAGACGGATCGTCGCCGGGAAGCCCTTGAGGGTGGTGAAGATGCCGGTGAAATCCTCGCGCTGATAGGGCAGGAGTTTCGCGAGGGCGGTCTTGCGCGCTTCGAGCGTGGTGGCGAGAATCATCTCGCGCATCGCGTCGATGCGGTCGCCCTCGAAGAACATGTGCTCGGTGCGGGTCAGGCCGATGCCGGTGGCGCCGAAGGCCATCGCGATGCGGGTCTGCTCCGGCGTGTCGGCATTGGTGCGGACGGCCATGCGGGTGGCTTGCTCACACCATTTCATGAGCTGGATGAAACCCTTGAACTTCTCGGTCTTCTGGGCGGCCTTGTCGCCGCTAACAATGCCGGCGATGATTTCCGACGGAGCCGTTTTGAGCTCGCCGCCATAGACTGTGCCGCTGGTGCCATCGATGCTCATGTAGTCGCCTTCCTTGAAGGTTTGGCCGGAAGCGGAGACGGTGAGTTTGTCGTAGTTGATTTCGAGTGCGGCGGCACCACAGACGCAGACCTTGCCCATTTGGCGGGCAACGAGCGCGGCGTGCGAGGAAACGCCGCCCTTGGCGGTTAGAATGCCTTCCGCGGCGATCATGCCGCGGAGGTCTTCCGGGCTGGTTTCGTTACGGACTAGCAGGACTTTCTCACCGCGTGCTTCGGCGAGCACGGCGCGGTCGGCATTCAGATAGATCTTGCCGGAAGCGGCACCGGGACCGGCGGGAAGGCCGGTGGCGATGACCTTGGCCTTCGCCGCTTCCTCGATGTCGAAGATCGGCGCGAGGAGTTGGTCGAGCTGGTCGGCGGGGTTGCGCAACACGGCGGTTTCCCAGTCGATGAGCTTTTCCTTGACCATGTCCATCGAGAACTTGAGGCCGGCGGCGGCGGTGCGCTTGCCGTTGCGGGTTTGCAGCATGAACAGCTTGCCTTCCTGCACGGTGAACTCGATGTCCTGCACGTCCTTGAAATGGCTTTCGAGGATCTTGCGGACCTTCATCAGCTCGGCGTATGGCTTCGGCAGCGCGGCCTTGAGCGTGCTGACATTTTCCGGAGTGCGGACACCGGCGACGACGTCTTCGCCTTGGGCGTTGATGAGGTATTCACCCCAGAATTCGTTTTTGCCGTTAGCGGGGTCGCGGGTGAAGGCGACGCCGGAACCGGAGGTGTCGCCGGTGTTGCCATAGACCATGGCCTGCACGTTGACAGCGGTGCCCCATGCGGCGGGGATGTTATATTTACGGCGATAGACGATCGCGCGGTCGTTCATCCAGGAACCGAAGACGGCACCGGCGGCACCGCGGAGTTGGTCCCAGGGATCGCTCGGAAAGCTGTGGCCGGTGCGCTTTTTGACGAGGGCTTTGAAGCGCTTGACGAGTTCCTTCTGGTCGTCGGCGGTGAGGTCGGAGTCGATGATGTCCTTGCCGTATTTGTCGTGTTTGAAATTTTCGATTTCGACTTCGAAAGGCTCGTGGTCCTCGCCTTCGGTCTTTTGCACGCCGAGCACGACGTCGCCATACATCTGGACGAAACGGCGATAGCAATCCCAGGCGAAGCGCTCGTTGTTGGTGACGGCTGCTAGAGACAGGACCGTCGCGTCGTTGAGGCCGAGATTGAGGATGGTGTCCATCATGCCGGGCATGGAGTCACGTGCGCCGGAGCGAACGGCGACGAGCAGTGGCATGCCCTTGGCATCGCCGAACTTGCTGCCCATGATTTTTTCCATGTTCTTCACGCCGGCTTCCATCTCCGCTTGGAGAGAGACCGGGTAAGTACGCTTGTTGTCGTAGAAGTAGGTGCAGACCTCGGTGGAGATCGTGAAGCCGGGAGGCACCGGCAGACCGATGCGGGTCATTTCGGCGAGGTTGGCGCCCTTGCCGCCGAGCAGGGGCTTCATGCCGCCGTTGCCGTCGGCTTTGCCTGCTCCCCAGTTGTAAACATATTTGACCTTCTTGTTAGAAACGGTCTTGTTCGCTGCGGTTTTCTTGGCCGCAGACTTGGCGGCTTTCGGAGCGCTTTTCTTGGCCGCAGGTTTAGCGGCCTTCTTTTTGGTTGCCATCGTTGTGGTGATATCGAGTTAAGAGCATTGACTGCTGGAACACGGGAAATGATTGACCCAGCCCAGCACAAGGCGCGGGAGGCTATTCAGACGACATTCCGGTGTCAACGAAGCAGTTGAGGGAAAAAACGCCCGCTGCAAACGCGCAAATCCCCTTGGAATCACCGGCTCTAACCGCCCGCAAAGGCAACTCAGCGGAGCCCGCGAAGGAGCAACTCGGCGTTGGTTTTGGTGGCCTTGAGATTCGACAGCAAGGTCTCGATCGCATCGCCGATCGGTAGCCCGGCGAGCTGTTTGCGGATATCGACCACTTTTAAAAACTCATCGGGATGATAGAGGCGGTCGTCGTTGCGGGTGCCGGACTGGGGAATGTGGATCGCGGGAAAGACCCGCCGCTCGGCGAGTTCGCGATCCAAGCGCACTTCCATGTTGCCGGTGCCTTTGAACTCTTCGAAGACCACATCGTCGAGACGGCTTTCCGTTTCCACCAGTGCCGTCGCCAGGATCGTTAGAGAGCCACCTTCTTCGACATTGCGGGCGGTGCCGAAAAATTTTCGGGACTTCTGGAGGGCCACCGGACTCACGCCGCCGGAACCGATCGGGCCGCCCTGCATCGCGGAGTTGTGGCCGCGGGCGAGGCGGGTGAGACTGTCCAACAGGAGGATCACATCCTTGCCGCGCTCGACGAGCCGCTTGGCGCGCTCGATGACGAGATCCGCAACCTGCGCGTGGCGCCGCGGCGATTCGTCGAAGGTCGAGGCAAACACCTGCGAACCGACGGTCTCTTCGAAATCCGTGACTTCTTCCGGCCGCTCGTCGAGCAGCAGGATGATCAACTCGGCGTCCGGGTGGTTGAGGCGGATCGAGCGGGCGATCTGCTTGAGCAGGATCGTCTTTCCACCGCGCGGAGGAGCGACGATGATCCCGCGCTGGCCTTTGCCTAACGGCGCGATCAGATCGATCACGCGCACGCCGAGAAAGTCATTACCCTCCCCTTCGAGGTGAATTCGTCGATCCGGGAACAGCGGCGTGAGGCGGTCGAACTCGGTCGGCGGCTGATAGTCGGCGGCGGGCTGGCCTTCTACCTCGATCACCTCGTAACCGGATAGATATTTGTCCCGCTCGCGCGGCGCGCGGACCCGGACTTTGAGCGACTGGCCGACCCGCAGCCCGAGGTCGCGGACGAGGTTCGGGCTGATGTGAATGTCATCCGGACCGGGACGAAAACTGCGCTGAGGGTCGCGCAGCATCGCGAAGTTGTCCTTCGCCTGCTCGAGGATGCCTTCACAAACCAGCCCGGCTCCCTCGTGGCCATAAAAGCAGAGGAGTTCATAGACCAATTGGCTCTTGGGAATGCCGCCCTGGATTCTAGCAGGAACGGCCTCGGCCATCGCTTGCAGTTCCGCAAGCGACTTG
>JANOZJ010000403.1:0-2247 GCA_031429315.1 Akkermansiaceae bacterium
GCCATCGCCACGCCGTTGTAGCGGTATTCCGAGCTGCCATCCGCCGCCACTACGATCGTCCAGTCCGCATCCAGCACCGACACGAAATCCACCCCGTTCGTGGTGGTGAATAGTCCATCCCGAGCGGTCCCGTCAGAGATCCCCAGGTCGATCCGATATTTCCCGTTGCCGCGCTTCGACTCCGGCTTCCAGCCGAGGATCTGCCGCGTCTTGATCAACCCGTGAATGGTCTCCACGTCCTTGAATCCTAACAACCCCGCCGCCTTCGCCGCGGAAATCTCCTTCCCATCCACCAGCCGCCGCGGCTTGAGCAGGAAGGTCCCATCCGCCCGCGGCGTCGTCTCCGTCTCGAAAAGCATCAACTGGCTGGCCATGCGGGGATCATAGCACGGGCGCGTCAAATGGAGCAGGGACACGCTTGTCCCTGGCAACTTGTCCCGGCATAGCCGCTAGGCGACGCCGGATTCATTCATTCAAGAAATGGGAAGCATGGGATTTATGGGAAGCATGGGAGAAGCGCCAGTGTGGCGCTCCCATCATTCCCATTCTTCCCATCATTCCTATTCTTTCTCTTCACTCCCGCACCAGAAATCTTCCTTTGCGCTCTCTGCGTTCTCTGCGGTTTGTCAAATCTTCACCTCCCCCACGGCCCCACGATCACGTTAGACGCTACGCCCGCCGCTTCTTTCCCGCTTCTAACACCGGACCAAGCGCCGCTTTCTTCGGACGGCCTCCTTTGGATTTTCCTACGCGGTCTTGCGGGTAAATCACATCTCGCGAAAGCGTAGCATCCGCCACCAGTTCAAAAATCGCTTCACGGATAAATTCGCTTCGACTCTGCCGCTTGGATGCTCTTTTTCTGTCCAGAGCTGCAAGCAGCGACGGGTCGAGCCGGATGGCGATCAGTTCCTGGTTATCCCTTGGCACAAGAGCATCCTGATTATTTTTGGGCGAAACGCAATTACTTGTTGCATACCGTGTATAACCGCGTATAACAACCGCGCAGCATGAGCACGCCAATGTCAAAACGCCAAACCAAACGCACCCAGCAAGACGCCACTCTCGTGGCTGTCTGGGTGCCCACCGACCTTCTGGCAAAGCTGGATTCGTTGGCACGAGTCAAAGATTCCGACCGGTCCAAAATCATTCGTTCCGCAATCCGTAAAGCCACCACCTAACTGCAAACCATGAAAACCACCGCCGCCTCACTCCTCGAAATTGTTTTTGAGAACCATCACATCGCCTATGAAATGGTGGATGGCTTACCCGTTTTTAACGCTGTCGAATCCGCCCGCGCGGCGGGTCTGGTAAATGTTCACAAAGCGATCCGGCTGCACGTGTCACCTCACCACCTGAGTGTCCGTATACGGCCAGTCAGGTCGGCCTCTGGCACAGTCCAAAACCGTGCGGTCCAATATCTCACGCAGAGTGGAGTGCTGGCTCTCATCATGGCATCGCGGAAGCCCGCCGCCCGCCGGTTCCGGGATTGGCTCGTGGACGAAGTCCTCCCCCAGCTCCTCACCTACGGCAGCTACCTCCCCGGAGCCACCCCATCCGAGCGGCTCGCCGCGCTCAACCGCCGCGTCACCCAGGAGCGGGCCGCGTGTGTCAGCGCCAGCGAGGCCATCGTCGCGCCCGGCCACCTCATGACCCTGCGCGCCTTCCGCACGGAGCACGCCATCCCGGCGCAGGACATCCTGCCCATCGCCCGGCGGCTGCAACACCTCGCCAAGGCGGACGGCACCGCCCCGGTCAAGCTCACCCTGCCCGGCCATCACAACCCGGCCAACGCCTGGCCGCGCCCGCTGCTCGCCGCCGCCGTCAACTCCACCGTGCCGCGGCTGTTCTAACTCCCCTCTGGATTCTTGCCTCTGGCCTCTTGCCTCTAACTCTTCCATGACCGAAACCGAACGCCGCATCGACTGTGTGATGATCGCCCTCAGCGCCATCCGGCGCAAAGGCATGATCGCGGCCGATGCCCGCGTCTCGCCGCGCGGCATGGCCTACCTCTCGCGGGAAATCGAGGAGCCGGTGTCCGCCGCCACCTTCCACCGCATCGAGAACCGCGCCCGCACCCTCGCCAAGCTCGCGCTGGAAGCGCATTACCAAGCGCATTACCAAACGCTGAAAAGCTGAAAACTGAAACGCTGAAATCCCCCGCTCTCCCTCTCACCCCATCTCCCGCTCCTCTAACCAACCAACCACCATGACCGCCACCGAACTCTGCCACCTCCTCACCTACGCCCG
>JANOZJ010000404.1:0-3606 GCA_031429315.1 Akkermansiaceae bacterium
CGCCGACGACGGCCAGGGCAACAAGACCGAGGCGAAAAGCGCCGCGCAGAAAGCCGCCCTCCGGCTCGACGCGTGACATAACAGATCTCCAGATAGGAGAGGGAACCCGGGGGTGGTGCGGATGGTCCGAGTGGATCCCGCATCACCCCTAACTTTTGTGCGGTGCCGGCGATCACCGGTCGCCGCGACGCGCTTCCCTCCGAATTGGACGAGCGGAATGAGATGAACTTCACGCTCCCGCTTTGCCACGCACCGGCAAGTGGACAGAAAAACATCCGGACGAAGTCCGAAATATTTTCCGAGGCGCAACGCGTGATCGGCGGTGATTTTTCTCTCTCCACGGAGGATCATCGGACCGAGGGATGCGGACTTCCCGAGAATCCGCGAGAGGCCGGCACCCGGAATCGAGCGTTCATCAAGCAGGTGTTTCAAGAGTGCCGAACCGCCAAGTCTAGAAGGTTTCGCGCTTGCCGCTTCCTAGGTTGCAATCAACTCACAGAGGAGGTCGAAGTAATCATTCTGGTCCACGGTCAGCCGCAGCAACCGCCGCCACCGCCATTGCCACCGCAGCAGCCGCCTTTGTCTTCGAGATCTTCCGCAGTCGGGACGCGGCCGAGTTCGATGGTGCTGCCGACGTATTTGGCGATTTCCTTCTGGAGGGTTTCCAACTCGCGCTGGGCGGAGAGGAAGTCGCGGGCGACTTCGTTCTCAAACAGGGCGTCGCGGGCACTCTCGAACTCGCGGATTTCCGACGCGCCGAGTTCGACGCCGGCGTGTTGTTTGTGGTGCAACTCCTCGCCGCGCTCGTGGACGCTTTGGTATTGGAGGCGGGCCGAGTCGTCGCTCAGAAAGCGCTCGACGTTGGCTTGGAGCTTGAGAAATGAAGGATCGCTGGCGATTTGGGCGCACAGTTCCTTGGTTTTCACGATCACTGGGGATTCTTCGGCAACAATGGACATGGGGGTGGCATAACCTTGCCGAGCCGGACTGGCAACGGACTTTTCAGGAATTTTGGGAGAGGTTGATGGCTGGGTGTTGATGGTTGCTAGGCGGAGAGGGGTTCAAGACGCGGCCATCCGGTTCATCGGCGGTTCGATTTCTAAAATGCGGTCGTGACAGGATGCCGAGGCGCGCGTTTCGTCGGGCACGCGCATGGGCATCGAACCACTCAAAGACGGCATCCGGTCGAACGTGCGGATCGATTTCTACGGCCACGTCCACAAGCGCCTCCGCGGGACCGATGCCGACAAGCGCTACGCCATGGAAGTGGCCGTGCTCAAGGTGTTGGAACAGCGCGGCTGCCCCTACGTGCCGCGCTTGTTGGAAGAGCATCCGGAAGAACTCTATTTCGTCTCCACCAACTGCGGCAAACTGGCGACCCAGATTTCCAAGCAAAAGGCCGACAGCCTTTTCGCCAAGCTGGAGCGCGAATACGGCATCCGCCACCTCGACGCCGAGCCGCGCAACATCACCTACAACGACAAGCTCGGCTGCTTTTGCATCATCGACTTCGAGCTTGCTGAAATCCTGCCACCTCCACCCGGGCTGATGGCTCCGAATCTGTGAATCATTTCCCCAAAACCCATCCGTGACCGAAGCCGCGATCCTTCATTGGGCCTCCCTTAGCCACAGCGGCAGCCGTAAACCGCGCAACGACGACTCGCTGATTGCCTTCGCCTCCGGCCCGCAAGGCGCGGAAATCCTGGCGGGATCCGGCAGCCGCTCGCTGGCCAGCGACGACCTCGTCTTCGCCGTTTCCGACGGCATGGGCGGCGGCAACGCGGGCGACATTGCATCCTCGCTCATTCTCCAACAAATGACCGAGGTCATCCCGGAAACCTTCAAGGCCGCCGCCGCCGGATTCTTCCCTGACTCGCTCAGCCATCTCGGCCACGCGCTCCGCAGCATCCACGAACAGATCAACGCTGCGGCGGATGGCTGTGAAGTGAAATCCGGCATGGCCGCCACCCTCGCGCTCGCCTGGTTCACCCCGGAAAACCTCTACCTCGCCAATGCCGGCGACTCCCGGATCTACCAGTCCCGCGACGGCGTGCTGACCCAGCTCAGCCGCGACCACACCTCCGCCTGGGGCCAGTGGAAACGCGGCGAAATCAACGAAATCCTCTACCGCGCCCACCCGCGCCGCGCCGCGCTTTATGAGATCGTCGGCGGCGGCCACGCCAAGGTCCACCCGCACTTCGCCGCCATTTCCTACGCGCCGGGCGACCGCTTCCTCGTCTGCTCGGACGGACTCATCGACGGACTCTGGGAACGGCACATTTCCGACGCCCTCGCCGCCTGCGCGGACGACCCCGCCGCCACGGCACAAGCCCTGCTGAACCGCGCGCTCACCAACTCCGGCATCGACGACACCAGCCTCATCGTCATCGCGGTGGCGGCCCCTGCCCCCGACCCGCCATCATATTGAAAAACAATCTTGGCTTGGCACGCGCGATGCTTTTTTCTTGCGCGTCAGCCGACCTCGGCGGCTGCGGGTGTGCCCGCGACCGCCGGGAAATCTGAAACCACTAACTACTGAAAACCACCATCAACATGGCCAAATACAAATTGGAATACATCTGGCTCGACGGCTATACCCCCGTGCCAAACCTTCGCGGCAAAACCCAAATCAAAGAATTCGCCAGTTTTCCAACGCTCGACCAACTCCCGTTGTGGGGCTTCGACGGCAGCTCCACCCAACAGGCCGAAGGCCGCAGCTCGGATTGCGTTCTCAAGCCGGCCGCCATCTATCCGGACACCACCCGCAAGAATGGAGCCATCGTGATGTGCGAGGTGATGATGCCGGACGGCACCACTCCTCATCCTTCCAACGGCCGCGCCACGGTGCTCGACGATCCCGGTGCCTGGTTCGGCTTCGAGCAGGAATATTTTTTCTATCAGGACGGTCGCCCGCTCGGCTTCCCGCAAGATGGATTCCCGAAAATCGGCCAAGGCCCGTATTACTGCGGCGTCGGCTACAAATTCATGGGCGACATCGCCCGCCAGATCGTCGAGGAGCACCTCGACCTCTGCCTTGACGCCGGCATCAACCACGAAGGCATCAACGCCGAGGTGGCCAAGGGTCAATGGGAATTCCAAATCTTCGGCAAAGGCTCCAAGAAAGCCGCTGACGAAATGTGGGTCGCCCGTTATCTCCTCAACCGCGTTTGCGAAAAATACGGCATCGACGTCGAATACCACTGCAAACCCCTCGGTGACACCGACTGGAACGGCTCCGGCATGCACGCCAACTTCTCCACCGAGTATCTCCGCGAAAAAGGCGGCAAGGCGTATTTCGAAGCCCTCATGGCCGCCTTCGCCGAGCACGTCGAAGAGCACATCGCCGTCTATGGCCCGGACAACCACATGCGTCTCACCGGTCTCCATGAAACCCAGTCGATCGACAAGTTCACCTACGGCCTCGCCGACCGCGGCGCTTCGGTGCGGATTCCCCACAGCTTTATGAACAACGACTACAAGGGCTACCTCGAAGACCGTCGTCCGAACTCGCAGGGCGATCCCTATCAGATCGCCTCGCGGATCCTCAAGACCATCGCGCTGGTGCCGACTCCTTGAGTTAGCCCACTGAGATCGTCGCGAAACGTT
>JANOZJ010000405.1:0-6515 GCA_031429315.1 Akkermansiaceae bacterium
GGCCTCGCCGCAGGCAAGACCGAGGTCAAGTGCCGCTCGGTCCGGGTCGGCATGGTCAAGGAGGTGAAACTTGTCGGCGATTTGAAATCCGTCCGGATCAGGGTCGAACTCGAGCCCGACTACGAGGGCCTGTTGCGCCGAGGCACCCACTTTTGGGTTGTGCGGCCACGGGTCTCGACCACCGATGTTTCCGGGCTGGGGACACTGCTCACCGGTGCCTACCTCGAACTCGATCCCGGGTCCCAGGATGGCGAACTATCCTCCAACTTCGTGGGCCTTGAAAAACCGCCTGCCACCAACCGCAACATCCCCGGCCGCCGCCTCGTCCTCACCGCCGAGCAGGCTGGCTCGCTGGTCGAGGGCTCACCGATTTACTACCGCGGCTTCGAAGTCGGCCGGATTGAAAACCGCATCCTCGACACCGAATACCAGCGCGTCACCTACGATGCCTTCATCCGCCAGGAATACAACGGTTTGGTGAAGGAAAACACCCGCTTCTGGAACACCAGCGGCATCGACATCAGTGCCGGCGCGGACGGTTTCAAACTGCGCACGCCCTCCTTCCAAGCCATGTTTTCCGGCGGTGCCACCTTCGATGTCCCCGACGGCATCCCGCCGGGCGATACCGTCGCCGATGGCAAGATTTTCACGCTCTTCGAGGACGAGGACGCCGCCTCCAGCTCCAACTTCAATCCCACCCTGAAATTCGTCCTGCTCTTCGAGCAAACCGTCCGCGGGCTTTCCAGGCACGCGCCCGTCGAGTTTCGCGGCATCCCGATCGGCCGCGTCGCCGACATTTCCTTCGACTACCTCAAGGCCGCCGAAGACCCGCGCGTCGGCGTGTTGGTGGAAATCGACCCCTCCCTCCTGCGGCCCGACGCCGCCGAAAAAATCATCAAGCCCGACGGCGAATTCCTCAAGGAAGCCGTCGGCCGCGGCCTGCGTGCCTCGTTGAAAATCGGCAGCCTGCTCACCGGATCGCTGTTCGTGGATCTCGACTACTATAAGGAAGCAACTTTCGCCGAGATGGGCAAAGTCGGCGATTTACCCTCGCTGCCGACGATCTCCGGAGGCTTGGACCAGCTTCAAACCACCGTCGCCGAGACCTTGAAAAAGATCGGCAAAACCGCCGACGAGTTTGCAATCAGCGCCGCCGACAGCCGCAAGTCGATGGTCGAAATCAACGAAACCCTGACCGTCGCCCGTAAAACCCTCGATTCCGCGGACGTCGCCAATATCTCCGCCGACCTCCGCGCCAGCCTCGCCGCCTTCAACAAACTCTCCGCCACCTTCGACAAATCCATCTCCAGTTATGGCCCCGAAGGCCCGATCCAGGGCGACATGCTGCGCACCCTTGAGGAACTCCGCGCCTCGCTGCGCACCATGAAATCCCTGATGAACGCCATCGATGAAAAGCCCAACTCGCTGCTCTTCGGCCGCGACTCCTCCGGCAATCCCATTCCCCAAGCCCCCAAGGGCAAACGCTGAACCGACATGAACCGACTTCTCATCCTACTCGCCGCGGTCCTCGTCGCCGGCTGTTCCCAGCCTAACAAAACCTTCTACGTCCTCACCGCCAGCGGCCCCGTGCCGTCCGGCGGCGGCATCGGCATCGGCGTCGGTCCTGTCAGCCTCGCCGAATACCTCGACCGCTCCAACCTCGTCACCCAGGAAGCCCCCAACCAGCTCGGCGTCGCCGAAGACCACCGCTGGGCCGGCGATCTGAGCGCCTCGATCGCCCGCGTCACCGCCGCCAACCTCGGCCGCCAGCTCCACACCGGCAACGTCCGCTCCTACCCGTGGCAGAGCGACAGCGAGATCCGCTATCAGGTCACCCTCGACGTCCGCCAACTCCACAGCGAGACCGACGGCTTCGCCATCTGTGAAATCGGCTGGCGCGCCTACTCGCTCCCCGACCGCCGTCTCAAAGCCTCCAAAACCTTCACCGCACGCGAACCGCTCGCATCCTCCGGCTACAACGCCAGCGTCGCCGCCCAGTCCCGCATGCTAGAGAGCCTCGCGGAAAACATCGCCGCCAGTCTCCGTTAGGGCACTAACGTCCCCCATGGACTGCGGTGGCAGAGCGCAGTCCATGGGGCAATGCATCACCCCTCCGATTCCATCTTGTCCTGCGGCATGAAACTCACGCCTCAACTCAGAGTTGCAGCAGCGTTCTGGCCGATTGCAATGTATCGATATCAGCGAGGGACTTGTCCCGCCGGATCGCCTTGATGCGCGGAAAGCGCAGCGCCAGTCCCGAGTCGTGGCGCGGCGACGGTCGGATCGCGTCGAAGGCGATTTCCAACACGAGGTTCGGCTCCACATGATGCTTGCGCCGTTCCTTGCGCAGCGTGTGGCGCTTGAAATGCTCGGTTAGGTCCTCGATCTCGTCGTCGCTGAGTCCGGAGCAGGCCTTGCCGATGACCCGCAGTTGGCCGTTCTCCTCGTCGCGCACGGCGAAGGTGTAATCGGATAGAACGTCGGAGCGCTTGCCATGGCCCTGCTCGGCGATGACCACCACGCAGTCGAGTGTGGGCATCACGCCCTTGAGCTTGAGCCACGCCTTGCCGCGTCGGCCCGGAGTGTAGTGGCTATGCGGGTCTTTCGCGATGAGGCCTTCGTGGCCGTCCCGCAGCGCCTGTTTGAACGCCGCCTCGATTCCCGCCGGGTCGTCGGCGGAATAATGAGTGATGGTCTCGAAGGGTGACGCCAATGACAGCGACTCCAGTTTTCCACGCCGATCTAGCAGCGATTGGCCCAGCAGGTCCGCACCGTTGTGCCAGAGCAGATCGAAGGCCATGAAGCGCGGCGGCGCCAAACTGTCGCGGCCTTCGTCGGTTAGAAATAGATCGCCGTCGGCCATGCGCCGGCCGAGGAGATCCGCGTAGCCGATGAGTTCGCCATCGAGGATGAAATCGCCAGTCAGCTTGTGGGCTGCGGCCAGCAGTTCGGGAAACTCATCGTTGAGCGGACGCAGGTCGCGCGAGAACAGGGATACGTCATCACCGAGCTTGTGAAGCTGCGCGCGGATACCGTCATACTTCGGCTCCAGCCAGAACGGCGGCGCGAACGGCAGCATCTCAAACAACGGACGGTCGTCTTCCGCGTCCCGTTCGAGCGGCGCGGCGAGCATGCATTGCACCGGCACCAGCGGCCGGAGCGTGGCTTCGTCCAGTTTCCCACGACGGGCTAACAAAGCGGTTTCCCCGATGTCGCCGGTGAGCATGTGGGCGTGGCGGACTTCGGCGGCATCGGCCTTGAAGGCGGCGGCGATGGCATCCTCGACGAGGCCTTCCTTCAGCCCAATCCGCAAGTCGCCGGTTAGAAGTTTGACGAGGGTTTCGCCCTCGACGGGATGCAAACTCGCGAGTCGGGCGGCGAGTTTCGCAATGCGGTCCAGCGAGCCGCCCGCCGTCACGAGTTCGTTGAAAAACGCTGCCAGTCCCGGCAGGCCGAGCGGTTGCGGCTTGAGCTGGATTTCCTGGAGGACCAGCCGCGCGGTGCGGGCGGTGTCGTTCTGGCTGAGCGAAATTTCGCGGTAGCGCTCCTCCCTGACGTTCGGCAGCGAAAGGAGCGCGCGGCGGATTGTCGCCGGGCCGACATGCAGCGGCTGTCGGCCCGCTTGCCGTGGCAGCGCCTCGCCTGTTAGCCAGAACGCGGCGAGCCGGAGATCCTCTTCATCCTTCAAGCCGCGCAGGTAGCCTGCGAGGTAATCGGTCTTCGCCACACGGCTGCTGGTTTCCCCGACCAGGCGGCAGAGATCGCCGAAGTCCGCCAGCGCGCAGATCGCGCGGCTGTGGCGCGGCCCGCCGGATGAGCCGGTCCGTTGGGCCGCCTGGTTGATCGACAGTTCGAGTTGGTCGCCGCCCATCGCGCACCAGGCGTCGATGCCCTTTCCGCGCAGCTCGGCGGCGAATTCCCGGGCGAAGCCATGCACCGTTAGAATCTTCTTCGGCCGCACGCGCTTGATGCATTCCATCAGCCCGGGGTGGTCCGCGTGATCGGACAGCGGGAAAATTTCATCGACCCGGTAGCGGAATTTCGACCCCGGTTGCAGCGCCCAGCCGGTGAGCATCGCAGTGCGCTTGGATTTCAATCCGCGCAGCAACTTCGAGCGGATCGTGTTAGGCGGCGCGATGACGACATGTCCCGGCGGCGCGTGGCCCTCGAACTCCACCGGCTCCGGCAGCGTTTCCACGCCCGCCTCGCGGCAGGCGGCGGTCATCGCCGCGACCGCCGGATGGAGCAGCACGGGAATCCCATGTTCCGCTAGCAGCGCGAGCGCCTCCTGCGCCTTGCCTAACGAGTAAGCGAAAAGCACCGGCGTCTCGCCGTCGGCGAAGGCGTCCTGGATGAAGCGTAGGATGCCCGCTTCGATTTCCATCGGGTTGGGAAACTCGAAATTCGGCAGGCCGAAGGTGGTTTCCAGGATCAACAGATCGGCGTTGAGGAAATTAACAGATTCTGCGGTGCGGCTGCGGCGGGTCTTGAAATCGCCGGTGTAAAGCAGGCTCGCATTGTCCTTGATGCGGGTCACATGCAGCATCGCAGAACCGGAAATGTGACCCGCTGGTAGCAGCCGCAGCCGGAACCCATCGCGCACCACCGGCACATGAAACGACACCGCCTCGATCCGCTTCTCGGCCAGGTGAAACCGCTTGTGCACCAGCGCCGCGGTGACGTCCGAGCACAGCGCCGATTCATGGCGGGCGAAGTGGTCGGCATGGGCGTGGGAAACGAACGCCCATGGTTTCGCGTCCCATGGATCCAGCCACAGGTCGAGTTCCGGCAAGTGCAGGCCACGTTGGAAACGAACTTCAATCAACAGGCAGGCAGGCTAAACCGGGATGCTGGGAATGGCCAAGGCAAACCGGGAGCGGGATGTGACACAGGCATCCCCGGATGCAATTGAGCAAAAGGAGCGCGAAGCTCTTAAGACTTGCTCCCCCATTGGCAGCGCGACAGGAATGTCGCGCCTCCTTATTCCGCCAACAGTGCATGGACGTGCTGGAGACGCTGGTGAAGGCGAGCTACGCCAAGGACAAGACCGCGCTGCTGATCCAGGCGAACGAAGGCATCGAGATGACCCGCTGGGTTGTCCGCATGGCGAGCGACCGGAAATTGTTGGCCCCCAAGCAATTCGAGTTCAGTGCCCTCCAGCTCAACGAATGCGGCCGCATGGTCGGCGGCTGGTTGAAAAGCCGTGGCGGTGGTTTCCAACCACCAAGCCCAGCCTCGACAAGCCCATTTTCTTGAATCAAATTCTCGTCATGCGCTATCCGGTCATGCTCGAACGTATTCCCGACGCCGATGGATTGCCTCGCTATTACTATGCCCACGTCCCTTCGCTCGGCCTCACCACGCACGGCCACGGGATGGAGGGGGCGCTGGAAGCCGCGCGTGATCTGGTGACCTTGTGGAACGAGGAAAAGCGCGCCCAGGGCGAGCCTGTGACGGCGGCCTCCGAGGCCATCCTCGCAACCGTGGAAGTCGCCTGAAATGCCGTATTCCTCGAACTGTAAGACCGTGGCACGGTCATACAAAAACCTCCACCCGTCTGGCCGATGACGAGCGGCGGGAACTGCGCCGCGATCACACGCGGAAACTCTACATGGGCTTTACCCGCGCCGGTCAGCGGCTGGTGGTGCTGAGGTCCGTGAGATAGGCATTCCCGCCTGTTCTAGCCGGGCCGCGATGGATGAAGAACAGGCAGCAATGCCTATGTCACGGCGCGAAAAAAGCGAGGCTGCTTGCGCGGCCTCGCTTGGGAAGAACAGGCGGGAATGCCTGTCTCATTTCAGAACGGAATGTCGTCGTCTTCCTGGAAGTCGTCGGCCGGCGCGGCGGACGCGCCTTGCGGCGGGCCGGAGCGTTGCTGCGGAGCGGAGGACGACTGTTGCGGGCGTTCGGAGTAATCTCCGCCGCTGTTGCCACCGCCAGTGGCTCCCGGCTTGCCGGAAAGGAACTGGAAGTTCTCTGCGATGACTCTCAGTTTGGTCCGCTTCTTGCCAGTTTCCTTGTCATCCCATGAGTCCAATTGGAGACGGCCTTCAATGTAAATGGGACTGCCTTTGGTCACGTATTGTTGGACCACTTCAGCCTGGCGTCCCCAGAGAGTGACTTCCACAAAGGTCGTGTCCTCCTGTTTTTGCCCCTGGTCGTTGGTCCAAGTGCGGTTTATCGCAAGGCCGATTTCCGAAACGGTTTTGCCGGACGGGGTGTGGCGCAGCTCGGGATCCCGGGTGAGATTGCCGATGAGCATGACTTTGTTGAGATTGGCCATAGCAGATGGATTTCTGGAAAGTTAGACCCCGCGGGTGCGGGTGGGAAACTCAGGCGATCCGCAGGAAATGCTGGAGATGGACGTGGCCGTTGAGCTTGAGACGGCTTTGGATTTTGGTGATCACGTCGGGCGAGCCTTCGAAGGTGTAGTTGACGTAATGGCCGGACTCGAGGTGGCGGGCATTGTAAACGAACTGGCGGCGGCCGAGTTGGGCGACCTTGTCGATTTTCGC
>JANOZJ010000406.1:0-53607 GCA_031429315.1 Akkermansiaceae bacterium
GCTACTTCACCAAACAAAGCAAGGACCTCAGCGATAAGCTCGTCGAGTCGATCCAGCACTTGATGAATCTACCGAAAATCATCCGCTCCGTTTGCAAAACGCATTCCGAATAACGGAACTAATTTTTGGCAAAGGGTCTAATCCCTTTGATTCACCGCGGAAGCCCCAACACGTCAGCAGCTCCATGATGCAGCAGGCAACCTCTCCGGCAAATTCCATACTGACTCACCAAGATGAAACCCCCGATTCAGCGGCCCAAAATCGATCGACCCTGAGCGCCGCCGAGCGAGAGGAGTTGGACCTCATCTCCGATGTACGTCTCCGAAATCTGATAGTCTCCCTCGCCAATGAACAGTCAATCCCGTTCCCAACCGTTGGATTTGACGGTGGTACGGGCGATGTCGCGGACGGATCAATGCTGGAGGTCGCTTGGGAGGATTATAAAATCGGCATTGCAATCCCTGAAAATCAAATTGGGCCTTTCGAACGCCGGCAGTGGACAATTTTCCACGCTGAAACCGTCACGCCTAATGATCTCCGCCAGGCATTCGGAACATCGATAGACTTCAATGACGACGTTAGCCCCTCAATAGACTTGGACGAAGAGTTCAAGAAATTCGAAAACCATCATCCTTCCGGAACGGCTTCCGAAATCGACGATGAGCCTGATGATATTCCATTTTAAACGACCTCGCCCAATAACTGAAAATTTTCTCATCGCATGAACCTGACCAAACCATTTGTTTCCATCGAAATGTCTTTTCTGGAAGGTCTAGCTAAGCTCCCTCCTCAGACACAGAAGAAGGCCAACGAAATGATCGCCAAATTTATTCACGATCCAACGTCTCCCGGCTTGAACTACGAAAAGATTCAAGCTGCCAGGGACCAGAAGCTGCACTCCATCCGCGTGGATCAGAGTTACCCACGAAACGATTTGTTTCTCGTCGGAGATGGCCACCAGAACGTCTACGGCCACCATATCGTCCTCAGCCAGCTTGGCATTCACATCAGGGGGAGGGGTAGACGCCTCAAACTCAACTATCGCACACCCGAAGAAACTCGCCGCTGGGCGGTTTCGATCCTCCAGAATCAGGAGATCAACGATCTTGATGGTGGCAGGGATGACAACCAAGGTTACCACTCCAGCATGTCGGGGCCGGAACCTGTTTTTGAATCCTTTCAAACCTTCGACGACGAGGTAAAGCGCATTGTGGCGTGGCATAGCCATATCCGAGAATCCAATGGTGCCCACGTCGCCTGTGTCACGGTCCACACCAACGAACTACGCCAGCAATACGCTCAGGCACTGTCCCGCGAGGGCTGCCCAGTTCACGAAATCACCGGGGAATCGATGGATCTCGACGATCCGGCTCCGTTGCGACTCGCTACCATGGACCGTATCAAGGGCCTGGAGTTCGATCATGTATGTCTCGCGGACTGCTATCCATCGAAAATCGCCAACTTGCCTGTTGATCGTCAGGCATCTCAACGCTGCCTCCTTCATGTCGCGGCAACCCGAACGAAAAACTCACTTTTGATAATCCAGCGGAAGTGAATGGAGATAACCCCAATGTTTCAATGCCACTTCCCGAAAAACTACAGACATTATTGACACTGAGCGACAATGAGCTCTTTGTCGGTGGAGCGTGCCATATTTTTGCTGACGAACTGATCACGTTTTTTCAAGATCAGGGCTACCTATTTTGCGCGGTTGAAGCCGAGCGGTGGATAGGGCACGAGGATCAGAGAGATGAGTTGTTTGAGTCCAAGAGCCTTGCCCACGTTTTGGCCGTTAAGGATGGTGTGGTCGTCGATGTAAATGGAATTATAATGAAAGAGAGCTACGCGGATGAGTATTATGAAAAATACTTAAAGCTGTGCGGACCGACGCGTTATTTCAGAAAAGCATATTTTCGCGAGTGCTCGCGCGATGAACTTTTTGAAATCAAAGTGCGTGAGGACGAAGGCGGTCCAATGAGCCGTCATCGTCTATATTTACATCCTGAATTTGTAAACGTAGCTAGTTCTAGGGCGCGTTTGCTTATCGAAGCCGAGGCAGATAGATTTTATGTTGGCTCAGGTCAATTTCGACCTCAGAAACTCATCCGGAACACTCTTGATGATGAATGCTGGGAGGAACACTATGATGATTGATCGCGGTTTCCCTCGCGGCTGTCGTTCGGCAAATTCAAGGGCAGGCTTTATCAGGAAGCTGAGAATGATGGCGAGTTGAGGTCGTGGTTGGAGTGGTTGGAGTGGTTGGCGGAGTCCAGGGGGGTAAAAGCTGAAAAACTGAGATGCTGAAACGCTGAAATTGAAGAGGCGGCAGACTGGTGGTTTTCCGGCATCCGGGGCTGGAGCATTACCAACGGCTCATCGAGGGCGCCCGCAGCCGCCTCGCGGATCTGGAGCTGGATTACGGGGTGGAGAAATCCAAGGTGGACTCCGTGCGCTCGCGCTTGTTCGGTGCCCTGCGTCCCTACTACCAGGAACGCGACCAGCTACGGCTCTTGATCCAATACCGCAAGGCCTTCATCGACCGCCTGCTGGCCGGTGGCGAGGAAGCTGCCGAAAAAGCCGCCGCCGACTACCAGCGCGAAGCGGCGGAGAAAGACCGGGAATACGATTCCACCGCCTCCGCGCTCAAAGGGAAACGGGAACTCAACGACGACGAGACCGCGCGGCTCAAGCAGCTTTGGAAGAAGCTGGTGCGGATGTTTCATCCGGATCTCCACGAGCAAGACCCGGAAAAGCGCAAGACCTACGAACGGCTTGATGGGAAGAGTGATGACAGAATCATGGACAGCAGAATCATTTTTGAAGATTGATTGGTCCTATGGATCATGGTGACTCTGTAACGAAAAGGCGGCATCAATGTCTGGCGAGCCGGGCTTTCCTTTCTTTATCCAATGATTCTGCTGTCCATGATTCTGTCTCAATCCATCCGACATAACCAAGTTTGCGGCACACTGGCCATTGTTTTAGCGGTGCTCGAGATGATATCGCTCTGAAGAATGACAAAGGCAGTTCAATCACCGCGCGATCGCCACCAGGACCGCCTTCTGCGCGTGGAGACGGTTTTCCGCTTGTTGGAAAATCGTATCGGCGTGAAGTTCCAGCACTTCCGCGCTGATCTCCTTGCCGCGGTAGGCGGGCAGGCAGTGCAGGACGATGTGGCCACGGGCCGCACGGGCTAACATGTCGGCATTCACTTGGAAACCGGCGAATTCCTTTTCCTTCTCCTGCTGGTCTTCCTGGCCCATCGACAGCCACACGTCGGTGTTGATGACATGCGCTCCCTCCGCAGCGGCTTCGGGATCGGAAGTGATGGTGACGTTAGGCGCGTCGAGGGCTGCTAGAAATCCGGGGGGCGGCTGGCAGGAAACGGGCGAGGCGACGACCAGCCTGAAGCCGAGGCGTTTCGCCGCCCACATCCACGAGCGGGTCATGTTGGAAAACCCGTCGCCGATGAAGGCGATCTTCTTATCCTCCCAGGTGCCGAGCTTTTCCTGGATGGTCAACAGGTCTGCTAGAATCTGGCAGGGATGCTCGTCGTCGGTGAGCGCGTTGATGGTGGGGATTTCGGAAAACTCCGCGAAGTCCACCACGTCCTGTTGCGCGAAGGTGCGGATGATTGCGCCGTGGACCATGCGTCCTAACACTCGGGCGGTGTCCTTGATCGGCTCGCCGCGGCCGAGTTGGATGTCGTTTTTTGATAGAAACATTGGGAACCCGCCCAGCTCGCGGATGCCGACCTCGAACGACACGCGCGTGCGGGTGGACGACTTGGTGAAAATGAGCGCCCAGGTCTGGCCGGCGAGCTTCTGCCCGTCGCGCCCGCGCTGACGTTTGAGGTATGCGGCGGATTCCAGCAGGTCTTGGATTTCCTTGGCGCTGAGTTCTTCGATGGAAAGGAGGTGTTTCATGAGGCAGGAAAAAGTTAGAACTCGGAAAGGACGGAGTGGATGGTGACCAGCGCCTCGTCGATCTCGTCGTCGGTGACATTGAGCGGCGGCAGCAGGCGGAAGGTGTTAGGGCCGGCGGGCGGCACGATCAGGCCGCGCTCCATTAGCTTGTTTACCACGGCGAGCGCGGGCGTCCCGCCTTCCGGAACGGGAATGAGCGCCGGATCGAGGGCAATGCCTAACAGCAGACCCTGACCACGGACCTCGGTGACGACAGGAAGATTCCACGACTTCACCGTTTCGCGAATGCGGACCTCTTGCAGGATGGCATTCACCGCCAGTTCCTTCTCGCGGATTTCCTTGAGCACGGCCAGCGAGGCCGCGCAGACGAGCGGATTTCCACCATACGTCGAGCCGTGCGAACCGGGACCTAACAACGAAGACAACGGTGTGCCATCGCCGGCCACCGCGCGGTCGTTGAGCCAAAACGCGCCGATCGGTACGCCGCCGCCCATGCCCTTGGCCCAGGAAATCCCGTCGGGCTGGATCTCCGGCGCGATCATGCGCCAGGCCATCGCATCGCCGCAGCGGCCGAAGCCGGCTTGGACCTCGTCGAAAAACAACAGCAGGTCGTGCTTCTTGCACAGAGCGGCCACCGCGCGGAGGAATTCCGGCGTCGCCACGTTCACTCCGCCCTCGCCCTGCACCGGCTCAAGCAGGATCGCCGCGGTCTCCGGGCGCACCGCGTTTTCAAGCGCTTCGATGTCGTTGAACGGCAGGTAACGGAAGCCGGGCAGCAACGGATCGAAGCCCTCCTGGATCTTTTTCTGCCCGGTGGCGGACATCGCCCCGAGCGTGCGACCGTGGAACGATTGCAAGAACGTCACCACCTCGTAGCGCTGCGCGCCGTCGGCTTGCGGACGCTTCAGGCCGAAGCGGCGCGCGGATTTGATCAGTCCGTCGTTGGCCTCGGCACCGGAGTTGGAGAAGAAGACTTTTCCCGGCAGGCGCACATGATGCAGATTGATTTCCTCTGCCAGTTCCGCCTGGAGCGGGCTCTGATAGAGATTGGAAACATGCATCAACTCCCCCGCCTGATGGCGGATCGCCTCGACCAGGCGCGGATGGCAGTGGCCCAGCGAACAGACCGCGATGCCCATGCAGAAATCCAGATAGCTCTTCCCCGCATCGTCCCACAAGCGGCATCCGGCACCGCGCACGGGGACCAGCGGAAAGCGCCCGTAGGTGGGAAGAACATGTTGCGCGTAGAGTGCGGGAGTCGTCATCGGTTGGCGGGAAAGGGGCGGAGACTAGCCCAGTTCCAGCAATTGGCAATGCGGGAGATTTGCGGGAGATTTGCTGGGCGCACGGGGAAAGGACGCCTGTTTTCGGGAAAGCAACGCAGCCCGCAGCCCCGCTTCCCATCAACCAGAAAAGGAAAATGACAACGCTATCACCGGCCAAGTTTACCACTGATTACGCTGATTCTGACTGATTTCACGGAAAGAATTTGCAGCCATTAAACTCACCTTTTGGGTGGGCTGGTGCTGTTTCCCAAGCTCCTGAAAATCAGTTTAATCAGTGAAATCAGTGGTTCCCATCTTCCTTTTAAGAATCAATCACCCGCCATGGACCCATCCGCCAATCTGCTTGTTCCTCCGGCCGTTTCTAACGCCCCGGAAACCGTCACCACCCTGATCCGGAACCCCGCCTTCACCCTGGAGCACATCGTCTCGTGCGGCGCGGCGAGTCCGGACGGCTTTTGGTATGACCAGGACCGCGACGAGTGGGCGCTGCTGCTTCGCGGCGAGGCCGGACTCCGCTTCGATTCCGGCGAAATCGTCACTCTAACTGCCGGAGATCCCCTGCTCATCCCCGCCCACCGCCGCCATCGTGTGGAACGCACTTCACCCGATGCCGTCTGGCTCGCGCTGCACTTTTCGGCCGATTGATAGAATCAGCCGGCGGAGGCACTCACGGACTTGTGGTGATTTCGCGCTCTCCCGCGCAGAGGAAAATCTCCGCCACGCACGGCATCAGCAACCGGTAGAAAACTTTTTTCCCTCGTTTCTCATCGCCGATGATCCCGGCCCCTTTCAGAACCAGCAGGTGCTGCGACACCGTCGGGCCGCTGAGTTTCGGCAATTGCGGCACCTCCCGCAGCACGCACACGCAACACTCGCCCGCCGCCAACCGGTCCACGATCGCCAACCGCGCCGGATGTCCCAGCGCCTTGAACACCACCGCCCGTTGCTTCAACGTCATTTTGTATTTATTTAGCTAAATGACTAATAAATCAAATGGAATTTTGCGGGTGCTGGGTTTTGTGGAGGGCCCGGCTGGGCTTCAATTCGAGACCGTGGCGAGTTAAGAATCCTTGAATGCAGCAGCCGGCATGAGTGCCAACGCAGCGGAAGCAAGCCAGCCCGGCTGGCTGGCATCGCCTTAAGAAATCAAGGCAGCCGGGTAACAGGGAAATGCCGGAGAACTTCTGCAATGGATTCATGGAACTGCGGGAGCTTGGCGGATGGAATCCGCCGCCACGTTGAGGGTCCGGAGCATGGCTTCGTGCCGCGTGGCCGAATCGCCGTCTAGCGGACGACCCGCGCGCCGCCGCCGCCGATTTGTTTTTCGACTTCCTGGCGGGTCGCCATCGAGGTGTCGCCGGGCGTGGTCGAGGCCAGCGCGCCGTGGGCGGCACCGTATTCGACGGCTTTTTGCGCGTCGTTGAACTCGAGGAAACCGAACTGCAAGCCAGAGGCGAAGCTGTCACCACCGCCGACGCGGTCGAGGATTTCGAGGCCGGGATACTTGCGGCTTTCGTGGAATTTCCCGCCGTGCCAGAGGATCGCGGACCAATCGTTGACGGTCGCCGAAATGACGCCGCGCAGGGTGGTGGCGGCGACCCTGAAATTTGGGAATTCCTTCACCGCACTCTCGATCATCGCCTTGAAGGCATCGAGTTCGATCGTGGAAATGTTGTGGTCCACTCCCTTCACCTCGAAGCCGAGCGAGGCGGTGAAGTCCTCTTCGTTGCCGATCATGACATCGACATATCTCGCGATCTCGCGGTTCACTTCCTGCGCTTTCGCGAGGCCGCCGATGGTTTTCCAGAGTGACGGGCGGTAGTTGAGATCGTAGGAAACGACGGTGCCGTATTTGTTAGCGGCCTTCACCGCCTCCACCGTTAGAGCGGCGGTGGATTCGGATAGGGCGGCGAAGATGCCGCCGGTGTGGAACCAGCGCACGCCGAGTTTGCCGAAGATGTGGTCCCAATCGACATCGCCCGGCTTGAGCTGCGAGGCGGCGGTGTTACCGCGGTCAGGATTGCCGACCGCGCCGCGCACGCCGAAGCCGCGCTCGGTGAAATTGAGGCCATTTCTAACATTGCGGCCGATGCCGTCGTCCTCGCGCCATTGGATGAAATCCGTGGCGACGCCGCCCTGCATGATGAAATCCTCGACGAGGTGACCGACTTCGTTATCAACGAAGGCGGTGACCACGGCGGTCTTGTAGCCGAAGCATTTCCGCAGGCCGCGGGAGGTGTTATACTCGCCGCCGCCCTCCCAGACGGCGAAGTTGCGGGCGGTGCGGATGCGGCCTTCGCCGGGATCGAGGCGGAGCATGACTTCCCCCATCGACAGTTGATCGAAGGCGCATTCGGATTTCGGTTTGATGGTCAGTGGCATGGCTTTTCGTTGGTAGTCCCGCCTTCAGGCGGTCTTGGAGGCGGAGCGTGTGAAGAACCGCCTGAAGGCGGGACTACAAACGCAGAGAGAGGATTCAAACGTCCAAGGCCGTGCGGTGTAAAGCATTTGGATGCTCCGAGTGGACACGCGGACTCCGGCGGTGGCGCTCCGTTTCATCACCCATCCCATTGACTTCGGCCGCTCCGTCGGGAAAATCCCCGGCCTGATGAGACGCAAGGCCCCACACCCACCGACCCCGCGCAAAGATGGCCTCGTCATCCGCCCGGGGACCGGCGCGCCGCTGAGCCGGACGCAGGTGGAATTCAACCGCCTCATGAAATCTCTTGAGGCCACCAAAGCCAGCCATACACGCGAGCAGGCAAGGCTCGACGATGCACTCGCCACCTCGATCCGCGAGCTGATGCCGCTCGTCGAGGAGCTCAACCGCGTGAACCTGGCTCTCGTTTTCAAGGGACGCAAGGCCATGCAGACCCTCAAGCTGAGCGCCGAACGCCGCCACTGGTTCGGCGACCTGATGTGCGGCAAGGCGGAGGAACTGCTGGCCGATCCCGTGGGACTCAGCGAGGAGGAAATGGCAAGGCTGGAGGCTATCATCCAGGAAATCGCCCCTCGTGAAGACGATCAGGAGATGACGCATGACGAGAGGAATGACTTCGAATTCATCCGCATGATGATGGAAAACACCGCGCGCGAAGCCGGGCTCGATCTCGACCTGAGTGATCTCGATCCGAACGGCGATCCAGAGGAATTCGAGCGCACCGTGAGCCAGCGCCTGAGTGCGGCCGCCGAGGCTTTTGAAAACGGAGAAAATTCTTCGGCGACGAAACGCCCCCGCAAACCCACCAAGGCCCAGGCCGAAAAGGAGCGCAAACGCCTCGAACAGGAGGACGCCAAAAACCGCGATCTTAAATCCCTCTTCAAACAACTCGCCAAAGCCTTCCACCCGGATCTCGAGCCGGACCCGCTGCTCAAGGAGCACAAGAAAGTCTGGATGCAGCGTCTCAACTCCGCCTATGCCGCCAACGATTTGCGGGAAATGCTCCAGCTCGAAATGGAATGGCTCGGCGAGGAAGCCACCAACCTCGCCACCGCCGGCGACCAGAAACTCCAGGTTTACTGCATGGTGCTCAAGGAGCAGATCGACGACCTCAAGCGGCAGACCCATTTCCTGCCCGACGAGCCGCAATACGGGCCGCTCCAGCGTTTTAGAAATCCCTACTACGGCACCATTGCCAATCCGGCATCCATCAAGCGCGAACTCCGCGAGGAGCTGACAAGACACCGCGAAATGTTGGAAATCCTAGCCGCCAACAACGCCGCCTCCCGCCGCATGATTTACGACTGGGCCGACGACAACGCCCGCCGCTCAAGCTTCCAATTTTAAAATCGACGCCGAAATCGGTCGGCAGGGCATCGCCCGTTGCTATTTGGCATCACTCACCCGCCGGCGAAAACCGGCTTGAAGCCCGCTTCCGTCAGGATGCGCTTCATTTCTTCCCGTTTGTCGCCTTGGATTTCGATACAGCCGTCTTTCACCGTGCCGCCGACACCGCAGGCTTTCTGCATTTTCTTGGCGAGATCCTGTTTCTCCGCCAGCCCGATTCCGGTGAAATTTCTGGCGACGGTGACGGCCTTGCCGCCGCGATGCGCGGTCTGACGGACGATGTCCACCCGGCCGCGGTTGGTGTTTTGCTGCCCCCGTTGGGAGGTCTTCACTGGAATGACTGGGGCGGAATCCGGCAGGGCATCAGGTCCCGCAGGCAAATCGCCGAGTGCGGCCAGCGCCGCGAAAGGATCCGCCGACAGGCCTTCATCTTCGCTGCTGGCTTTGTTTCCTTTGTTTCGACTCATCCGGGCTATTCAACCACGGACGCCGCGAAGTTCACGTTTTTTCTATTGATTCGGACTGGCACCGCCATGTAAGAGGCCGCGCCCCGACAGAAGTCGCCTCCGAAACGAGAGCGGCGCACCTGTCACACGATTCAGCAAAGAAGAAGGGATTCACCATGGCCGTCACACCAAGCAAAGATTACAAGCGCCGCGAACGCGAACAGAGAAAGTTAGACAAACGCATGGCTCGCGAAGCCGCGAAAGACCAAGAGCTTGCGGCCCAGCAGGCCGCCGCGGAGGCAGCAGCAAACGACGCTTATCATTCAAGCGAGGCAGGCATTCAGGCCAGGCTGGAAGCGGAGTTTGAGGCCGAGCTGGAGGCCGAGCGCCAGTCTCAGAAGGTTGCGTGATTGCCAGGTGCTAGCGGAGAAAGCGACGCCAGTGGTTCGCACCAGATACTCCCATTTCCTGAAAATTGTGTTCGACACGGCATTGCAAAATAATGCAATTAATCCGGGCGGCCCCCTGTCAACACTCGGTCTGGCTCACGCCGGACTAATAAAACTCATGAAAACCCATTTCAAAACCCGATCGAAAACCCCGGTTGTCCGCTCTATTTCGGGGATTGCGGTCGCCGCAGTCATCCTTTCCTGCACCTCACCCAGGACTGCCACCGGTGAAATCATCGCGGCGGGTGCCGGCAGCTACTCGACGGTTCTTCCCGAGGATTGCAAGCCGCTGCCGGAAAAAATCTACAAAACCGCCGACGTGAAAGGTCCTACGGTCACCGGCCAATGGTGGAGTTCGCTGCTGTGGCAGGAATTCTCCGCCAATCTGTTCGCGCATCCGTTAGGCATGGTTTGCACGGCGGAGGGGCTGGCGATCAGTTATCCTGGCTCCGGTCTCGTCGGCGGCAAGGACGCGATCATGGGCGGCGGAGTCACCAAGGATGGGGATTTGAAAATCGGCCTCTCGGCGGGCTTGCCGTTCAAAGCGGCGGAGTGCGGCGGCTATTCGGATTGGTTCGTGACTGCGGCGTTCTCCGAGGGAGCGGCGTCGTTGAAGACGAGCTTCGGCCATGGCAGTCCGTTCATTTACTGCACGTACGCGGGAGGAGAGCCGGTGCTGCGCTGCGCGATGCCGCCGAGGGTGTGGGCGGGGACCGCGAAGGATGCCGTGCTGGGAGTGACCATTCGCGGAAATCACTACGGCTTGTTCGGACCTACCGGCTCCACCTGGAGCGGCCTCGAAAGCGCGGTCCTCACCAACGCCGCGCCGGGAAAGCCATATCTCTCGATCGCGCTGCTGCCGGATGACAAGCCGGAGACGCTGGCGCTCTTCAAACGCTATGCCTATAGCCACGTGGTGGACACGCGGGTGGACTATCAGGCGATCCCCGGCAAGGTGAAGGCCACCTATAGTTTCAAGACCAAGCCCTGGGAGGGATCGGAAAACGGCACCATTTTCGCGCTCTATCCGCACCAGTGGAAATATACTTCCACCAAACTGACAGATATGGCCTACAAGTCTGTGCGCGGTGAAATGAAGGTCGCCGCGGGCACGGATTTTGTCACCGAGGTGCCGGTCCAGGGAGTGCTGCCGATGTTTCCTGCGGAAGGTATCAAGGACAAGGCGCGCATGCTCGCCTACCTGAAGGCGGAGGCGGGGAAACCATCCGCCCCGTTTGCCGATACCTATTGGGACGGCAAGCACCTCGGTCGTCTGGCCACCCTCAGCGGCATCGCCGAAATGGCCGGCGCGCCCGAGTTGCAGAAGGTCTTCATCGATGAGTTGAAACGGCGTTTGGAAAACTGGTTCACCGCCTCGCCCGATGAGACGGCGCCGTTGTTTTATTATAACTCCACCTGGGGTTCGATGATCGGCAGCAAGCCTTCCTATGGCAGCGACATGCCGCTCAACGACCATCACTTCCACTATGGCTATTTCATCCGGGCCGCAGGCGAGATCGCGCGTCTCGATCCCGAGTGGGCGAAAAAATGGGGCCCCATGGTCATGATGCTTATCCGCGACATCGCCTCGCCTAGCAGGACGGACACGATGTTTCCCTACATCCGTTGTTTCGACAAATACGCCGGCCACTCATGGGCATCGGGCGATGCGAATTTCGCCGATGGCAACAACCAGGAATCTTCGTCCGAGTCGCTCAACGCGTGGTATGGCATGATGTTGTGGGGCGAAGCCACGGGTGACAAAACGGTGCGCGACACCGGCCTGTCGCTCTTCAACATCGAGCGCACCGCCGTCGAGGAATACTGGTTCGACGTTTCCGGCACGAATTTTCCCAAGGATTTCCAGCAGGTCGCACTTGGCATGGTCTGGGGCGGCAAGGGAGCCTTTGCCACTTGGTTCTCCGGGGACATCGACTGCATTCACGGCATCAACTGGCTGCCCTTCACGCCCGCCTCCATCTACATGGGCCGCCACCCGGACTATGTGAAAAAGAACTATGACAGGATCGTCGGAAAGCGGGGAAAAGGCAGCGATTTCAACAATGGCTGGGGTGATCTGGTTGTGATGTTCGGCGCTCTCACCGATCCAGTTAGAGCCGCGAATTATATGGATGCATCACCGTCGTGCTCCTTGGAAGGTGGAAACACCCACGCCTTCATGTATCACTGGATCGAGACGCTGAACACCCTCGGCATCAATGACGCCAAAGTAGTGGCGGACCATCCGTTCACCAACGTCTTCAACAAAAACGGAGTGAAAACCTACGCCGCCTACAACTTCGGCACCAGCCCGCTGAACGTCGCCTTCTCGGACGGCACCAAGCTCGTGGCCAAGCCCAAGTCGCTGACCGTGCAAAAAGCCAATCCCTAACGTCATGAGCATCCGCCAGACTCGTGAAAAGGTCGGGGATTTCGAGATCCACACCTTGGCGAATGACGCCGTCTCGCTCTCGATCGCGCCCGAACTCGGCGGACGAATCGTCTCGTTGCGGGACCGTGTCTCGCGCCGCGAGTGGCTCGACGGCTGGGCACCTGCCAGCAAGCGCCGGATCTGGCATCCCACCGATCCCGCCAACTACGAGACCGGCCCCGGGGCCGGCATCGACGAGTGCCTGCCCACGGTTCTGCCATGCAAGATCGGCCGCGAGTCGCTGCCGGATCACGGCGAGTTGTGGAACCAAGCGCCGGAATTCGCCATCGATCCGAAAGGCGGTTTTTCCTGCCGCTGGAATCTCAATTCCCTGCCGCTGGATTTCGAGCGCCGGATTTCCCTCGGCAAAAATGAAGTCCGTTTCGACTACCGGATCGAGAACCGGGCGGACACTCCCACGCCGTTTCTCTGGGCGTGGCATCCCTTGTTCACATGGAAGCGCGGCGATCAAATCCGCACGCCCGAGAAGACCTGCCTCAGCCCCGGCGGCGGGGAAGTGCTGCCGTGGCCGGGCAACGACCTGTCGCGGGCGTTTTTCCCGAAAGGTGCCACGCCCGCCGCCAAGGTGTTTCTCGGCCCACTGTCCAAGGGGAGTGCGGAAATCCATGCGGCTAACGGCGCACGACTCTCGCTGGCCTGGCCGGCAGCGCTGTTTCCCTATGCCGGCATCTGGATCACCCGCGGCTTTTGGAAAGGGCTGCACCACTGGGCCATCGAGCCGACGAACGCGCCGGTGGACCGTCTAGCGGATATTCTGGAGCCGTCTCCGGTTTCACTCCTCGCGCCTCGCGAGGTCCGCGAGTGGACCTTGCGCGTGAAATTGTCGCCCAAGCGGGTGACGAGGCCGTGAGCCATCTGACGCCATTTGGAATTCAACGTCTAAAAACCCAGGAAATTGAACCAGAAACCCAAAAAAGCCCGGTCGCGGCAAGCACCTCGCCCCGCCGTCCAAGATGTGGCGCGGGAGGATTCCCCTCGTCCCGCCGGCCGCCGCCGGGTCATGCGGCTGGTGGCCGCGACGCTGGTTCCGCTGTTCCTGCTAGGAATGCTGGAACTCAGCCTGCGGGTCGCAGGTTACGGCCACTCCACCCGCTTGTTCCTGCCCCGCACGATCGGCGGGAAGGAGTTCCTTATTCCTAACGAAAAATTCACCTTTCGATTCTTCCCGCCGTCGCTCGCCCGGGTGCCGCTGTCCACGCGCATGGCCGCGCACAAGCCCAGGGGGACTTACCGGATTTTCATGCTCGGCGAGTCCGCCGCGTATGGCGATCCGGATCCATCCTTCGGAGCGGGCCGCTACCTGGAAGCGCTGCTGGAAGCGCGATATCCGGCCACCGATTTCGAGGTCGTCAATGTGGCGATTACGGCGATCAACTCGCATGTCATCCTGCCCATCGCCCGGGATTGCGCCCGCCACGAGGGGGACATGTGGGTCGTTTACATGGGCAATAACGAAATGATCGGCCCCTATGGCGCGGGCACGGTCTTTGGCGAAAAAGTGCCCGGTCTGGGTTTTGTCAGGAGCGTTCTGGCGCTCAAAACCACCCGCGTGGGGCAACTGATGGACCAACTGGTCACGGGCATTCGCGGTGGCGCGTCGGCTCCTGAATCCTGGGCGGGCATCGACATGTTCGGCAAGAACCCGCTGCGCCATGATGATCCGAACCGACTGAGGGCTTATGAAAATTTCAAAGCCAATCTGGATGATATTTTGAGCGTCGGAAAGAAGGCAGGCGTGCCGGTGATCCTCAGCACCGTGGCCAGCAATCTGAGGGATTGCTCACCGTTCATCTCGCTGCACGCGGTCGGGCTGACGCCGGCGCAACTCGCGGAATGGGAGCGCTTTTTCAAGGAAGGCGAGAGCTTGGAAACGGCCGGGTCGTTCCAAGCGGCGCTCGAGGTTTACGCCAAGGCCGCCGCCCTGGACCCGGATTTCGCCGAGCTTCATTTCCGCATCGGGAGCTGTCAGCTTGCCCTGAACGACCCGGCGGGCGCGTTCACCTCCTTCGAGCGGGCGAGAGATCACGACGCGCTGGCCGTGAGGGCGGACACGCGCATCAATCGGATCATCACCGCCGCGATGGCAAGTGACCCGGTGACCGGGGTGGACGCGGTCAAAGCGCTCACCAGCCAGACTCCCGATGGCATCCCGGGCAAAGAGCTTTTCTACGAACACGTGCATCTCACCATGGCCGGCAATTACCTGCTCGCCCGCGCCCTCGCCGAAAAAGTGGCGGCGCGGCTCCCGACTTCGATCACTGCCGCCGGTGGCGAAAAACCTGCGGATGTCGAAGCGGCAGCTTGTGACCGGCGTCTGGCGGCGACCGTTTGGGATCAGAAACGGTTGTGGGATGTCGCGCTTGGGCGCATTTCAGTCGCTCCCTTCACCTCGCAATCGAGCCACCCGCGCAATCTCCAATACTGCAAGGCGCGCGTGAAGGAAGTCGATGCGCGGACCACGCCACAGTCGCCCGCCCAAGACAACCAAATGTATCAGGCCGCGCTTGAGCGGAATCCCGACGACACGCTGGTGAGATGGAATTACGCCCAGTTTTTCGAGCGCACCGGGCGTCTTGCGGAAGCCGCCACCCAGGGCCAGTTGATTTGCGAGCGACTGCCGGATGCGTCATGGCCCCATTATTTCGTGGGTTCTGTGATGGCACGGCTGGGCAAGAAGGCCGAGGCTGCCGACTATTTGCAACGCGCGCTGCGCATCACGCCGGACTTTCCCCAAGCGCGCAAGGAACTTGAGCGGATTCAGCGAAGTCATCCGGTGCGCTGACCCCGCCCCTCGCCGGGCGGTTCGGTCAGAATTCCAGTTGAATGCAAATAAGTGCAATTTGTAGTTGCGGTCTTTTCAAGCCTGCCCTAGTTTCCACTCACATCCGACCAGCGGAGAGCTGGTGAAGAACCCAAATCCGGATGAGCGAATGCCTCCAATTCACGCCAGAGCTTTAAAATGCCCGCCCGGGCAACACATCGGAAACACATGAAAACTCCAACAAACTCACACCCCACTCCATTCCGTGGCTTCACCTTGGTCGAGCTGCTGGTCACCATCACCATCATTGCAGCGCTCGCCGGACTCGCCGTAGTCGGGACGAAAAAATTACGGGAAGGTGCCGAAACTTCAGTGACGCTCAAGCGAATCGCTGGCTTCGCCCAAGCAAACGCCCTTTATGCGGTCGACCACAACGGCAAGTATGTGGCCGCCTATTCATTCGATGAAGAATCCAAGCCCGGTACCCCCTGGCACTTCAACCGCGCCTACCTCGAAGCGCTGATGGGCGACAATCCGGCGCTTGACGAGGGTGAGGAATTCGAAGGGATTGACGGTCTCCCTGAGCAAGTTCTCGACCCGACGGTGGTCCGGGCCAAAAAGTTTCAATGGAGCCGCATTTCAGCCAGCTTCGCCTACAACAACGAAAACGTGCCCGGCGGCAATTGGGGTCAGCCTGGGACTTCCCGCGCCCACACTATCAGCTCCGTCAAAAACCCGAGCGAAGCGTTTGCCTTTATCACCGCGACCGATTGGATCGCCAATTATGGCGGGCGCTTGCTTTGGAAAAGATCCCCGGTCGAGGGCAAGACGAACGACAGCAAGATCGCCTACCGCCACGAGGGGAAGGCCGTGGTCGCCTTCTACGACGGACACACCGGCACCATGTCCATCGAAGACATGCGTGCGATCGACAGGCTCGGCGGCATCGGCAATGTCTTCTGGGGCGGGGACAAGAGGAGCCGCTAAAACATGCGGTCGAAATCGCGATTGTTCTTCGCCTTGTGCCAATAGGTGTTCTTTTCCGGAGTCTTTTTGAGTTGCAGCAAATCCTTTCCCAGCAGACGTAGCAGCAGACCCATGGGTGTCACGACTAGGAAAAACAGCAGGGTCAGCAACACCTTGCCGATGACTTGGCCGCTCTGGAAACTCAAGGTCATGCCGCCACGGTAAAAGCCACGGAACCCGCGCGGGTGGAGCGAGGCGGCGGCGACGGCGGCGAGCGCCGCATTGGCGGCGATCAGGCAAACCACGCCGGGCAGGGTGCCCTTCCACCAGAGCAGTCCGAGCACGCCGTTCACCGCCACGCCGATCACGGCGGTGAACTTGATCCATTCCAAAGGTTTTTCGGATAGCCGCAGCATGTTGGTTAGTCCGGAACGGGATGGAACGAGGGTTTGATGCCGGCATGCGGTTGGGCGGTGCGTTCCATGAGGAAATTCCCAATCGCGAGGTAATCCATCTCGGTGTTGACGAAGCAGCGGTAGGCGTCATCCGGCGTGCAGACGACCGGCTCGCCGCGGACGTTGAACGAGGTGTTCATCAGCACGGGGCAGCCGGTCCTCGCCTCAAAGCGCTTCAGGAGCGCGTGAAAAACCGGGTTCTGGGCCGCTGTGACCGTCTGGACGCGGGCGGAATAATCCACATGGGTGATGGCGGGCAGGCGCGAGCGGACTTGCTTGAGCCGTGCAAGCCCGGATGCGGGTGCTGGCTGCTCTAACCGTTGATCCGGATGCACGGGTGCCACAAAAAGCATGTAGGGTGATTCCTCATCCAGCTCAAAAAATTCCGTGGCGCGTTCCCGCAGGACGGCTGGGGCAAACGGGCGGAACGATTCCCGGAACTTCACTTTCAAGTTCAGCACCGACTGCATTTGCGCCGAGCGCGGGTCACCCAGGATCGAGCGATGGCCGAGCGCGCGCGGGCCGAACTCCATGCGCCCTTGCACCCAGCCGACAATTTTCCCGCTCGCGAGCAAATCCGCCACCGCGTCATTGAGGGAGTCGGTGGCCATCTTCTGATAGACCGCCTGATGATCGCGCAGCACGGCCTCGATTTCATCATCCGCAAACTCCGGCCCGAGGAAGGCCCCGCGCATCGCATCCGGTTGGACGATCACGCGCGGTTGCGGGTGGTCCTTGTGCAGGTGCCAGACGGCCAGCGCGGCGCCGAGCGCGCCGCCCGCATCTCCGGCGGCGGGCTGGATCCAGATGCGCTCGAAGATTTTCTCGCGCAGGATTCTGCCATTGGCCACGCAGTTGAGGGCCACTCCGCCGGCCATGCACAGGTGTTTCATTCCCGTCTCGTCGCGCGCGTGGCGGGCGAGGCGCAGCATGATTTCCTCGGTCACGGTTTGGATGGAACGCGCCACATCCATGTGCCGCTGTTCGACCGGAGTTTCCGGCGGGCGGGGCGGGCCGCCGAAGAGCTTGTCGAACTCCGCGTTGGTCATGTGCAGGCCGCGCAGGAAATGGAAGTAGTCGAGGTTCAGGTGCAGGGAGCCGTCGTCTTTCACATCCACCAGCTGATCATAAATCACCTCCACGAACCGCGGCTCGCCATAGGGTGCCAAGCCCATCAGTTTGTATTCGCCGGAATTGATCCGGAAGCCGCAATAGGCGGTGAAGGCGGAGTAGAGCAGGCCGAGCGAGTGGGGGAATTTCAACTCCTTGAGGATCTCCAAATCGTTGCCCCGTCCGAGGCCGATAGTGGTGGTTGCCCATTCGCCAACCCCATCCACGGTTAGGACGGCCGCCTCTTCGAAGGGCGAGGGGAAAAATGCGCTGGCTGCATGCGCCTGGTGATGCTCGGTGAAAAGAATCGGCGTGTCATTTGACAGCCCGGGGATTTCATAACGAAGGGTGTTAGGAAGGTTGAGCTTCTCCCCAAGCCAAGACGGCAGCGCGCGCGGGAAGGTCAACCAGCCGCCGGGTGCCACCGCCAGATAGGACTCTAGCAGACGAGAAAACTTGATGATCGGTTTGTCGTAAAAAACGACAGCATCCAGATCCGCTTCGGTGAGGCCCGCTTGTCTCAGGCAGAACGCGACGGCATTCCGGGGAAAGCGCTCGTCATTCTTCTTGCGGCTGAAGCGTTCTTCCTGCGCTGCGGCGACGATGTTGCCGTCACTCAGCAGCGCTGCCGCGGAATCGTGGTAATACGCGGAAATGCCGAGAAGATGCCGCACGCGAGGTGAGTTATAGGAATGGATACATCAAGGGTGCCAGCACCGAGCCGCCCGTGAAGACGATGATCGCTGCCAGCAGAAGTAGTATCAGAACCAGTGGAATTAGCCACCACTTCTTCTCCTCACGCAGGAACAGGAGGAATTCCTTGAAGAGCCGCCACATGATTGTTAGGAGTTCGTTACTGACGGCGGATCCGGTAGAAGGCGGACGGCTCGGTGGCCGCGTTGTCGGTGGCGATCTTGGGTGTGCCGTCGCCGGGGATCACCGCTTGGGTGGGCACCAGATTGAAGGTCACCATGCCGTCCGTGGATTTTACGAGGTCGTAGTTGAAACCGGTTTGCGAGGGAAAGGTCACGTTGACCAGATTGCCGGATTTTGTGATTTGAGTGATCACCGGGGGAGCGGCGGGCGCGATTCCGAAGACCAAATTGTCATAGAAGACTCCGGAACCCTGGTTGTTGCTCGCGGTTGCCGAAAAGCCGAACTGCAGGAGCATGTCCTCCATGCTGGCATCGAGCTGAAGGCGGATCGCATAGCTCCCCCAGGTGGCGGGAAGTGCGGAGGTGTTGAAGGTGATGCTGGCCACAGTGGCGTAGCCGGCGGCGGGATTCAGCACTTTGATGAAAGCCTGCGCTTTGGAGGGGCTGACGAGGTTTCCCGCCTTGGCATCGAAGCGGAACTCATAGGTGCCGACGTCCTCGAGGAAGATCGGGAATTGCTGGAAGACGTTCGCCTCCACCAGTTGGCCGGCGGTTTGAGCTCCTTGATTGTAGTAGTCGCTGTAAACTACCAGGCCTTGCACTCCCTGTGCCGGTCCCGCTTGGTCGGTGCTGACGCCCCAAAAACCGCTCCCGCCGTTGGGCGGAGTGCTCGAGTAGCCATAGAGGTAGCTGCCTCCGGAAGTGAAGACATTGGCATAGGCCGTCCACGAGGCATCCGACAGCGCGGTTGGGGACGCCGCGTTCAGCGACTCGAAGTCGCTGGTCCACGAAATCTGCGAGCAGGCCGTGCCGCAGGCGGCGGCAAGCAAGCCGGTGGTAGTTAGAAGGGTCCGGCAGAAACTGCCCGGGCGGAATGAGTTTCCAGGGTTCATGGATTTCGATGGTATTAGGGTTTCGTTCCAAGAGAGGGAACGCCGGAAACTACCAAAAGCAACTGCTGCTGCAATTTAAATTTTGCATCTTATTGCACGGAAGGGAGGACGCGGGGGAGGGCGTGAATCCGAGCCCTTCCAGACGACTCACCGCTTTGACGGGCGCATGGAATTTGACCTTGCTTGGGCTGCCCCGGTCGGCGCAAGATCGCGGAGTTGCATAAAAATGAATTGATTTACCAACCTGCTTTTACGAATATGAAAATATTTTACCAAACCCACGTGACTCGCCGCCTCGTTTCGATTGTTCCCGCTGCCGTGGCACTGGCGGTTTTCGGATTGTCCAATGTGGCCGAGGCCGTTTCGGTCCGATTTCTACCGATGAATGAGGAGGTGGCGGGTCGCAAGATCGGCATCCAGGACAGCAAGCGTCTCACCGAGCTGGCGGACCTCAATCCGAAGAAGCGCTCGAAAGCCTACTCCTGCGCCACCGGTAGCGCCCCGCCGACCTTGGTGGCGCTCGACCGAGAGCGGCCCAATGGCAAGCCCGCAAGCGTGGAAATCACCTTGGCCGCGGATCTGAAGTCACCTTTGGTGCTGATTTTTGCGGATTCGGCCAGTCCGTCCGGGATGCGGGCCATTGTCGTAGACGATAGTGATGCGGGCTTTCCCTGGGGCTCCCTTCGGTTCGTGAATACTTCGGACAAGCCGTTGATGATTCGCTGTGAGAAGGAGATCAAGGCCATCCCGGAATTGTTTCGCACCATCGACATCGCGCCAGGGGGCGAGGCCCGCAACATCGGGGTGCAGTTGTTTTCCGAGGCGGCTCAGGAGGTGGTGCTCTACTCCGCAGTTTGGGAACACGACCCCAACCTGCGCAAATTGATTTTCATCGTGCCTGCGGCGAATCCCGCCTCCAAGGAGTTCACGCTTGAAATCATTCCGCAGGACAAGCGCGCGAAAAACTGATCGACAAAAAAGGCCACCCGATCCGGAGATCGAGTGGCCTTGAGGGAACTAAAATCCGGCAGGCTTATGGCAGCTCGCCGACTCGGTAGAATTTCTTCGGATTCGCCATGGAGTCATACACCGCTTTGATCGTGTTATCACCGACGATCACGCCGCTGAAGTTCGACCAACTGGCAAGGTCGAGGGATGCCTGCACTAGGGTGCTCTTGCCCGTCGTCGATGGCCAGCTAATCTTGACGGCGGGAGCGGTGCTAGAGGCGATCATGGTCGGCGTGGTGAAGCCGGAAGCCGACAACGAGACGTCGTCGATGAGGACTTCTCCAAGGCCGCCTTCGACCGCGCCGGTCTTGCCTACGATTTGGATGAACGCCGTCACCGCCCCTGCTGGAGCGACCAACCCGGATAGAGTCCTTTGCGTCCACGTGCCGATGGCACCAGTCGCCAGGTTTTGCCACGCACCCGAGACGACTTCCGCGCCACCGGCAGCAAGCCACGAGACGCGGTATTCCTGCACATAGCTAGGTCCGCTGCTGATTTGCTTGGCCCAGAACGAGAGGGTGTATGAGCTTCCGGTCGTGATCGAACCACCGGCATTTGTGACGTTTTGGCTGAGTTCCGAACCGTTTGGTTCCGAGGTTGCGTTCAGCACCTTGAGTTGCATGGAGGCAGTGCCGGTGTAGAAATCAGTGGTGATGCGCAGTGCCGGTTGAGACTGGTTGCCTAACCAGCCATCCGCTTCCTGCGCGTCGAATCCCTCGGCTTCGAAGCCGCCGTTGAATACCGCTTCTTGAGTGCCTGGAGTGCTTTCCATGACCCGGTAGAAGGGCGATTGGCCGGCTTCGAAGGTGGAGGAGACGGCATTCCCGATGATCGCCGCGCCGAGGTTGGAATAAATCACACCATCCGTCGACTTCTGCGGCTGGTAGCTATTGACGGCGCTGAGAGGCGTCCAGTTCACTTGGGTGGCGGAAGATATAGTCGCTTGGGGTGGCAGAGGGGCCGGTGGAGGCGAGACGGCGAAGTTGTCATAACCCACACTGGAGTTCGGACCCCAAAGTGGCACAAGCTTGAGACCGGTGGTGCCAGCTGGAATCGTCACGGAGTAGGTGTAGGTCGCCCAGGTTGTTCCGTCACCGATTTTGGCGATTCTCATGTCTCCGGTGCTGCCAGAAGGGGAAAAGTCGATTTTCAATCCTCCGACATCGGTGCCAGATTCGATTTTCATATCCATGGTGAAGTTATAAGTCGCTCCGGCGGTGAGCGACAACTGAGCCAAGGTCAGATGCGCGTCTGAGTTGGACACCCAGATGCCCCATTGGCCGTTGGTGGCATCCATCACACCATACCCACTGGGATTTCCTCCCGTGGTCGGATAGCTGAAGCTGATGGGTCCTACGGGGATCCAGCCGGCTCCGCCCGGGATCTCGAATCCCGGGTTGGGGATTCCTGGAACCACCGGTGGTGGCGGGATCGCGCCGTTTTCCACTATGAAATTGTCAAATCCGACAATCGAGTTCGGCGCCCAGAGTGGCACGATCTTGATCCCGGTGGTGCCGGCTGGAATTGCGATGGAGTAATTGTAGGTCTCCCAGGTGCTGCCATCACCAATTTTGGCGATTCGCAGGTCTCCGGTGCTTCCCGCTGGGACGAAATCGATTTTGAAACCACCTACGTTAGTGCCAACAGCGCCTTCAATCCTCATGTCTTGGGAGAAAACATAAGTATTGCCGGCGGTCAGGCCGAGGGAGCTGATCGGGATCGCGGAATCGGCGTTGCCGACCCAGATTCCCCAGCCGCCGCCTGCGGCTTGATCCATGACTCCGTAACCGCCGGTATTGCCGCCGGATGCCGGATAGGTGAAGGTCGTGCCGGCGCCGACTTCTTGCCAGCTTGTGGCACCGGCGCTGAAATCGCCGTTGGGCATCAGCACGGGTGTCGCGAGAGCGCTTCCTGAGGCGCCCAGCAGGACGCAGAGGGTTAATTTTCTAATAATGGCTTTCATGGTCTTAACAATCGTTGGTTTTTGCGGTTTGCGGTTTGGGATGTGGAGTTCAGGCACCGGCACCGGGTAGGGTGTGGATTCCAAACAGGAGCGGTTTTCACCGGGTTTCTTGGGGTTTTTAGTGCGCTTCCGGTCAGGAATTGCATCAAAGTGAACAGGTTCTTAATCCAATTCTGGAGTACCGCAATACAAATTTTGCATTAAATTACATGACCACCCGAGGGTTTGGAACAAGCGGCAACCACCGACCTCCCACGGACCAGCCTGCCAACAGGAGAATCGGACGAAACAACCGTCCTTCAAACGGCAGATGACGAAGCTCAGACCAGCCTGTTTCCCCGTGATTGCGGAGATTCGGGCGGATTTGGCTGAAAGGTGCGCACCCGGTTTAATCCTGGCGCAAGGAATGTGATTTCGCAAGGGGTCGATTTACAACCCCTGGCATAAATGCATAAAATTGCACAAAAAGAATGGACAAAACGGACGGATGGGGCATCGTCCGACCGATTGCAGCCCGTCTGATTCGAAGAGACCGCCGGAATCCAAACCGGACAAACCCGATTTTTCAGTGTAAGCAAGCCGTTGAATGAAGTGATCCCACTTCAATTGGCGCGGCCCAAGCCAACTCTTCCAAACCCAATTGCCGTGAATACAGCCGCTCAAGAAAGCCCCGGAAACCAAGGATTCGCCCTCGTGGTTACGCTCAGCCTGATGATTTTACTCACCGTCATCGCGGTGGGCCTGCTCTCGCTGAGTGCGATCTCCCTGCGGTCCTCGGCCAGCGGTGAAGCCAGCGCCCGCGCCTACGCCAACGCCCGGATGGCGGTGATCCTGGCCATCGGGGAGCTGCAGAAAGAGGCCGGCGACGACCGGCGGATCACGGCGGATGCCTCGATTCTCGCCAAGTCCGCCCCTCAGCCGAACCTGGTGGGGGTTTGGTCGTCGTGGTCGCCCAATGCCGCCGCCCGGCCGGATCAGGCGGCGGCTTTGGCTTACGATGAGCAGAAAACCAAGCTCTTCCGGACGTGGCTGGTTTCCTCGCCGGATCCGAAAGCGCTGCGGGTGCGGGGCTGGGCGGAAACGGCAGCTCCCGCAAACAATCCCAAGTGGATTCCGCTGTTTTCACTCAAGCGCAATGGCTTCGATCTGACCGCGCAATCCGTATCGCTGCCCCTGGGCGGCATCGCCTGGGCGGTTTCCCAGGAAAACACCAAGACGAAGATCAATGTCGGTGGCCCGGAAGCAGGTGCCGATCCGGCCACCAACATCGCGCTCCAAGTCCAGCGCCGCCCGTCGCTTGCCCTCTCCGAAACCCTCAAACAACCGGCGAAGGACTGGAATTTACGGGCGACCCGGCTGCTTTCCTTCAATCAGGTCGCGCTGGATCCAGATCTCACCACCGGTGATCCCGCCGCCACGGTGCGCTCCGGTGCCAGCCACACGGTTCACTCCCAGGGCCTGATGACCGATGCCGTGAAGGGCGGCCTCAAGACCGATCTGAGTCTCGGCTTCGAACTGAGCGATTCGGACTTCGCCAAGCCGGCGTGGGATGGCGTGCCGAACCCCTTCCGCACGCCCAGGGCGGGAGCCGGATTCACCTCCCCCGGCTCCTACGAAGGCCAGCAAGCGCTGTTCCGGCCGCTGACGGGAAATCCAATCATTGCCTCCAAGACTAACTACGGCGTGGCCTCCCTGTCGTTCCGCTTTTACGCCGCCGCCGTCCCCACCTTCGACCATTTGCGCTCGTTTTACCGGATCCCCCAACACCTCTACGGCGGCGGCCAGACGGCGGTGGCGGAACGAGGACCCGACCATGTGGCGGCAGTGACCGATCCTCCCGCCAGCAAGACTTTTCTCGCGCCGAACAATCCACCGCCCGGCGAGAAGTCTGCTCTGTCCATCCGGCCAGTACTCAACCGCATGATCTATCTCCTCAGCGCTAAACTCGATGCCGAAGATCAAGTCCAGCTCATCATCACTCCGGTCGTCTCCCTGTGGAATCCCTACAACACGCGCCTCGAGATCGAAGGGGCCGTCGCCTACCCATGGATGGACCTGCCGTTTCAACTCATTTGGGAGCGCAAGTCACCGGGCCAACCCGTGGTGACCGAACCGATCGGGATGGCGGACGCCATGGGCAAGCAGTTCGAGAACGATGGCGAAAGCCGCCAGGTGGATCCCTATTTCTTTTGTGAAATGACCGCCAACGGCGACGGAAACACCTCGAAACCAATTCAGTTCGAACCGGGCGAAGTCCGCGTCTTCTATCCGGCGGCCGCCGCGCCGATCGACTTCAAACGCCGTGGTTCCAATGCCCAGCGGACCATTCGTCTCCGCCCGGCTGAGGATATTGGCGGGGTGAACAAGCGGGGTGGATTCCAGGTTTCCATGCAGCAGGCGGATGGCCTCGCACAACACGGCCTGGCCAAATACCAGGTCAAAAAAACCGACGAAATCCGGATCTCGCTCAAGGATATTTCCGCAGTCGGCCAAGGCAGGGGACAATATCATTACTTCGTCTCGCTGGAGGATGCCGCCCGCATCAAGAATCCCGCCGACTCCACCCGCGGCCAAGTCACCACCGATGTCCAGATCCTTAGACTCATCTCGGCGGTGACCACCATCGCCTCGCCGTGGCGGACCTACGATGAACTCAAGACCGGCGCTCCCGTGCCCTTCGGCGTGATTGAAACCTTCCATCGCACCGCCAACACCAGCGTCGGCGGCCAGGCCGTCGCCGATCTGATCTACACCACCAATCCCCGCAATCCATCGATCAATCACCAGCTCGCCAACGGCAGCTTCACGGTGGCACCGCATTTCCAATCGACGCTGCGCACCACGCCGTCCTTCGACGATGCCATCCAGACGAGCTTCGATGGCAGAAAGTCGTTCTGGGGACCGTCCCACAGCTCGTCGGGTAAATCCGAACTGCCGTTTTTCGAAATCCCGCGCGAGCCGTTGCTTTCCCTGGCCGCCTTCCAACATGCCGACCTGTCCTCCTCCACCTTCGCCCCGGCGAACCAGTTCGGAAACAGTTGGGCACCGGCTTACCTCAGCCGCGAGAAAACTGGCTTTCTCAAGCCCGGCGCGGCCCAGCAACCCGAAGTCCCGATCTACGATAGCAGCTATCTGGCCAACGAAGCCCTGTGGGACGGCTACTTCTTCAGCGGGGCGGCTCCCCGCCTGCGGCCTGCTAGCAATGGCAAACCACCGACCGCCTGGGACCGCCCCATCGCCAGCATCGTAAAACCCCTCGACCAGGTCGTCAGGGACTTTGTCAAATCCCCTTCGGAGAACCCGCTGGCGAACAGCCGCATGCGGCTGGTCAAAGGCGGACTCGCGGAGGACGCGCTGATCGCCCGCCTGCTCGACCCCGCCGGCTGTGCCCGGATCGCCGCGCACTTGACGGTGGATGGCGCGTTCAACATCAACTCGACGGATGTCGAGGCATGGGTGGCGCTGCTCTCCGGCCTGCGTGGCGATGCTTTCCAGGTCGAAGGTGGTGGCAGTCCCCCGCCTGCGGATCGCACCGCGATGCCGCGCTTCCGCCATCCCACCGGCAAGGCAGATGACAACTGGAACGGGTTCCGCACCCTTGGCGACGCGGAACTCCGGACCCTCGCCAAAAACCTGGTGGATGAGATCCGCAAGCGCGGCCCCTTCCTTTCCCTCGCCGAGTTCGTGAACCGCCGCGTCGAAGACAGCGAACTCGGCAAGAGCGGTGCCATCCAGGCCGCGATCGATGCCGGCAAACTCAATGAGCAAGCCAAGCAATCGCCCTTTACCACGGATAAATACCCCCCGGAAAGCCAAAGCAGCATCATCAAGGATACCGGCGTCGGCATTCCCGGCTACCTGACCCAGGCGGATGTCCTCCAATCGCTCGCTCCGGTCATCACCTGCCGCTCGGACACCTTCACCATCCGCGGCTACGGCGAGGCCAAGGACGCCACCGGCAAGGTGATCGCCCGCAGTTGGTGCGAGGCCGTCGTCCAGCGGATGCCCGATTTCGTCGATGCCGCGCAAGCGGCGGACTCCGTGATTGCCTCGCTCTCGCCGGTCAATCAATCCTTCGGGCGGCGTTTTGAAATCATCTCTTTCCGTCGTGTGCCACGCACCGAACTCTGAATCATTCCCAATCCATCAAACCCATGTCAGTCGCCCGCTCCATCCCGTTCGCCGCCATTCTTCTCGGCTTCCTCGCCGCCCTCACGCCCTTGCACGCCATGCCCATCACGTTCCTGGCATGGGACGACGCCATCGCCGCCCGCAAGATCGGCTTCATGAACGGCGCGGAAGTCGCCGAGCTTCAGAACCTCCATCCCCACAAGCGTTCCAAGACCATCAACTGGACCAGCGGCGCAGTCCCGCCCGCTCTTGTCGCCCTCGACCGCACCAGCCCGGACGGCAAGCCCGTGACCGCCCCGATCAAACTCACGCCCGATCTGAAATCCCCGCTGGTGTTGCTCCTGCCCGACACCGCCCACCCGAGCGGACTGCGTTGCTTCGTGATCGACGACAGTGCCGGCAGTTTCGGCTGGGGCACCTTTCGTTTCATCAACGCCACCGGAAAAGAGCTGCTAGTCCGCAATGACAAGGTGACCAAATCCCTGCCGGATACCTGGAAGGCAGTTGATCTGGATCCCGGAGGAAGTGTGCGCAACATGGGCATCCAACTGGCGGCTCGCGACAATCTCACCGCAATCCTCTACTCCGCCGTGTGGGAATTTGACCCGAACGTGCGGAAACTCATCATCATCGTGCCCGGCACCGATGCCCAGAGCGGAGCCGTGAACCTCAAGATCATTCCGGAAGACCGCCGCTCGGTGGCTCCGGTCGTCCCCGCGACCGGTGCTCAAACGCCATGAGGCCGGTCCTGTTACTTGGCTTGATCGCCGCCGGTGTGAGATTGGACGCGCAGTCCCTACTCGGAAGGACCCTGTTATGGGCGGATGAGTTTTCCCAAAGCGACGGCACCACGCCGGACTCTACCAAGTGGGGCTACGACATCGGCGGCAGCGGCTGGGGAAACAACGAACTCCAGTATTATACCAACCGCACCCAGAACGCCCGCATCGAGGGCGGAAGTCTCGTCATCGAGGCCCGCGCGGAGAATTTCGGCGGGAAAAATTACACCTCCGCCCGGCTGCTGACCAAGGACAAGCATTCCTGGACCTACGGCCGGATCGAGGCCCGCATCAAGATTCCCAAAGGCCAGGGCATCTGGCCCGCGGTCTGGATGCTCGGCGCGAACATCGGCCCGGTCGGCTGGCCGAACTGCGGCGAGATCGACATCATGGAAAACATCGGCTCGCTGCCGTCCACCCTCTACGGAACCGTCCATGGTCCCGGCTATTCGGGTTCTAACGGCATTTCCGGTGACACCGTTCTATCCGGTGCCGCCTTGGGGGACGCCTTCCATGTGTATGCCATTGAGTGGGAGGAAAACCGCATCCGCTGGTTTCTCGACGGTCAGCAGTTTTTTTCGCTCACCCCAGCCAATCTTCCAAGCGGCAGCGCCTGGGTCTTCAATCAACCGCAATTCCTGCTCCTCAATGTCGCCGTCGGCGGAAACTGGCCGGGCAGTCCTAACGGATCGACGGTTTTCCCCCAGCGCATGACGGTGGATTACGTCCGGGTTTACGCCCCCACCGCCACCGCCCCGGTGGCCTCGACCGTCACCGTGGATCCGGCGGAAACCTGGCTCGGCTACATGCACGTCGCGGATCTTCCGGCCAGCGGGGGAACCTACCGGTCAGGCGGCACCTGGAACGTGCCGGATCTCCGCGCCAGCTTCGCCGGGTCCACCCTCACCCTGAGTCCTAACACGATCAGCGATCCCTCCACTTACTGGTACATCGGCGGTGGCGCGCCCGGCAGACCCGGCAACAAGATCATGACGGCTAACATGTATGTGGAGAAAACCGGCAGCCTCTCCGGCAAGACCGTCACCTTCACCGGCACCGTCACCGCCAACACGCTGACGAGCGCCCATGGCGCGCTCGTCTTCATCCGGGATTTCAACGCCGACTATTCCGCGTTCGCCACGGTCACCGCGCCGCTGGTCAACGGCAGCTTCTCCATCAGCCTCGCCACCAGCGCCGGCTCCGGACGCCATGTGCAATACGGCTTCGAGACGAAAGGCGTCAACGTCTGGGCCACCGATGCCGGACCCTTCGGCTTGGTCCGGATCGCGCCGTTCACCGGCACGCCGTTCACCTCCTGGATCTCCGGTCTTGACTTCTCAGCACTCACCAACCCCGATCTCACGGCGGCAGGCGATCCCGACGGCGACGGGGAGAGCAATTTCAGCGAATTCGCCCTCAACAGTGATCCGCGCTCCGCCGCGATTTCCGGCAAGGTGCGCTCGCGCATCCAAGACCTCGCCGATGGGCGGGCGTTCGTCCTCACGCTGCCCGTCCGCGGCAATCCGGTTTTCACCGGAACACCGCAAAAATCGGCCACCGCCGATCAAGTGGCCTACACCATCGAGGGGGCTAACGGGCTAGCCGCTTTCGACCAGGTGGTGACTGAAATCACGGCTGCCACCGACGGCGTGCCTTCGCTCGACAGCGGCTGGACTTACCGCAGTTTCCGGCTCGCCGGATCCATCGACGGCAGGGGGCCCAGCGGATTTTTGCGCGCCCGTTTGATAGAGGTCCCTTGAAACTCACGCGGATGATCGCAACGTGGTAGCGCTCCGGAGTGCGGCACGCTCTGCTGCCGCCGGTGGCGTAAATGGACTCTCACGGATTAACATCGTTGTTGAATGGCGCGGCCTGACCCCATTTGTTGACCCCATTTGTGGGGCGGAATGGAGTGAATGGAGGCTTCGGTGAAACGGACCGCTGGATTCATCCGGCCCGCGCGGCGGGTGGTGGGTGGGAGGACCATGGGGAGAGGATGAATGGTGTGTAGAGGGAAAGAGCGAGACTTGACCCAATCTAAGTGCGGCCAGGTTCTGCTATGTGGCACTGACTCGAAGCTTTTCGAAATGGCGGCGAGCTGAAATGAGATTCTTTTCAGCGTCACCTTGGTGAACTGCGAAATGGCAATTCGAGCACAATAAAATCAAATCCGCAAGACGCGTTTCACAGCCCTTCTGCAGCGTCGCGAGAGGTATGATATGATGCACTTCAATAATATTGTTCAGTAAAAATGGGTAATTGCTTTTGAAATTAAAATTACATAATTCGCAGAAGAGTGCTCCATGTATTCCTAAAAATTGATTTATTTTTGCTGTGCGCAATGCTTTGTCACGCTCTATAGAACGGTGTATCACAAGTTTCTGTTCGCCTTCAAATCCAAAAGGATCCGAGTCAAATATTGGAGCCGCCGCTCCTCCCTTTTTTCCGTATTTTCCGCTATTAATCGTGGATAGTATCTCGATGTCTGACCTTGAAAAGACTTTTACTTTGTCTATTTGATATAGATCCGGATGCTTCGTGATTTTTGGCTTTAGATTGTGATGCTTCTTTGTGTATGCTAAAGCAAGCATTCTTGCCTCATCTTCACCAAATTTCATGACAGAGAAGACCTTGGTTTTTCGTTCGTGATTTTGATTATAGAAGGTAGCACGCCAACCTATGTATGGCTGAAGATTCCCTTTCGCTTCAAGTCTCATTATTCTCTCCTCTGGATTTGGAGAGATTGTTTTAGATCTTATGTGTTTTATGGTTGCTGGAAAAGCGCTCAAAATTTCATGCCGACGGATAATCGCTTCGCGAAGTGCGTTCTCAATTGATCCGTGTTGGTGGTCGTAAAAATGCTCTTTGAACTGAGCAGTGTCTCGTGTGATGCGAAGCCACCAACTATGGCTGTCGGAATAGTCGTACCGTGTAATTCCTAAAGGGACCTTATAATTGGCTGGATCTTGGAATGCACGTTCGATGCATAGGCTGAGATATGCGTCATCGTATTCGAAAGAGTCTTTCATGTTTATACCAGAATTCGGAGATTAAGAAAAAATGCGACGGAGGCAGGCCAGAATTACAGGCATTGGGCATGGGTGCGCCGGAGGAAGTGGGGGGAGCACATTGGCGTAAATGGTTTCACTTCCCGCTTTCCTTGAGAATGTCCTTCAAAGAACGGCTGGGTTGCTCTCGAGCGGTGGCCTTTTCTACGCGCAGGGTGCGGAGGTCTTCGTATTCTTCGATTTCCGCCTGCATTTGCAGGAACTCGTCATAGGGGAACACGACGAATTCCTTGCGGCCGTCTTTTTCGATGATCTGTGGGTGGATGCTCATGGCGGTTTTGGCGGTAGGATTCCCTCCGATGGAGGATACGATGCTTTTTCATCGACTCGAGTTCAAGATGGCAGAACAAAACACGCATTCTCCCGGCTCAACATTCCAAATGTCCGGAGACAATGGACTCCCAGCGCCCGGCAGACCGTTGGAATTTTGACCTTTTTGCGCTCACCTTCGATGTGCACCTCATGCGTCGCCAAAATCGTCCCCGGATGCGCCATGGCATAGGCGATTAGAAGCGGATCCGCCTTTGCCAGAAAGTCCCGCTTGGCTTCATCTTTGAAATCTCCCTGCTGCACCCACGTCACAACCTCCGGGATTTTAGCCATGGTCGCCGGGTCCATGGACCGGAAAAGCAACTGCGCCCGCTCCTCGGCCCATGCCGTTAAATCATCGGCACCCTCCCGAAGTTCTCCCAAAACCGGATCGATGCTGAATACATCCCCGGTCGCAGTCCTCGTATCAATCCAGTCCCAAAAGCCCGGGCATAGGCCGAACGCATAATACTCATTCTTCGCTTGGATCAGCGTGTTGGTGTCGAGAAGGTATGGCATCAGTGGGTGAAGTTGAGTTCTTGGGCGAATTTCCGAAAGGTCTCCGCCTTCTTGATTCCAAGAAGGTCATAAGCGTCACGATAAAGTGTTCGTCCCTCCATCGCACTGCCGATCAGCGCACGGGCGAAACGCTTGCCCACTCGCACCCGCTGCGTGGCGTAGTAATTTCCGCCGCTCTTCTGCTTCGACTTCTTCAAAATGAATGCCTCTTCCTGCTCGCGGTAAAGTTTCTGGAATGTCACCGCGCTCATTTTCCCGAGGTCCTTCAATCGGCGGAGAATTACCAGCGAGCTCACCTTGAATCTCCGACGAAGCGCGACCATCTCATCGAGTCCTTCGTTCAGGCACTTTTCCAGTTCATCCAAGGGCACCAGCACTTCCGCCGCCACTTGGTTGCAGAAGGCTTCCACCTTCTTTTCCGGCGCATACGTGCGCTCGAGATTGGAAACGCCCGATACGCCCAACCAGAGATGGACCAGCTCATGCACCAACGTGAACATTTGAGCGGCGGGGCTGTCCGCCGTGTTTATGAAAACTAACGGTGCATAGGCATCCGTCAGAGCGAATCCCCGGAACTCCTCCACCTTCAGCGGCCGGTGGGTATTCCCGTCGGCGATTCCACTGCGAATCACCATCACTCCTTCTTCCTCGCAGTGGTCGAACATGAAACCCAGCGCCTGTTCCCAATTCTCTGCTGCGGTCCTCAGCGAAACATCGAAGCGGAAACGCTTGCGGATCGCCGACGCCACCGCCACCGGCGATTGTTTCAGAGTCACGCTTCCCACGAAATCCAAAGGATCCTCGGCGAGATCTAAGAGGTAGTCCCGATACCAAGTCTGTTTCCGCATGGCATCGTAGAGCACGTCCAGCAATTCCGGGCTGGGACGGGCGGCATCCTCGCTGCCCACAGTGCGGAAATCAGCCACCGGCAGCACTTCGACCGGTGGAGTCGAAAGGAACAGGTAGCCGAAGGGCGTGTGGGTGATCTTCGCGATTTTCTGGACCCGGCTGTAGGTGATGATCCCATCCTTCTCCCACTGCTCCACCTGATCTTCGGGAGCCTTCTTGATTCCCAGTTTTTTGCCCAAATCTGCCTCACGGAGCCCGGCGCGCTGCCGGGCCCATTGCAAAAGGGCGGGTTGGAGGGTGATTTTCATTTAGAGAAATCAAGCACTTGCGGCCTCCTCTGGCAATCCGGGATCCGGCGTCTTGAACTGCCTGAGATGGGAAAACGGCATACCAAAATGGTGATGGTTGACGACCGGTGAGGGCGGGACCTGGGTTGAGGATGTGCTAAGAGGTTGTCTGAAGAAATCAGGATTCGTGAGATTCGCCAAATTCTTGATTCTTGGTTCTTCGGCGGGCGGAATAAATTCCGCGCTCCAATTTTCAGGCAGCCCTTGGAGCAGGTTCACATCCCCATCGCCCTGGTCAGCGGGAGGCCGAAGGTCTTGCGGATGGGGCGGTTGCCTTCCTGGGAGTGGGGCCAGACGGCGTCGGCGGCGTGCTGGATGGAGCTGCGGCGGGTGTTGAGGAGGCTAAGATAGAGGGCGGTGATGTCCTGCTCGTCGAGGGCGGCGGCATTGAGGCGGGCGGCGGCGAGGATGGATTCGCCGAGGGCGAGGTCTTCGAGCTGGGCCTTTTGATAGTAACCGCGGGCGGAGGGGGCGGCGACGGATGGATCTGCTGGAGGGGTGGTGGAGTCGGGCATGGTATTGGCTAGCTGATTTAACAGCTATCGGGCTGTTATAGAAATTTCCTGATGGACGCACGGAAGTTCTTCGGGGGATTGGCCGGGGTGCCTACATCTGGATTCAATCAACCACAGATGAACAGGATGCACACAGATAAGAGGGATGAAGAGGCGGAATTCGGGGATGTTTCATGGCTGAAAAGCCGCAGGTTCTGGTCTTATCCCTGCTTCAATCTGCGTTTTTAACGTACATCTGCGGTTGAATTCCCTAATGGAGGTGCCCTGGGGGGGGACTGGCACCTCAATCCTGTTTATCTGCGGTTGAAAAATTCTTTATCCAAGAGGTTTTGGAGGGAAAACAAGGCTGTGCGGTGGGAAAATAGGGCATCGCGGGCGAGGGACGGATTGAAAACATGGAAAAACCCGGGATCGCGGCGAGGCTGCGGGATTACGCGGTGGGAAAACGGAGTTTCGCGGTGGAAAGACGGGTTTCCGCAGTGGGGTGGGATTTGAAAACAGTGGGTTTGCGGAGGAGCGCGGTGGGGAAAGGGGGCTTTGCGATGGAAAATGGGTTGTCTGCGGTGGAGGAGAATCGAAGCGCGGTGGGGCGAGGTGGTGTCACGGTGGAGGAAGCATGACCCGACTTGCTCGTGAAACGCAGACCGGAGTGCGGCACGTTCTATTGCCGGCGGCGGCGGATGGAAGCTCCGCCCCGCATCCGTCAGAGCCGGAGCTGCCATGGCGCGAGCAGAGCATCGCGCACTCCGGAGTGCTTACATCGGCTAATTCGCACGACGGGCGGCCAGATCCAGGCGCATGGTCCTGCACAAGGTCTCGTTCAATCCATACAAGGTGAAGAGACTTGCTAGAAACAACAACCCGGCGGCCGGAATCAGGCTGTTGAGCAGCAGGATCCCATGGATGGACTCGGCGGACTGGGTCGTATTCGCCACGTAGCCGAAGTGCGTCAGCAACCAACCGGCGAACGCCGCGCCGATGCCCATGCCGGCTTTCTGCGAGGAGGTGGTGGCGGAGAAAATGATGCCGGTGGTGCGCACGCCGAATTTCCACTCCGCGAAGTCGGCGGTGTCGGCGACGAGCGCCCAGTAGAGCGTGGCGTTGATCCCGGCGAAGATCATTCCCAGAATTTGGAACGTGAAAACAAGTGCCGTCTGGTCCGGGCGGATCCAGTAAAACGGAATCGCTGTTAGCGCGACGAGCACCATGCTGGTGATGAACGCGGATTTCTTGCCGATCGTCTTGACGGCGAACTTGGTGAGCATCGCGCCGAAAATCATGGCCAGTCCGCCGATGAGGAAATAGGTGGCGATGCGGCCGTCGTCCCATTTCAGATAGCTCTTGAGGTAATAGATGCCGGCGGTGCCGCGGACCACGGCGAAGGTGATGTTGACGATGCCGGCGACGAACATCATCAGCCAGTGGCGGTTGGCGAGCAGGGTTTTCACGTCGCCGCTGAGCTTGGTCTTCTGCTCCGGCGGTGGCTGAATGCGCTCGCGGGTGGTGTAAAAGGAGATGAGGAAGAACACCACCGCCACCACCGCGAACAGGAGGACCGTGCGCTGGGCACCGAGCTGTGGGTTCTCGCCGCCGAATTTTTTGATGAGTAACAGGAAGCTGGAGTTGGCGACGATGCCGCCGATTTGCGCGAGCACCATGCGGTAGCTGTTCACGCTGGTGCGTTCCAGTGGATCGTCGGTCATCACTCCGGAGAGCGCGCCGTAGGGAATGTTGATCGCCGAGTAGATCAGCATGAGCACGTTGTAGGTGGTCCAGGCCCAGACCAGTTTGCCCCAGGCGCTGAAGTTCGGGGTGGTGAATGCCAGCACGAAGACGACCGCCAGCGGGACGCACAGCCAGATGAGATAGGGACGGAAGCGACCCCACTTGGTCTTCGTCCGGTCGGCCACGGCACCGACGAAGAAGTCCCAGAAGCCATCAGTGAAGCGGGCGAACAACAACATGGTGCCGGCCGCCGCAGCGGTGATGCCGAAGATATCGGTGTAGAAGAACATGATGAAATTCATCATGAGCGCCCACACGAAGTTGCTGGCGGTGTCTCCGAGGCCGTAGCCGATTTTTTCCTGAATCGATAATTTCATGGGTTTTGATAGATGAGTCACAACTGGGTTTCCGGGATGGTGACGGTGATGGAGCGGATGAAGCCGTCGCGTTCGAACAAGTGCCGGCTATCCGCCAGCGGCAAGAGGTTGCCCTCGATGCGGGTGGATCGGCCATCGGAGAATTCCAGCGTGATCGCGGCGCGTCCGTCGAGCTGATAGCAGACGGGAACCTGGAAGGCGGTGAAAGCGAGTGTGCCCGCGCCAAGGTTCCACGTTTGCACGCTTCCTGCGAGGTCGATGAACTCGAAGGGGTGAGGCACGGTGAAAAACTCGCAATGTTTGAGGAGGACGGGCTGGAAACGCACGCATCCGTTCTCGATGTGGACTCCCAGCTCGCCCATGCGGGTGAGGATTTCCTCCTTCACCTGACCGGTCATCCCCGGTTGTTGGGCACCGCGGTGACGCGGCGAGTGCGAGTAAGGATCACTCGGGAAGGCTCCGTAGGTTTTGGAATCCTTGGTAAACCCGAGGCCGTTGCGGATCTCCCCGTAAATTTCTGCCAGAAGCAGCGTCTCGCCGGCATCCGGTGATTCCTTCGCGGCATGCGAATGGATTTCCTGCAAGGCGAGCAGCAGCTTGGCGACCATGTGCCAGTAAATGCTGCCCAATCCTTCAAAGGCGAACATCGCGCCGCTGCGCCCGGTGAACGAGCGGTGGCGGAACACTTGTTCCCACAGCTCCAGCACGGCGGCGCGGTCCGTCTCCACGGCGTCTTTCCGCGCAGGTTCGGCGGCCAGGCGGTTGAGCTTCGCCTCCAGGTCGCCGGCATTGGTGAGATCCGGGTGGAAATGGGCGCGCCCGTCGCCGTCGAGGCGGATCAACTCACGACTGCCGGCGAGGATGGATGCCGCGAGGTTAGGCAGTTTCGTCTTCCAATCCGCAGGCAGGGTGTTGCGGTCGAGGAAGGGCGTGATTTCGCGGTCCGGATAGAGAAGGTAGCTGTTCTGATCCGCCCGATAGAGCGCGCTGTCGCGCATCGCGACCATCAGGCCGACGGCTTCGGTCGGTTCCAAGATGCCGCTGCTGAGCGCGGCGACCTGCCCTTCGAGCATGAGGTCGAGCGGGTGGACGAGCGCCGCCGCACCTTGGATTTCCAGAAGATTGTAACTGTGGAAAAGATGCTCGTCGCGGCGGTTGGCAAACAGCGTGGCATCGACCGCATCAAGGGCGCTGGCGATGAAATCCCGCACGGCAAGGATGCCGACCGGGGTGAAGCCGGGCGCTTCCCGCGCATAGACCGCGCGGCGGTGTTTCTCTCCGGCGCGGCCGAGCGCTTCGGTGATGCGGAGGCGGGCGGAGTTGTCGGACCCGACCGTGGCGGCCTCCGGCAAAATTTCACTGAGGCTTGCGAGCAGCCCGGCGACCGGTTGGCTGAGCTCGAAGGCGGCGTCGGCGCGGGCGTCGAAGAGCGATTCCAAGAAAGCCAGGTAGCGGCGCATGTAGCAGACGGTCACGACGGACAGTCCCCAGCCTGCGAGCGCGTTATTGGCATCGTTCCACTCGGGGCGCTGGGTGTTGAGCCAGATGCCGCCGCCGGGGACGAGGTTGCTGAGTTTGACGAGCAGCGGGACGAGCAGTTTTTCCGCGAGCGAGACGAGAATCAGCCCACCATCCGCGCCGACTAACAATTTCCCGTCGCCGCCGATGGTGCGGGCGCGGTCCATGAGTTCACGGTGGAGCGCATCGCTAAAATGGATCGAGTGTTTCGGATCGCGCACCAGTTCGTCGAAGCCGCGGATTTCGTAGGGGACGTTCGCGTAGGTGTGGCTGCGCGAGTTGAGTCGGGTGGTGAGGCGGCCGGGGCTGAAGTGCTCCTGTCCCTCCAACAGGCGGAGCAGATAGATGATCTGGTGGTCGCCCCAGTAACCGATGTGGCTCCACGGGTCGGCGGCGTCGAAGACCTCCCAATCGACGCCCGCGCGGGTGATGCGGTAGGGGTTGTAGCCGTCGGCGGTGGAGGCGTTGAGGAAGATCGAGATCATCGGCTCGAAACAGCGCGGATAGCTGTAAGCGAGGCTCTCCCAGTTCTGGAAAATATCGCGCCAGTTTCCGGCGTAGGCGAAAAGCGGGCGGCCGTCGGCATCCTTGGTGTGGATTTCAAAGCGGTTCCACGGACGGCTGGGATCGCCGTGGCGGCGGCTGAAGCAGATGGGCAGGTATTCGCCCGCCAGGCGGGAGAGCTGGGCGTCCTCGCGTGCGGCGGCGAGGGCGTTGAGTTCTTCAAGGGTGCAGAGTTCCGGCAGCGATGACAGCCAGTCCTGATGCCTGCGCAGGACGTCGAGGTTCCGGCACTTGAGGAAGGCGCCGAAGTCACTGCTAGGGAAGCGGTAGTTGTCGTGCAGGGTGCCGCCGCGCATGCAGTTGAAGAGCACGTTGGCGAAGTGGTGGACGCCGGTCCGCGAGTCGGCGCTTTGCTGGATGGCTCCGGCTCCGGCGATGCGCTTTTTTAAGGCGAGGACGCCGGCGGCGAGGTCGGCGGTGATTTCCGCGGCAAGCGTTTCGGGTTCCTGGAGGCGATCTCGCAAGCGAGACAACTCGGTGTGGTCGAGGCCGGTGTCGGCGACGACAAACCATTCGTGCGAGCCTAGCGGCTCGAGGGTGACGTCGGCGGCGAGAAGATGGGCTCCGAAGACGCCCCGCGCTTCAGTTTCCGCGCTGGCTTCACCGCAGCGGCGGAAGGCGTCCACCTGCCGGTCTGATAGGAGCAGGGTTGTCCGGCCGAGACCGAGCGACCAGGCGCAGGCTACCCGCAGGGATTCGCAGGGTTCGGCGCGGTCGGTGATGCCGGAGTTGAGGGTGTAGATGCCCAGTCCGCAGCCGGGCACCGCCTCGTGGCGCATGTAGGCGGCGGCGAGGTAGCTGTAGCGGGAATACGTTTCCTGGGTGACGCCGGAGGGTAGCAGGTGGTGCCAGCCGTCTAGCAGGTGAATGCCGCGGCGCTTGTCAGCAAGGTTTTCCAAACGGCAGGTCCGCACCAGACCGAATCGCTCGCTGACCGCGAGTTCGCAGCGGAACGCCAAGCCCAGGGGCTGGTTGATCTCCTCAAATAGCACGCTCGTGCCGGCGACATGCTTGTAGAGATTGCGAAGGATTCCATGCTGCGGACAATCCGCAGTCCAGGGCTCCCAGGTGGTTCCGTCCACTTTCACGAGGCTGAGCATGCCGCTGGACTTGGGTTGCGAGAGAATCTTGTCGGCGGTCTGATAGGGGAAAACGGCGTGGTCCGGATCGACCCGCCCGGCGGTGAATCCGCCGTTGCTGCCGACGAAGAGCCAGAAGTCCGAATCGGAAACCACGCTCATCAGGAACGGCGGCATCTGGTCCACGTTGGCAATGCACAGGTAGCCCTGGCCGTCGATCTCCACCGAAGTGCCGGGCATCGTAGCGGAGCGGGGGACGGGGCTTTTTGGCGCGGGTGCCGGGCCGACGGGTCTGGTCGGATTCAGCATTAAGGGTGGCGGTTGCATGGAATGTCAGGTGGTTGGGTTCGCCTTGCCGGAATGATTTCCCGGAGCGGTGCACGCTCAGGAAATGATCCCGGGAATGCTGGCCTCAAGTTGCGCGGAAAAGGATTTGTCCCGTTCGGGCGGCAACGGGAATGCACTTGTGGATAGGCCGTTCGTGGCCGTCCGACAAGCGGAAATTGCACAATTTTGCAAAACCCGGCGGATTGAAGCTCGCGCTGCGGATCCATGCGACGGCGGGTGGGGCTCAGCGGCTCATTGAGGGGCCGGACCGACTGTGGCACCGGCCTTCAGGCGGCAATCGATCAGGACGTGCTGGGCGGAGCCGAAGCGCTTTTGCGCCCGCTCGACCAGGCGCTGGGTCCCGGTGGTGCCGATTTCGCGAAACGGAATGACGATCGTACTCAGCTCGGGAGAGCCGGGCGGCGTCTCGATGCCGTCGAAGCCCGTGACCGAAACCATGGCGGGCGCGCTGATGCCGCGCTTTTCCAAGCCGCGGACAAGATTGTAGGCTTGGTGGTCGGCCGCGCAGACCCATGCGGTGACGCCGTCGCGGCTGCGCGCGGCGGCGTATTCGATGCTGGATTCGTCGTCGCCTTCGCGGGAGGGGAAAACGTTGACGATGTCATCAACCGCCACCGGCATTCTCAGCCGCACCATCGCCTCCATGAACGCGGCATAGCGCCGGTATGACCAACTTGCCTCCACCGGGTAGCGCCGGGTGAAAAACCCGATTCGGCGGTGACCGTTCGCCACAAGGTGATCAATGGCGGCCGCGACTCCCTTGTAGTGGTCCACGTCCACGCAATCGATCCCGGTGTGATCGAACTGCTCTACCAGGGAGACCAGCGGCACGAGTGGGGCCAAGTGGTCGAGAACGGCGTTCGGAAACGGATAGACCAGCAGCAAGCCGTCCCAGCGGTTGCAAAGTTTCTCGATTTGCAGGAACGCGGGGTCATCCAGACTGCACGCCTTGGGATCGATCAGGTGGACTTCGATGTCCGCGCCGTTGAGGTGCGCGCAGTCGGTCACTCCGGCAAGGATCTGCTCGCTGGGGTTTTGGTAATCGGTCCGGTAATACTCTTCCTCCGCCGTGCAAATCAGCACGCCGAAGATTTTCTTCGTGGCTTTCTTCTTGTTCGGACGAGGTCTCCGCATCTGGAGGTGGACGTAGCCGACCTCGGCCGCCAACTGGAACACCCGCGCCCGCGTCACGGGATTGATGCCGGGGTGATTGGTGAAGCAGCGCGAGACCGTCGCCCGCGAGATTTTCAAACGATCGGCAATCAACTGCTGATTCACTTCGGGGGCTGATTCGTTCTGGGCGATGCCGCACAGCATTTTCCCTGTTTCACTATGAGGCAAGCATGAATCCTCGATTTGACGTAACATCGCATGGCGAAGGATCATTGCCATGTCGGGCGTGTTGCCCGGAGCCAAGGGCGATTTCCTACCGTTGGCGAAGTCCTTGGGAGCCGCCGCCGTGCTCAGGAAGCCGTTTAACCGCGAGAGCTTTATCGACACCGTCCACAGCGTCCTTGGCCAGAGCGAGCGGCGCTTGGTTGGCGGGTGATCCTTGCCGGACCGCAACGGCAACAGTAACCGACACGGCGGGCCGCGCAATCCCCTGCAATGGCTGCGACAATCTTGAAAATTTTGCAGGGAACTTCAGTCGCCCCGCACTCGCCCATAAGAAAACGGCGCTTAACCAATAAGGAATTTACGGATCTCCATGGCAACTGGCACAGCTCTTGCAAATTAATTTCAAATTAATTTCCTGCGACTGACTGCCGCTGATTCCCACAACCCGCTCCAGCACCATTATCCCGGCGACATCCCATGAATGCTCTACCCACATCCATCGGCCGTGACGATCTTGCCTGGACGCCCATTCCGCGAACACCCCTCGAAGTATTCCGACCTCCGGCCGAGCGTGCCGGGCATGTCGCTGACATCATCCCATTCCCGCAAGTCACCGCACCCGATTGCCAATGGCAACCGAATTGGGATTCCGAGCTTTCGCTGCCACAGATCGTCCCTTGCGAGCCATGCATTGTCGCCGATGACCGTTGCGGGGTGATAAGCAGAACCCGCCATTTCGAGGAGGCTCGTGTCACCGCCCGGGTCCAGCACGATTCGCAACACTCGACCTACCGAATGGATTCCACTTCCTTCCATCAACCGGTCTTCGTCACCGTAATGCCGGCGTTTTACAACCTCGCGACCCACACGCCGCCGGTAGCGCTCCGCCACTCGACGGCGGTGCTTCACGGCGGGCATCTCATACACTATTTCGGAATCTGGATCATGGCCTTGCTGGCCATCCAACTCCTGTCCGCTTGGGAAGTCGGTGCCATCGCCGGCCAGACGCTGGGAACCGGCCGGTATTTCCACTCCGCCACTTGGCTCGTCCTGATGCTGGCCTTCAACCTGCGGATTTGGTTCCGCTACTATGGGAGTGAGTCGGAAGCCTTCCACATCCCCGGCATCTGCCTGTTCCTCGCGGCCATCCTCCCGGCGATCCTGCTCGAACTTCTGGTATTTTTGCAACCTTAGGATCGGGCGTCATTTACTAACCGCAATCCTGCCGAGGCGCGCCGCCGCGCCGGGAGTGGACGAATCGTCATCGACCACGCAGCGCTCCCATTCCAGATTGATGGGAGTGACTGCCACCGGTTGGGTGGCAAGCCTGAGGTCGGGCCGAGGCCGCCCAAATAGTGCCCGCCGTCGGGAGCGTGCAAATCGAGATTGAACGCATACTCGATGAGCGTCGGCAACGGCGATGCCGCGCAACACGGGCAAGGTGACGGTCGTGGCTACAACCTGAACATCCCGCTGCCGGCGGACTCGGACGGCAGCCTCGCGTTGCGGGTAATGGGTTTTCCCAGAGGATGACCAGTCGGACCGCTTCCTTTTTTCAAAGGGCTCCAAGCTCGGGGCGGATCCAGCTCCTCGCGGATGGCGGCAAGGGGAAACGCTCGACTCTCACGTCCGCACCCCCGGCACCAATCTGGAAATGGACGGCAAGCCGGTCTGGCTCGGGAACATTGAGCTCAAATCCCTTGCCCCGCCTTGATCCTGAATCGTGCTAGACCTGCGGCCCGTGAGCCGCTTTACTCAGCCAGCCAATCCCCATGAGCCTCCTTTTCTTCAAACGCCTTCTCGCGAACCCTATCCGTGTCGGCTATCTCGTTCCGAGTTCCGGATTTCTCACGCGGCAAACCGCCAAACGAATTGATTTTTCCAAGCCGCGGATCGTCATCGAACTCGGCCCCGGCGAGGGCTGCCACACCCGCCAGATTGTCCGGCGGATGAATCCGGAGTCGCGGCTCATCCTCATCGAGCTGGACGACCAGTTCGCCGCGCACCTGGAAAAGCAATTCGCGCACGACGACCGGGTGACGGTGGTGCATACGGACGCGTTGCAATTGGGGGCAGCCTTGGAAAAACTCGGGATTTCCAATCCGGACTACATCGTCTCGGGGATTCCTTTCACGATCATGGAACGCAACCTGCGCGAGCGGTTGTTGGCTAACATCGCGCTCTCGATGGGACCGGAAACGATCTTCATCACCTATCAGGTGTCGCTCCAGATCTCCGAGCACAAACTCTTCGATCTCGCCCGCAGCGAGCATTGCCTGTTGAACGTCCCGCCGATCACGGTGATGGAGTTGCGGAAATCCGCCGCAGCGCTGGAGGCTTGAGCTGCGGATTTTCGTTTGCCCGATCACACGCTTGGACATTCCCGCCCGGCTAGGTTAGCACGGCCCGCATGAATACATGGTTTCCGGCGGTCGAAATGGTGAAGAGCTGTCTCAAGGCAGGCGTCGGCGAGTTCGTGGTCTGTGCCGGTGCGCGCAATGCGGCGCTGCTAGAGGCGCTGGCGCGCGCCGAGGCGGCGGGACTCGTCCGGGTCTGGCGGCACTTTGAAGAGCGTGCTGCCGGGTTTTTCGCGCTCGGCCGGACGATGGAAACCGCGCGGCCCTGCGCCGTCGTCACCACCAGCGGCACTGCGGTGGCCGAGTTGTTGCCCGCGATCATTGAGGCTCACTATCAGGCGCGGCCGTTGGTCGCCATCACCGCCGACCGCCCGGCGGCGTTTCGCGGCAGTGGTGCTCCACAAGCAATCGTGCAGCCGGGAATGTTCGGGAACTACGCCTGGCAGGGGACTTTCGCCGATTGGGACGGCAAGCAACCACTCCATCTCAACGTCGAGTTCGAGGAAGCCTTCGACGCAGGCGATGAAAATTTCTCCGGCGAAATGCTCGCCGAATTCCGTCCCGCCAAGGAGAAACTCGACGTCGCCGCGCTCGCCCGCTGGCTGCGCGAGGAACACTACAAAGGCCTCGTCGTCCTCGTCGGCGGCCTGGAGCCGGACGAGCGCGAGGAAGTGTTTCATTTCTGCCAGGACCTCGGCGTGCCGCTCGTCGCCGAGGCTAACAGCGGCCTGCGCGAGGCACTCCAGTCGCTCGCCATCCACGATGCCGACCGCCTCTTGAAATCGCGCCCGCCCGGCAAAATCCTCCGTCTCGGCGAGGTTCCCAGCGGCCGCTTCTGGCGCGATCTCGAAAACCTGCCACAAGTGTCCGTATGGTCCGTCTGCCGCAACGGCCTGCCCGGTCTTGCCCGTGAGTCCAAGGTGTTGCGTGGTCCGTTAGAGCGTGTCTTGCCCGCCCTCGGCCAAGCGGAATTCGCGGACGACGCCCTCGACTATCTCGCCGGTGCCGCCAGCCGCGCGGTGAAAATCGACGAGCTATTGGAGATCTATCCGGACAGCGAACCCGCGCTGCTGCGCACCCTTTCGCTCTACGCCTCCATCGGCAGCGGCGTGTTTCTCGGCAACAGCCTGCCGATCCGCGAGTGGAACCAGTTCGCCCAATGGACCCGCCCGGTGCCCTCTGTCCGCGCCAACCGCGGCGCGAATGGCATCGACGGCCAGGTCAGCACCTGGCTCGGCTGGTCCGCCGATGTCAGTGAAAGCTGGGCTGTGGTCGGCGATCTAACCGCCCTTTACGATCTCGCCGCGCCGTTTGTCCTCGGACAAATCAACTGCCAGGGTCGCGTCCTGGCCGTCATCAACAACGGCGGCGGAAAAATTTTCGAACGCCTCCCGCGCCTCCAAAGCATGAGTCCGCGCGCCATCGAGTGGCTGACCAACCCGCAAAGCGCCGACCTCTCCGGCCTCGCGACGCTATGGGCCATGAACCACCTGCGCATCCGCACCACTGATGACTTCGACAAGTTCGAAGCCGGTGAAAAAACCCTGTTGTTGGAAGTCATCCCCGACGCCGCCCAGACCACCGCCTTCTGGGCGGCCTGGGACCGGATGTCGATTTGAGAAAACGAAATCCTCTCCTTGCCAAGTCCCGCGAGGCCCGTTACCCATTCCCGCCTCAGCGCAAACGCGTTGGTCCCGTGGTCCAATGGATAGGACGATGGCCTCCGAAGCCGTAGGTAGTGGTTCGATTCCACTCGGGACCACTTTTCATCTGCCATTTCAATACCCCCAACTCTCATGCCGCACTGGCAGCCGGTTGAGGAGCTGGCGGCAGGACTGCCACTTGGGCAGGTAGTGATCCATAAGGGTGATGAAGCGGACGTTGTGGGTCGGTTCAAGCAAGTGGATCAACTCGTGGACGACGATATATTCCAGGCATTCCCTTGGCTTCTTCGCCAGCTCGGTATTGAGCCTGATGCTTGAGGATTTCCGCCACCGCCCCTTTGCTGCCCTTGATGCCGTCGGGAAGGCTCTTGATCGCGTCGCCCATGCCGCTCTTCACGATCAGCTCCAGCAAGCCGATGTCGTCGAAATTCGAAATCTTCCTAGGTTCCTTGGCCTCGATGTAGGTGTCGATGAGGTGCCGCATGTCCGCCTCGTAGGATTTGAGATCGATGGTCTCGCCGCTGGCCTTGCGGATGATTTCCCTCAGCTTGAGGCGGCTAACAGCGCCTTCATCGTCTTGTGCAGCTTGCCGGTTTGCGTCCGGTGGCACTCGTCCACGAAAACGAAAAGCTCGCCCACCGCCGGACTCGGCTTCCCGTTCCTGTCGGGCGGCGATCAGCCGACCGATGTCCCAATACATGAGGATCATCTCAGCATTGGCGGAGAGCGCAGCCTTGTGCTGGGCGGTGCGGACCCGAACTTTGATGTCGGCAAGGAGGTCGCGGTAGTGGGTGATTTCGGTGCTCATGCTTCGATCCCCATTTTTTTCAGGTGAGCATCCACGCGGGCGGCGGTGGGCGGGGTGGGTTTCATAACGGCTCTCCTCCTTCGTTGAGGATGGTGAGGTAGGCGTCGTAGAGGAAAATACGGTTGCGGCGCAGGCCGGTGAGCTCGCGGGCGATGCCGGACTCAACAAGGCGTTGCATGGCCTTGGAGGCGGTGGGGAAGGTCATGGCGGTGTTTTGGCAGAGCTGTTTGAGGCTGAGCATCGGGCGCTGGCGCAGCGCGGCGAGGACGCGCAGGGCATTGGCGGCTCCACGGCCGGATTCCTGGATGCGCCGGGTGTCAGTCGCAAAGAGGGCGACAAGGCGGCGGGCGGTTTCCACCGCACCGAGCGCGGTCTGTTCCACTCCTTCGAGAAAGAAGTCCACCCAGGCTTCCCAGTCACCCTGGGAACGGACGCGGTCGAGCAGGTCGTAATACACCGCGCGGTGCTGCTTGAGGTAAAGGCTGAGGTAAAGCAGCGGTTGATTGAGCAAACCGCCCTGATGAAGCAGCAGGGCGATGAGCAGGCGGCCAAGGCGACCATTGCCATCAAGGAACGGGTGGACCGTCTCGAACTGGACGTGGGCGAGCGCTGCCTTGACCAGAAGGGGCATGCCGTCGGCCTCATGGTGGAGATATGCTTCCAACGCGGCCATGCAGGGCTCCACCTCCTGCGGCGGAGGCGGGACGAAGCGGGCGTTTCCGGGCCGGGTACCGCCGATCCAGTTCTGGCTACGGCGGAATTCGCCGGGTTCCTTGTCGCTGCCACGGCCGCGGGCCATGAGACGTTCGTGCATTTCCCGCAACAGGCGGTTGCAGAGCGGAAAACCCTCCTGCAGGCGTGCCATGCCGTGCTCCAAGGCCGCGATGTAATTGGAAACCTCCACCACATCATCGAGGGGCGAGCCCGGCGCTTCCTCCAACTCGAAGAGCAACAGGTCGGAGAGCGAGGACTGGGTACCCTCGATCTGCGAGGAGAGCACGGCCTCGCGCCGGACGTAGGCGTAGAGAAAAAGCTGGGGATCCGGGAGCAGGGTGCTCACGCTGTCAAGACGACCGACGGCGAGGGTGGCCCGCTCCAGCAGCCGTTGGCGCGGGCCGCCTAGATCCAGCGGCGGCGAGGGAGGTAATGACGACGGAACAAATGCACGCACCGTTTCACCGCCAGTTGAGGTGGTGTCATAAGTGCCAGTGCTGGGACGATTCATGGCAGGAAACTTGAATAAGACTGATGGCTATTAAAGAAAATTTGTCGTTTCTTTAATTAAAGGCGACCCCCATCTTTTTCAGGTGCTCATCCACGCGGGCGGCGAAGATGGCGACTTCGTCGGTGACGTATTTCACGAACAGGAGCACCAGCACGTAGTCCTTGTATTGGCTGGCATCCATGCCGCCCCGGAGTTCATCGCAGGATTGCCCAAGGGAGGAGTAAAGTTCGGATTTCTTGAGAGCCATGGGTGAGGAAGGAGAAGGAGGAATCCGGCCACGCCGGGTCGATGCCGCAGGCTATCGGCTTGCCGGACGGCGGGAAGGGTAAAATCGGCGCAGCTCCAAGGCGGGTAACGCCAAATGTAGTCCAGGACTTCAGTCCGTTCTTCAGGATATGCAGAGCGGACTGAAGTCCTGGACTACTTTGGGCACCAGCCACTTCTCGCGGCGGAACCAGGTTTCCTGGCGCTTCGCATATTGGCGGGTGGCGGCGTTGATGAGTTCCTCGCAGGTCGCGCGGTCGATCTCCCCGGCTAACAACCCGCAGATCTCGCGGAAGCCGATGGCTTTTTCGCAATTCGCCGAAACGTCCTTCAATGCGGCGACTTCTTCAATCGCGCCGCCATCGAGCATCGCGCGGGTGCGCAGCGCGATCCGGGCGTGGAGATCGGCGCGGCTGCGCTGGATGACCAGGCCGCGGAGCCGGGAGGAAATGGCCGCGGTCTGTGCTTCCCAGCCATCGCGGAGGGCGGAGGCTTTTTGGCCGCTGAGGATGCAGATTTCCAAAGCCCGCGAAACGAAGCGGCGGTTCTGCAACGCGGTGCGCGCGGCTTCCACCGGGTCTAACGATTCAAGCTCCGCGACCAGATCCTCCAGCGGTCGCGCGTCCATCTCCGCCCGCAGCGCGGCGTCGGCGGTGGGGAGCGGGGCCGCGCCGTGGGTGAGGAATTTCAGATAGAGCCCGGAGCCGCCGGTGATGACCGGGGTTTTTCCACGCGACTGGATTTCCGCGATGACGGGCTTTGCGAGATTCACATAGCGCTGGGCATCCGCCGACGCGGTGGGCTCTAACACGCCGTAGAGGTGGTGCGGCCAGCTTGCGAGTTCTCCGGTAGATGGTGCGGCGCTGACGATCTCAAGTCCGCGGTAGAGTTGGAAAGCGTCGGCGTTGACGATTTCGCCGTCGAGTTTTTCCGCCATTTCCAGTGCGAGCGCGGATTTGCCCGAGGCGGTGGGGCCGCAGATGTAATAAGGAGTGACGACACTCCTGTCGTCACAAGACTCTGTGGGGACAAGAGTGTCCCCACTTCTTAAATCGCCTTTGCCCGTTCGCTTTGCCATAGGGTGAAAGTTCCTTCACTCAACTTCGCCGGATTCCTTCGAATATACCTCACCGCGTTCGCGAAATGGGTCGCATCGCGGATCAGTGTGTCGCGGTAGTTTTTCTGCCAGATGCTGCTCAATCCGATCCGCCGGGCTGAGATGCCCTTCCACGATTGCATGAGCTTGTCCAAAGGTGCCAATGGCGTGAACAACAGATGGACGTGGTTCGGCATGATAACCCAGATGTGATGATTCGCCTTGGTGCCTTGATCGTGCATCAAGGTTTCTTCGAGGATCCCGCGGATTTCTGGGTCATTGAAAATACAAGTGCCGTAATCTTCATCCAACCATGTTTCCAGTCTCCAGGTGAACTTGCGGTGATACTCCTGCTCGATTTCCTCGGTCCACGGCTCGGGATGTTGGGCCTTCCAAACGACGAATTCTTCCTTCCACTGCCGGAGCTTGGTTCGTGGCAAAGAGTCGGCGAGCCGGAATGTGACGAACTGGTGGACTTCCCCCTGTTGCCAGTGGGGGAGTTTGACTCCGTGCTTTTGGGTTTCGCCTGACGGGTTGTAGAACTCGGGCATGGGGGGACGGCGGTTTGTGGGGACAGGAGTGTCCCCACTCCTTATTTTAAAATGGGAACTTCCCGCCGCCGAGGCCTTTCATCATGTCCTTCATGCCGCCGGCTCCGCCCATTTGCTTCATCATGGCTCCCATCTTACCGGGAGATTTCATCATCTTGCGCATCTCGCCGAACTGTTTGATGAGCTGGTTCACCTCCATGATAGAGGTCCCGGAACCGGCGGCGATGCGCTGGCGGCGCGAGCCTTTGATGATCTCGGGGCGGGTGCGTTCGTGCATCGTCATTGAGAGCACGATGGCTTCGGTGCGTTTGATCTTCTTGGTGTCGAACGCGCCGGCGGGAAGCTGTTTCTTGATTTTGCTGAAGCCGGGCATCAGTCCTAACAAACCTTCGAGCGGGCCGAGGTTCTGGATCATCTTCATCTGGTCGAGGAAGTCGGTGAAATCGAATTTGCCTTCCTGCATCCGCTTCATCGAGCGCATGGCGTCGGCTTCGTTCACCTTGTCGGCGACCTGCTCGACCATACCAACGATGTCGCCCATGCCGAGGATCCGGTCGGCCATGCGGCTCGGGTGGAACTCGAAAAGCTGGTCTAACTTCTCGCCCTCGCCGGCATACTTGATCGGCTTGCCGGTGACCGCGCGCATCGACAGCGCCGCGCCGCCGCGGGCGTCGCCGTCGAGCTTGGTGAGGATGATGCCGGTGATGCCGACGGCCTCGTCGAAGTGCTGGGCGACGGAAACCGCCTGTTGGCCGGTGGCGGAGTCGGCGACTAACAAGGTTTCCTTCGGGTTGACGAAGGCATGCAGGCGCTTGAGTTCCTCGATGAGCCGCTCATCGATTTCCTGACGACCAGCGGTGTCGAAAATGAGCACGGTGCCTTGCTGTTTCTCGGCCCAGACGAGCGCGTCCTTGGCGACTTTCACCACATCCGTCTCGGTCGCTTCCGGCGTATAACAGGGGACATCGATCTGTTTCGCCAACACCGCCAACTGATCGATGGCAGCGGGTCGATAGAGATCGCAGGCAATGAGCAGCGGCCGGCGGCCTTCTTTTTTCAGGCGGTTCGCCAGCTTGGCGGAGGTGGTGGTTTTACCGGCACCGTTGAGTCCGCAGATGAGGATGCGGGCGGGCGGGTTGAGATCGAGCGGGGCCTGGTCGCCGCCTAACAAGGCTTCGAGTTCGTCGTGGAAAATCTTGACGATCTGCTCGCCGGGTTTGATCGACTTGAGCACGTCCTCGCCAAGCGCCTTTTCCTTCACCTTGGCGATGAAATCCTTGGCCACGCCGAATTCGACATCGGCCTCTAGCAGCGCGATGCGGATCTCGCGCAGCGCATCGGCGATGTTTTTTTCCGAGATGCGGCCTACACCACGGAGATTGCGGAAGGTCTTGTCGAGGCTGTCGGAGAGTGAGGAGAACATGGAGGTAAATGCTGAAAGGCTGAAAGGAAGAGGCAATTCCCAGTCAGGGAGATTTGCGGATCCGCGGTGGCTTGGTCGTTGGGCGGGGAAATGGCTGACATGGATCGGCCGATTGTGCAAGAGTCATACGGTTGCGGGAATGCCGGCCAGGTCCTCCAAAGCCGCCTCCGGCCGGCGATGCTCGACTGATGCCACGCGCCCTTGCTGTCAGCGTGCCGGATTCAGAACACCTGACCTCGCTCTTGTTTCAGCGGCGCTTGAGATGAGACCATTCCAAAGAAAGGCGTCGGGCAGAATGCCCGCGCCACGGTGGCCCGGGCATTCTACCCGGAGCCTTGTGCCGATTTGGTATAGCTCTCAAAACTCTGACTATCGTAGCACCCCTAACATCAAATCCGTGATTTCACGGTCATCAGCCACTCTGGCTCTCAAGCGAGGTCAGGTGGGCGACCCGGAAAACGGCGGCCGCTTCACCGTGAAAAATACCACTCCGCCAATCAGCTCTGGGCCGGAGCCGACCTGAAGCCTTCCGAATACTCTCCCACCGTCCTCGGCCTAATCTTCCTGCGCTACGGCGATGTCCGTTTCGCCGCCGTCGAGGCCGACCTAGGCAGGGACCGACCTCCGGGCGGTCCGTCTTTGCGTCGTCGAAGAATAGGCCCCACGGATTCCCGTCGGCTATCGGGTGCTGATGTGGCGGAGATTACTCCCCATCGGGGAGATAGGCGGACTCAAGGTCGATATGGAAAGACCAGCGGAGCGGGGATTCGGGGGCTTTGCCGGCGGTGTCTTTCCAGGTAATGGTGACCTGGCAGTTCGGTTGGCGCAGGCGGCGGTTGACTTGCCAGGAGAGTTTCTGAGTTTCGGGTGTGAAGGTGGCGGGGACTTCTCCAAAGCCGGAGACTTTCATGGAGAGTGTCGTGCGATCGAGGTTCCCGACAGTTGATAGATCTGCGGAAATTTCCGGGAGGCGGGAGTTGATGATGGCTCCGGCTTCCGGGGCCACGGGATAAGGCGTCGTCTGGACGGTACTGGCAGCCGCGCCACCTGCTTCGTTGGCACCGCGGCCTTCGTTGAAGGTGGTCGCGATTTCGAAAATTTTGTCATAGTTGCCGAGGATGATATAGCGTGGCAGCGTTTCGTCAGGCTGTGTGCGTTTGATCTTTCCTGGCAAGACGGTGAACATGCAATCGTAGCCGAACTCGTCGCCGAGCTTGAGCATTTCTTCAGTATGGAATCCGCCGGGATAGGCATAGGCGTTTATCTTCACCGGGAACTTGGACTCGATGTAGCGCTTGGACTCGCCCATCTCCTTGCGCAGATAGGCGTCGAAGGCATTCGCGCCTTTTTTCCGATAGCTCTTCACCGTCAGGGGATACGGATGGCTAACGGAATGGCTGCCAATCGACAGTCCGCCGGCGGCAATCATTTCCTGGATCATCGGGGTGGTCAGGGCCTTGCCACCGCCGTCGATGTAGTTCTTGTAGAGAAAGACGGTGTAGGGGAATCCAAACTCCTTGAGGATCGGGAAAGCATCGGTGTAAACGGATTTCCAACCGTCGTCGAAGGTGATGAGGATCGACTTCCCGTGGATGTCCTTTTCGCCTTTTTTCCACGCGGTGAACTCGTCGAGGGTGATCACCTTGATCCCAAGCAGGCGGATGGCTTCCATCTGCTTGCGGAACTTGGAGGTGTGGATCCGCATCGCGGTTTCCGGCAGGTTCTCGGCAAGATCGTGGTAACCGATGACGGAAACGCGGACGCCGTCATCGGGAATAACCGTAACTTCGGCCGGTGGCAAAACGGCTGCCGGAGGCACGACCGGGTCTTGCGCCCACAAGCAGTGGCTGGTGAAAAGGGTGAAAAGCAGGGCGGATTTTGTCATCAACGCCGGGAGACTACGTGCGATTGTGGATTTTAGGAAGTCCGAAGACGATCCAGCCGAATCTTCGCGCTGGAACCATGATCGTGTTACTCATGAGTCATTCCGTAAGATAATGACGCCGCCGGAGCAAGGGGACTGGGTGCAGTCGCTCAGGATTTCTGCGGATCAAGCCACGGTTAGCTTCACCAGCAGGTCGTCGCTGTCCACCTGCTCGCCTTTTTTGACGAGCACTTCGGAAATGGTGCCATCGCTGCCCGCACTAACGGTTGTTAGCATTTTCATGGCTTCGAGGATGATGAGCTTATCGCCGGCCTTGACCTCTTGGCCGATGGATACGGCGACTTCGGTGACCATCCCGGGCATCGGCGCGCAGGCTTGGGCGGGATCCGCCGGGTCGCCCTTGGCGCGGGCGGCCTTGGAGACGGATTTGAGGGAATTGTCGGCCACCACGGACTCGCGCGGCATACCGTTGAGTTCGTAAAACAACGCCCGCCGGCCGGCTGAGTCGGCCTCGCCGATCGAGATGAGTTTGATGATCAGGATCTTGCCGGTGTCGATCTCGATCTCGATTTCCTCGCCGATCTGCAAGCCGTAGAAAAACGCCGGCGTCGGCAAGCCGCTGAGATCGTCATACTTCGCGCGGAAGGCCATGAAGTCGGCAAAGACCTGCGGATACATCAGATGCGAATAGAGGTCGTCGTCGGTCGCGGGGCGGCCGAGTTTGGCTGTTAGCTCGGCGCGGGTGGCCTCAAGGTCGATCGGATCTGCCAGTTCACCGGGGCGGCGGGTGGTGGGCTTGCGGTTGCCTAACACGACCTTCTGCACCTCGACCGGCCAGCCGCCGTCGGGTTGGCCAAGGCCTCCTGACAGCATGTCGATGACGCTCTCCGGGAAGTCGATGGTGCCGGGTTTGAGCTTGGGTACATCCGCCGCCTTGATGCCGCGGGTGACGAGGAACATGCACATGTCGCCGACGACCTTGGACGATGGAGTGACCTTGACGATGTCGCCGAAGAGATGGTTCACATCGGCGTAGGTGCGGGCGATTTCGCGCCAGCGGTGGCCGAGGCCCATGGAGTTCGCCTGCTCGCGGAGATTGGTGTATTGGCCACCGGGCATCTCGTGCTCGTAAACCTCCGCCGTGCCGGAGCGCGGGGCGGAGTTGAATGGTTGATAGAACTCGAGAACATGTTCCCAGTAGTCGGAAAACTCGTTAAGCGAGTCGAAGTCCAGCCCGGGATCGCGCTCGGTGTTGGCGAGGGCGGAGGCGATGGAGTTCATGTTAGGCTGCGAGGTGGAGCCGGACATCGAGGAAATCGCGAGGTCCACGATGTCCACGCCGGCCTTGGAGGCGGCGAGCACGGAAGCGGCGTTGATGCCCGACGTGTCATGGGTGTGGAAATGGACGGGGATGCCGATTTCCTCCTTCAGCGCGGTGACCAGCTTGAACGCGGCGTGCGGCTTGCAGAGGCCGGCCATGTCCTTGATGCAAAGCATGTGCGCGCCCATCTTCTCGAGTTCCTTGGCTTTCGCAACGTAGTATTTGAGCGAGTATTTGTCGCGCCGTGCGTCGGTGATGTCGCCGGTATAACAGATCGCCGCCTCGCACACCGCCTTGCCGTGTTCGCGGACGGCATCCATCGCCACCTTCATGTTAGGCAGGTAGTTGAGCGAGTCGAAGATCCGGAAGATGTCCATACCGGAGTCCGCGGCGTGCTTGACGAAGCCGGCGACCACGTTGTCCGGGTAGTTCGAGTAGCCGACGGCGTTGGAACCGCGGAACAACATCTGGAAGCAAATGTTAGGAACCTTTTCGCGCAAGCGGCGGAGGCGGTCCCACGGGCACTCGCTGAGGAAGCGCATGGCCGTGTCAAAGGTCGCGCCGCCCCACATTTCCAGCGAGAACAGCTCCGGCGTTCGGTGGGCGATGGCCTCGGCCACGCGCAGCATGTCGAAGCTGCGCATGCGCGTGGCGATCAGCGACTGATGGGCGTCGCGCAAGGTGGTGTCGGTGACCAGCAGCCGCTTTTCGGCGAGAATCCATTGTGCGAATTTCTCGGGACCGAGCTCTAACAATGTGTCACGGCTGCCCTTGGGGACTTTCGCCTGATGTTCGATGACCAGCGAGTTCGGGACCACGGCCTTGGGCATCGCGGTCCCGGGTTTCCAGCCCTTGGCGGTCGGATTGCCGTTGAGCGTGATGTCTGATAGATAGGACAGCGTGCGGGTCGCCCGGTCGCGGCGGCGCTTGAACTGGAACAACTCGGGCTTGGTGTCGATCAGCTTGGTATGCGCCTGGCCGGCGCGGAACGTCTCGTCGGCGATGACGTTTTCGAGGAACGGAATGTTTGTCTTCACCCCGCGGATGCGGAACTCGCGCAGCGCGCGGTCCATCCGCTGGCAAGCCATCGGGAAATCCCGGCCCATCGCGGTGACCTTCACTAACATCGAATCATAGTAAGGTGTGACGACCGACCCGGCATCGCCGGAA
>JANOZJ010000407.1:0-2393 GCA_031429315.1 Akkermansiaceae bacterium
TATGGCCACGAGGGAGCCGGGCTGGTTTGTGAAGGCATCCTTGAGCAGGCGAAGGACAACTTCGCGATGCTGCGCGATCCCCAGCGCAGTTTCCGTCCCGGTCCGGATGACATTCACCTCAGCCCGAACCTCGTCCGCGACCTCGGGCTGCGGGTCGGTCAGTCGCTCAAAGTCCGGGTCCGCGCGCCGCGGGAGCGCGACCGATATCTATCCGGATACGAGGTGATCGACGTGGAAGGCCAGCCCGCCGCGGACTATCGGCCGCCGACCGAGTTCGACAAGCTCACGCCGCTGTTCCCGGATCGGCGGATTCACCTCGAAGGGGAGGGCAATGATTTCCTCGGCGTGCGCGTGATCGATCTGATCGCGCCGTTAGGTAGGGGCCAGCGCGGGATCATCGTCGCTCCTCCGCGCGGTGGGAAAACGATCCTGCTCAAACAGATCGCCCGCTCGATCCGCCTCAATCACCCGGACGCCGAGCTGATCATCCTGCTGCTAGACGAGCGCCCGGAAGAGGTCACGGATTTCGAGGAAACCGTCGGTTCGCAGGTGTTTGCCTCGACCTTCGACGAGTCGCCGCGGCGCCACGCGCAGGTCGCGGATCTGGTCATCGAGCGCGCCAAGCGGCTCGTCGAGAGCGGCAAGGATGTGATCCTGCTATTGGACAGTCTCACCCGCCTTGCCCGCGGGCATAACTCCGCGATGCAGGGCGGCCCGATCGGCTCCGGCGGTGTTAGCCCGGTGGCGCTGCAGAAGTCCCGGAAATTTTTCGGCACTGCCCGCAATGTCGAGGAGGGCGGCTCTCTAACCATCCTGGCGACGGCTCTGGTGGAAACGGAAAGCCGTCTCGACGACGTGGTCTTCGAGGAGTTCAAAGGCACCGGCAACATGGAAGTGCGCCTGGATCGCGAACTCGCCGAGCGGCGGGTTTTCCCGGCGATTCATATTCCCCAGTCAGGCACCCGCAACGACGACCGGCTCTATCACCCGGATGAGTTCTTGAAGGTGGTCGATATCCGCAAACAGCTCGCCGGGCTACCCATCGGCGATGCGATCGAGACTCTGCTGGCAAATCTCAAGGCCACCAAAACCAACGCCGAGTTGCTCCTTCGCGGACTCCGTTGAGTCGCCTTTGCGGGCAGTTAGAACCGGTGGTTTCAATGGGATTTCCGCGCTTGCAGCGGGCGCTTATTCCCTCAACTGCTTCGTTGACACCGGATTGTCGCCTGAATAGCCTCCCGCGCCTTGTGCTGGGCTGGGTCAATCATTTCCCGTGTTCCAGCAGTCAATGCTCTTAACTCGATATCACCACAACGATGGCAACCAAAAAGAAGGCCGCAAAACCTGCGGCCAAGAAAAGCGCTCCGAAAGCCGCCAAGTCCGCGGCCAAGAAAACCGCAGCGAACAAGACCGCTTCTAACAAGAAGATCAAGTATGTTTACAACTGGGGAGCTGGCAAAGCCGACGGCAACGGCGGCATGAAGCCCCTGCTCGGCGGCAAGGGAGCCAACCTCGCCGAAATGACCCGCATCGGTCTGCCGGTGCCTCCCGGCTTCACGATCTCCACCGAGGTCTGCACCTATTTCTACGACAACAAGCGTACTTACCCGATCTCTCTCCAGGCGGAGATGGAAGCCGGCGTGAAGAACATGGAAAAAATCATGGGCAGCAAGTTCGGCGATGCCAAGGGCATGCCGCTGCTCGTCGCCGTGCGCTCCGGCGCACGGGATTCCATGCCCGGCATGATGGACACCATTCTCAACCTTGGCCTCAATGACGAAACTGTGAAATCACTCGCCGCCGTCACCAAGAACGAGCGCTTCGCCTGGGATTGCTATCGCCGCTTCGTCCAGATGTATGGCGATGTCGTCCTCGGCGTGCAAAAGACCGAAGGTGAAGACCACGAACCCTTCGAAGTCGAAATCGAAAACTTCAAACACGACAAATACGGCAAGGACATCGTCGATTCCGACCTCACCGCCGACGACCAGAAGGAACTCGTCAAGCGCTTCAAGGCCCTTGTCAAAAAGCGCACCGGCCACAGCTTCCCGAGCGATCCATGGGACCAACTCCGCGGTGCCGCCGGTGCCGTCTTCGGTTCCTGGATGAATGACCGTGCGATCGTCTATCGCCGTAAATATAACATCCCCGCCGCATGGGGCACCGCCGTCAACGTGCAGGCCATGGTCTATGGCAACACCGGCGACACCTCCGGCTCCGGCGTCGCCTTCACCCGCGACCCCGCTAACGGCAACAACGAATTCTGGGGTGAATACCTCATCAACGCCCAAGGCGAAGACGTCGTCGCCGGTGTCCGCACTCCGGAAAATGTCAGCACGCTCAAGGCCGCGCTGCCGAAGCCATACGCCGAGTTGATGAAGGTCCGCAAGATC
>JANOZJ010000408.1:0-16595 GCA_031429315.1 Akkermansiaceae bacterium
TTTCCGTGCTGCGCGGCGGCTGGCGGGCGCTGCACGACGCGGGAAGGATCAAGGATTCCAATCCAAAGTCCTGAGCGCGACGGCCTCAAGATAGGGCGTGTCGGGATTGTCTTCGGTGTTCCAGCGGAGCATCACCGTGCAAGCCTTGGCTTTGCCATAACCGACGCTGTAGGTGCCGTCTTCCAGCATCTGGGCGATTTTCGATTGGCGTCCGACATAGGCCAAGGCGATTTCCTTGGCGTTGACCTGTGGGAGCAATTTGAGAGTCAGCTTTTTCTCATGATTCGGCACCCGCTCGTCGTAACAAGTGGCCAGTGGCCAAACGATCACTTGGAAAAACCCCGCTTTGTCTGATGGCGATCCGGCATAGGCTGCCAGACGTCCGCCGTATGAATCGAGAAATGGATCCGCCACGACTTTCGGCTCTGCCGAACCACGGATCCTGACAAGAATTGTGTGGGGATTTGTCCGGTTGTTTCCCGCGTCGAAATCCACGTTGTGGTAGAAGTCCGCGACTTGTTCGACGGCATTGTTTTCGACCGCGCCGAGCGAGATGTTGGTTACTTCCGGAAGCGGCCCGGCGAGGCAGGATTTCGCGAGTTCGGGCTGCGGTGTGCTGGCTTCCATCAATGGCAGCCGCTCGGCTAAGGTCTTGGCGGCGAGAAATTTGTCCAACACGTCCTTGGCGACTACGCCCGGAGACTTCGCTTCCAGCCCGGCGGGCAGGGGCGACGCTGGTTCGTTGACCGACGACCGCCCGGGTATCAATGGGGTCGCTTGCTGGCCCGATTCTTGGTTAGAGCTGGCGGACTCGGGATCCTGAAGGATCGGCCGGGTATCGGAACTTCTCACGGACCCGTTGCCGGATGCGGACTTCGAGTGCTTTTTGAGAAAGGTCGCAACGCCGAAACCGATGGCCACTGACGCCATGACGAACAGCAGCGGAATCACAAACCGGACGAAACGATTTCGGACATGCCGGGGCGGGGGATGGACGTCGCTGAATGCCTCGCTGCTATAATTCGGCGCGGGCATTTGCTTGGCGATAGGATCCCCGTATGTCGCACGACTCGGCAATTGCCGGGGTTCCGGCCGCAGCACGGCGGGTGACGCCTGGGAACCCGGAACCGCAGATGCCGGATCCGTTGTTGGCAACGGTGCCTGAATCATCGTCTGACAGGTCGGGCAAGGGCCGGTCACCCCTGCTAGATTGCTCGGCACTGTCAGCCTGCTGCCGCAAGCCTGACAGGTAAATGTGATGGGTTCATTTGCCATTCGAGTGAATGGCGAAACCTACCCAACTCGCGCGGACTCGTCAATCATTCAGAAAACTTAACAATCTATCAATAGGCCCCGGCATCAAGCCGCGTGGCGCAGCAACGCGATGAGAACCCCTTGGATAATGAGTTCGCGGGCGGGAATTAAATCCGGATAATCCGCGTTTTCTGCCCGTAAGAAGGGTCGTCCCCTGTCCAGCAGGTAGCGCTTCAAGGTGGTTTCCCCGTCGATGAGGGCGGCCACGATGTCGCCTTTCCGAGGTTCTCGGAATTCAAGGATCACGGTGTCACCGTTGCAAATATGGGCGTCGATCATCGAGTCACCACGGACTTTGAGGGCGAAGGTGCGTGCATGGCGCGGGATTCCCAAGGCCGTGATATCGACGGAAATGCATCCTTGGCGCTCCGACTCCACATCCTGCGCCATGCCGGCGGCGATGTTGCCGAAGATTGGGATGTCGAGGATTTCGCCGCGGTCGAGTTCGTCCGGGAAAATGACGGCGCGGGCCTTTCCGGGCAACCGCTGGATGACTCCCTTGCGTTCGAGCGCGCGCAAGTGGCTCATGGCGGCGGTTTGGCTGGCGAATCCGAAGAAGTGTTGGATCTCGCGGGTCGATGGCATGATGCCCGTCTGGCGCTGCGACATCCGCAGGTAGTCCACGATCTCTTTTTGGCGATGGGTAAGTTCGTTGTGCATCGTTTTATGAACAGTGTTCCTTAGAACAAAGCGAAGAATGCTCTGCGGATCAAGCGAATTTTTCTGTCTCGGATAATTTGGGCCAGTGGCAGGGAATATTCGGCTGTAGAATATCCGGCTGGTCAATCCGGGAAGCCGCGTCTAGTGACTTCGCGTGCAAGGCCAGCCCGATATCCCCAAAACACCGAAGGGGGTTTTCAGTTGGATGTGGGTGGTTTTCTTCCTGCAAGGGATGACGCCGGGTTTCTGGATGCCGGCCTTGACGAATATTTTGAAGGCTCAGGGCTTGGGCGGGTGGGTGGCGCTGGTGTTCGTGGTGCCGCCGCTCTGTGCGATGGTTTCGCCGTTGGTCGGCGGTGCCTTGGCCGACCAGCGGATCGCGGCGGACCGACTGTTTGCCTGGACCTCGTTCCTCGGTGCCGGCACTTTGCTCGCGGCCTTCGGCTCACTTCATGCCGGGTGGAATCCCTGGTGGTTCGTCGCGTTGTTAGGCGCAAGCTCACTTTTTTCAGGCCCTTCTTGGGGGCTTCTAACGACCATCGCGCTCACCCACCTGCCGCATGGCGAACGCCAGTTCCCGTTGGTGCGGCTGGGAGCCACGATCGGGTGGATGGCGGCCGGGCTGCTCACCAGCTACGTGCTGCACGCGGACACCAGCCCGGTCGCTGGCTATGCCTCGGCCGCCACGCGCTTGTTGTGCGGAGTGTTTGCTTTCCTGCTGCCTCACACGCCGCCGCTGGGCCGGGCGAACTCGTGGCAAAGCCGCTTGGGTCTGGACGCGTTTTCCTTGATGAAGCATCACGACCATCGGGTGTTTTTCGTGGTCACGGCCCTGTTTTCGATTCCTCTCTCCGCCTTCTACATGTATGCGCCGGAATTCCTCGCTGTCTTGGGGGACCGGCATTCCACGGCGACGATGACTCTTGCGCAAGTGACGGAAATCATCGCCATGTTGCTGGTAGGTTCAGTGATGGTGCGGTTCCGGGTGAAGGATGTGTTGTTGTGGGCGCTCGGTCTATCAGTCGTGCGCTTCGGGATGAGCGCTTACGCCGGTGCCAGCGGATTGATCGGCTGGCACATCGGCGGCATCGTGCTGCATGGGATGTGCTACACGTTCTATTTCATCACGGCCCAGGTGTTCCTCGACCGCCGCGTGGATCCGGGTCTCCGCGGACAAGCGCAGGGTTTGCTGACTTTGGTTTCAGGTGGCCTCGGACCGCTGGTCGGGGCTTTGGTTTGCGGGTGGTTGAGGAACCGTTGCGTCACGGCGGATGGCCGGGGCTGGATGGAGTTCTGGGCGATCCTCGCCGGAATGATCGCGGTGTGCCTAGTGATCTTCGCGGTTTACTACCGGGGGCTCGGCAAGCGACCGGCGCAGGTCTAACGGGAACTCGGGTGGATTTCGTGCTTCCCCCGGTGGGTTGGAAAACTCCAGAGTCACTGCCGATGCGCCGCACGGGAATCGTCCACACTCGCTTTCAATCGCTGGAGATCTGGAAATCGGAATTGGCGACCGAGTTCCGGGTGGCCGGGGCGCTGCATGCGTCGTACCACAGGAAGCGGTTTCTAACCGGACTGGCGTGGGACCTGATTGCGGCGGCGGCGCTGCTCCACAAGGACGGTCCGCCGCGCTCGGTCCTGATGCTGGGCCTCGCTGGTGGCACGGCGTTCCGGGTGCTGCGGCATCTGTTGCCGGACTGCCGCCTAACCGCCATCGACATCGATCCGGAAATCGTCGGTCTCGCCCGCGAGCACATGGATCTTGATGCGCTCGACATCGAGATCCACACGACCGATGCCTATCCGTGGCTGGAGCGCAACCGGCGGAAGTTCGACGTGGTGTTTGATGACATCTATCTGGCAGGCAAGACCGACGTTTTCCGCCCGCGGGCATGGAATCCCGCGCTGCTGGAACATCTGCGGCGGGCGGTGGCTCCGGGCGGATTGCTCGCGGTGAACCTGGTGACCGGTGCCGGGCACCGGACGATGCAGTCGCTCACGCGGAAAATCCTGCGCGAGGCGTTTCCCAAGGTGCGAAGTCTAACGACGGCTGAGGGAATGAACGAAGTCCTGGTCGCCGGCGAGTCGGTGGCGACCCGGCCGCAACTGGATCCGTATAACGGTTCGTTCCAAGACTGGCGGGACCGGATGTATTGGGACCGCGTGGCGGTGAAGCGGATTTCCTGAAGCCATGCCCGATGTGATCCACGAGCTTTACGAGAAGCGGATCTATCCGCCGATGAGCCATCCCTTGTCGGATCCGGCGGTGTCCGCCGTGGCTGCTAGAATGGGCGGGTTGGAAGCGCCACATCCGCGGCGGGCGCGGATCCTGGAGATCGGTTGTTGTTCCGGGCACAATCTGTTGCCGCTGGCGCGACGGTGGCCGGAGAGCCGGTTCGTGGGGATCGATCTGGCGGAGCGGTCGATTGATGAAGCTCGCGAGCGGGCGGCGCTGGCAGGGATTGGCAATGTCGATTTCATCGCTTGCGACCTGAGGGAATTCGAGCCGGGCGATGGACCGTTTGACTTCATCATTGCCCACGGATTCTTCTCGTGGGTGCCGGATGAAGTGAAAGCGGCGTTGCTGGTGTTTTGCCGCAGGCATCTCAGCCTGTCCGGCATCGCGACGATCAGCTTCAACCTCGAATGCGGTTGGAAACCACGGCTGCCGGTGATCGCGAAAGTCCGCGCCATCCAACAGGTGAGGGGTGGGGGGGAGGTTGACGCGTTGGAAATTCTCGCGAATCTAACGGAGCCAGGCGATCCCGAAGCGGCGATCATCGCTGACATGTTAGCCAAGGGACCGGCGATCCTCGCGTTCGACGATTTCGGGCCGGTCAACGACCCGTGGCCGCTGGATCGCTTCGCTAGGGCGGCGGCCAGCGCGGGGCTGCGCTGGTTGGGCGAGTCCGATCCCGGCGCGAACATTCCGTCCGGGCTGGGTGAAGCCGTAATCGAGGAGTTGCGACGCAGTGTGACCGATCCGCTCGCCTTCCAGCTTGCCGTGGACGAGGCGGCCGGCCGGACATTTCGCTCGGGCATGCTCTGCCGCGACGATGCCCCGGTGGCTGAGCGGATCTCCTCCGGTCTGGTGCTGGATTTCGCCGTCCGTGCCGGGGTGGAGCCGCTGGATTTGGGGAGCAAAGTATTTTTTCAAAGGATCCGCTCATTCGCTCCATCTTGCGTGCCGGTTGGTGAAATCATCGGCGACCAAGACCCCAGGATCGCAGCGCGGCGGATTTTCGATGGCATCACCCGCGGTTGGATCCGACCTCGGATCGAGCCGGTGCGTTTTGTTAGTGAGCCGCCGGAGTTTCCCGCGCTCGATCCATTCCGCTTGCGGTGCGCACGGCTGAAGCTGCCGGTCGTGGACGTGTGGCATGTGCCATGCGATTTTCCATGGCTGCACTTCGACGTGCTGGCATTGATGGATGGCAGCCGGAGCCGACACGAACTCGCTGGATTTGCCGCGAGACACTGTCCGGAGCTTGCCTACGAGCCATGGCTGGCGCATTTGGCCGACCGGGGATTTTTCAGTTAAAGCTGAAAGTTGCGTTTCCCCAAGGGGCATGACCGTCTCGGCCATGTCCCTTGGGGAAAAGTTCGCAATTCCGGGCCGTGGTTAGAGGCCCGGGTCAACTCACTTGCTGCCGATCACCAGATGCTGGCAACAGCTTCCGTTCGGGCGGAAATTCTCGGGAAGGCACTTGCAGGTTTGCTTGCCCGTCATCGGGTCGATCGGAGTGACGGTGCGGCACGAACTGGCGAAAAACGACAGGCCAAGGATTGGGATCAATAGTAGGAATTTCATGGTTTCAATCGGGTGTGGTTGACAATTAGCAAACCCGAATTGAAAAATCCAGCATTCTCTTTCGCCCAAAAAAATCAGGCCAACGGCTGAATATTTGGCACGGACGGTCCCATGGCTTGTGCGAAGTGGGTTTTAGCCCGCAGCATCAGCGTGCCGAGGCACAGATCCGCCAGTGGCAGGACGACGTTGAAGTTCTTGTGCATGTAGCGGTGATGCAGGAGATGATGGCCGTTGAGCTTGCGAAACCACCAAGGCTTTTCGACCCGCCGGGCCTTCGGCAAATGCATGCACCAGTGGATGTATTCATAGAAGCAGTAATAAGACCCGAAAGCGAGAAAACCACCGAGGACGAACGCCCATTGCCCGATCACCCAGGACAGCAGTGCGAACGGCATCACGCCGATTAAAATCAGCACCGGGCCGTTCCACCAAGCCATCGGGATGGTCTCCTTGTCCTTTTCATGGATCAAGTGATACGTGTGATCCGCCTTGAAGGTCTTGTGATGAACCACCGCATGCGCTTGGAACGCATATCGGAAACTCCCCAGCGGGCGATGCATTACGTATTTGTGGAGATGCCACTCGAAAAACGAAGCGAAGACGATACCAACGGCGATGCCGGCTAGGCACCAAAGAATGAAAATAGTCATAAATAAATCGGCTAAGCGATTTTCTTAGCGGCAGGACGGCTACACTGGCCGGAGCGGGATGACAAGTGAGATTATGGGCGGAAATCGGGAGCGGTTGTTCCCGCCAGCGGTCTTGCGGCGCGGGTCGTTTCGGGCTAGATCCCCCGGCAGCCACTCATGCCATTGATCCGGAATTCTAGCTACCGCGCCCCGTCATGGCTCGCCGGTGGACACGCCCAAACCATCTTCCCCGCGTTGTTCCGGCGAGTGGCGCGGGTCACGAGCCGCGCCGAGCGGCTGGAACTGGCGGACGGGGATTTCATCGACTTGCAGTGGGCGGATCACGGTCGCCCTCGCCTGGCGATCCTCTCCCACGGCCTGGAGGCGGACTTGGCCGCCGGATACATCCAGGCGATGGCCGCCGCCCTGGTCCGTCGCGGGTGGGACGTGCTGGCGTGGAATTTCCGTGGCTGCAGCGGCGTGCCTAACCGTTTGTTGCGCATGTATCACAGCGCCGCGACCGAGGACTTGCAGGCGGTCATTTGCCATGCCTTGGACCATCATCCAGCGGATTCCATCGATCTAATCGGCTTCAGCCTGGGCGGAAATCTAACTCTCAAGTACCTCGGCGAACGTCCCGCAGCCCTCTCGCCGCGGCTTCACCGGGCGGTGACTTTCTCGGTGCCCTGTGATCTCGCTTGCTCGTCACGCCAACTTTCCAGCCCGTCCAACCGGCTTTACATGGCTCGCTTCCTCCGGGAAATGCGGGCCAAGATCCGGGCCAAAAAGCAGATGTTCCCCGACCTGCTCGATCTATCCGGGCTGCGGCGGATCCGCACCTTCCAACAGTTCGACGACCGTTACACCGCGCCGATCCACGGCTTCCGCGATGCGGCGGATTACAGGGCGCGCAACAGTTGCCGCCGGTTTCTGCCGCAAATCAGCTTGCCCACCTTGCTCGTCAACGCAGCGAACGATCCCTTCCTCGGCCCCGGTTGTTACCCCGTGGCCGAGGCTGCCGCCAGCCGGTATTTCCATTTCGAGTCCCCCTCGACCGGCGGCCATGTGGGCTTCGAAGCGTTCGGCAATGGTGGCGAGTATTGGTCGGAAACGCGCACCGCGGAGTTTCTCGGCGGCGGCTAACCCGTCCGGCGCAATATGGACGGAAATTTATGCCAATCCGCCGCAAGCCAAGCGTCGGACACGCAAAAGCCCGCCGGGGGGGCGGCGGGCTAGGCGTGGGGGGATACATGGGGGGAGAATCTTAGCAGGGCTGCGGGACCGAACCCGCTAGACATCCCATCGCGGCCAAGGCCGCAAACACCAAGCATTTGCGGTCGTTCCGAAGAGATTGTAACGGATCGCCGTGTTGATCCGTGTTGGGATTGGCAAGAAAGAGGACGTGACGACCAAGAGTTTCGAGTTCTGCTTCGGAGAGGGAACGGGCGATGGGAACTGGATGAAACGGAAAGGGCGGCGTGACGTTGGTGTGCCAGGCAATGTATGTTGCAGTGCTCACCCGGTATGGCGGGGCGTAGAGCGCTTGGTTTTCATCGCGATCCGGCTTGCGGGAAATCCGGCGGGATTCCGTGGATTCGATGGATTCCGGATTGCCGTGGGACTCGTTATAGGTGCAATAGGCCACCTGATCGCCCGGCAGTCCGGGGAGCCACAGAAACGCTTGATCTGGCGGGAACAGAAGATGGGCGGGTTTGATCGCAACTGCCGCTGACCCATGCCTCACCTCCGCCCCTCGCGCGGCTACTTTTTCCGAGGGCGAGCGGCGATGGACTGGGGGGATGTCGGTAGTGATCACGCTTGCAGTTCTACTACTTGCGCCTCCCCTTGCGAGCTTATGTTTTCTTATCTAGCCTTAGGTGAATCTCTTAATAAATTTCCAGTGCTTGCCATTGTGCCTTAGACCTGCATCTTGAACTGTCATCTCTAACGATGGTCACCATTCGACCATGGAACTAATCTCATGAAACGCATTTTCCTGGTAGACGATCACCCGATGCTCCGCGAGGGACTGGTTCGCCTCATTGATCACAATGACGGTTGGCAGGTTTGCGGCCAGGCGGCTTCCGCGGCGGATGCCGTGGGGGCGATTCAGGCGCTTGCGCCCGATTTGGTCGTGATGGATATCACCTTGCCGGACAAGAGCGGGATTGAAGTGATCAAAGACCTGCAATGTCTAACTCCCGGAATCAAGATCCTGGTGTTCTCCATGCATGACGAAATGCTCTATGCACAGCGGTCGATCCGCGCGGGGGCGAAGGGCTATCTCATGAAAGGCGCTGCCACCGGCAAGTTGATCGAAGCGATCGGTCGCGTCATGTCGGGAGAAATCTATCTGAGTACCCTGGTATCCAATCAAATCCTCCACGGCCTGTCCGGTAAACGCGGACCCGACCAATTCGGACTCGAACGGCTCACCGACCGCGAATTGGAAGTGTTCGAACTCCTCGGCCATGGCAAATCCACCGGCCAGATTTCCGACCTGCTGCACATCAGCCCGAAAACCGTGGATGCCCATCGCTTCAATCTGAAGTCCAAATTGTCATTGCCAGACGCCCAGGCATTGATGCGCGAGGCGATTCTGTGGGTCGAATTTGGCGGCAAAAACGGCCCCGTCCATGACTGATCTGCGGGTCGTCCAGCCTCATACAAAGCGCGTCTGATTTTTGAGCCACATGGTGTTTAATGATGGAAATCACGCTGACACCGGCTCGGTATCCAGAGGCTCGCAGCCCGGCTGGGACACATCTAGGGAACTCCTTGTGACGGCAGCGTAATCTGCAGCACAGTGGAATCCTCCAGCGCTGTTAGCGGCGCGCCGTCGCGTGGCAGAAGGATGAATTGGCCCTTCTTGAATCTCCGGCCGCCGTCGCTTTCCAACTGCCCATCCACCACCGAGATGATGGAAAACCGGTCGTCCCGCGGGTTGGCGAGGGTTTGGCCCAGCTCCAGCGACTTTCTATCAGTTTTGAAAGACTCGCAGCTTGCGAGATTGTCGCCGACGGGAGGGTCCATGGCCGGCTCGAAGTCCTGGAAATCGATGCTGGCTAACGACTCGCCGACGTGGAGTTCGCGCGGTTTGCCATCGAGGCCTAGGCGGTTCCAGTCGAACACCCGATAGGTGGTGTCCGAGTTCTGTTGGATTTCATGGATCAGCAATCCGGCACCGATGGCGTGTAGCCGACCGGACGCGATGAAGATCGCTTCGCCGGCCTGCGGCGTGAGCGCATGCACGCAATCGGCCACCGTGCCGTCGGCGATGGATTTCTCGAATGCGTCGCGCGTGACGCCGTTTTTCAGGCCGACGTAAAGTTTCGCCCCCGGCTCGCAATCCGCGATGAACCACATTTCCGTCTTGGGTTCGCCGCCGAGCACATCCGCGAGGTGGGCGGGCGGATGTACTTGGATCGAGAGATCGTCGCGGGCGTCGAGGATCTTGATCAGGATCGGGAAACGCGGGTGGTTTTGAAATCCTTCGCCGAAGATCTCCTCGCGGTGGTCGGTCCACAGTTGGTGCAAGGTGCTGCCGTGGAAAGTCCCCTCGTCCACCACCGACTGCTCATGCTCGCGATCGACGATTTCCCAGGACTCGCCAAAGTGCTTGTTAGGATCGGGGAGGGTGCGGTGATAGACACGTTCGAGTTCGCGGCCGCCCCAGACGCGTTCCATGTAGAGCGGGGTGAAGGTGATAGGTTCCATGAAGGGGCGGACATAGGCCGACCATCCCGGTTTGGCAATTCCCGAGAAATCCAGCATTTGACCTCGCTCGGAGATGGGGCAAAACTACCCGCGTTTTGGCAGACCCCGAAAAACCACTCGAACCACCCGCAACCCGTCACAAGCGACGGAGGAGATTCCGGCTCTGGATCGTTCTCGCCGTGCTGGTGCTGGGCGTCGTGTGGCTGAACGGCCCGGGCTTGCGACTGATCGCGCCGCGCGTCGCCAGGCATTATATTGAGGATCTCGGCTTGCGCGGGGATTTCAAGATCAAGGGCAACCTGACCGGCGGGCTCTCGTTTGCCGACCTGCGGATCGAGAGCGACTCGACTTTGGCCAGCCTGACGATCGACCAGGTGATCCCGGATTACGAATGGAACGGCTTGTTCAAAGGCCGGCTTCGGGGCCTCACCCTCGACGGCGTCCACGTGGATTTGCGGCTCGGCGCGCAACCCAAGGACAAGAAACACGGGCCACTCGACCTTAAGAAACTGGCGGAAACCCTGCGCACCGTCCGCAGCCAGGTGATCCCGTTGGAACTCGAGCTCAAAAACATCTCTCTCGCCGCCACCCGCGACGGGAAACCGGCGCTGCGCATGGCAACCAGCAGCATTTCCCACAAGACCGGCAGCGACGATCTAACACTCAGACTCGGTGCCGTCACCGACGCCGCCGGTCGGGAGTGGCCGGCCCAGCAATCGACCATTCTGTGGAGCCCAGACAAGCTATCCATCGAGCGCGTCGATCCATTTCCCGGCGTGAGTGTCCGCGATCTGGCAGTCCAGCTTCCCGCCGGCGGCGAGCCTTCGTTAGACGCATTGCTGCACCTCGACGACGCGGTGTTTGTGGTCACCAGCGCGCCCGGGTTTTCCTCGGCCAAGATCGACCTGCGCGAGGGCAAGCTCCAGGTTGAGGAAACCGCGAAACGCTTCGGTCTCCAACTCCCGGCAAGCGGGACCCTCACTTCGCTGGCGATCGAGCTGGAGCAAATTCTGCCAGATCCCAAGGCCGCGACCGGCACCGTGCGCTTGTTGCTGGAGAACCTCGCATGGCAGGATTGGCGCGCGCCGGAGTTGAGCATGGACGCCACACTGGGTGCCGATCAATCGTCGGTCGTCGCGCATGGAGTCATGCTAGGGACCGCGTTTTCCCTCGATGCCGCCGCCCCCGTCACGCGCGGCAAAAACACCTTCACCCTCGGCGATGCCCAAGGCCGCTTCAACATCGCCGACGTCCCGCCAGCGTTGCGCGAGCTCGCCGCCCGCTTCCCCTTGATCGATCCCGAGGCCCCGGTCCCGTCGTCGGCGGTGGACGGAAATTTCAACGTCAAGTTCGTCGCTAACAAACCGCAGGCCGCCACCGCAGATGTCGTCTTGAAAGCAAAGGATGTAGCGCTCGCTTCGCCCATCTCTATCACGAGCCGCTGGGCATCGGGCCAGCCGCTCGCCGCCGACCTCGCCGCCGACGGGCTGAACGCCACCGCGACCTGGCAGCCCGGGCCCGCCATCTATCAGGGCACGCTGGAGTTTGATGAATTCACCAACGCCCGCATCGACCGCTGGCTGGCCATCGTCAGGGTGAAACCCGGCGGCACGGCCAGTCTAACCGGCAAGTGGACCGGCGGCGGCGAGTTGAAAGCCCGCAAGCACCGCGGCGAGCTGACCCTGGCCCAGGCCACCTGGTCGCGGGAAGCGATGGCCCCCGTCACAGCCATCGGCGGGATCACCTACGACTGGCCCGCAGGCTTCGAGACCCGCGGGCTGCGCCTGCAAATGAACGACCAGACCGTGGCCCTTGATGCCGCGCTGGCGGGTGGGTTGTTAGAGCTGCGGCGTTTCCTCTGGAGCGATGGCAACAACGAACTCGCCGAGGGCACGGCCAGCCTGCCGGTGCCCGCGGATTTCTCGAAATGGCGCGACACGCTCGCCAACGATACGCGGCCCGTCGTGGTCTCTATCAACTCGCGCGTGCTCCCGCTCGGCTTGCTCACGCCATGGGTGCCGCCCATGGAGAAACTCGACGCGCGCTCCACCGGCCAGCTTGAAATCAACGTTTCCGGCACCTATGCCGCGCCGGTCGTCGATGCCAAGCTGGAGGCCAGCGAACTCCGCTCGCCCGCCCAGCCGAACCTGCCGCCCGCCGGTTTGAAGCTCATACTCGCCGGCCGCGACGGCCGTCTAACGCTTGACGGCAGCGCCTCCGCGCCGGATTTCCCGCCAGCCGTGGCCAAGGCCGCGATGGCCTTCCGTCCCGCCGAGTGGGCCAGAGAGCCCGGCTTGTTCATAGAGGAAGCGATCGAAGCCCGTATCGATCTGCCGCGGCTCGACCTCGCGCGGTTCACCTCGCTGGTCCCCGCCGCCTCCCAGGTTTCCGGAATCGTCACGGGCAACGTCGTCGTCTCGGGAAAGGTCGCCAAGCCGGTGCTCAAGGGCTCGCTCGATCTAACCGGTGCCGGGATCCGGCTGAAGGACGAGCGCTATCCGGTCGTCGAGGGCATCGCCGCCACGGTGGATCTCGCGCTGGACCGCATCGTCCTGAAAAACCTCAGGAGCAACGTCGCCGGGGGCACGCTGCAAGGCGAGGGCTCGCTCGCGATCACTAACGGAACCCTCGGCGACCTCGATGTCCGCCTGCGCGGTAGCCACCTGCCGGTCATGCGCAACGAGCTCTTCATCCTCCGCGCCAATGCCGACCTCCGCCTGCAAGGACCGTGGTCGAAGGCGGTTCTAACCGGCACGGTCGGCACGGTGGACAGCATTTTCTATCGGGACATCGAGCTGTTACCCATCGGCAAGCCGTTCACCGGACCCGCAGCGGCCGCATTGCCGAAAATCGATCTACCGAGAACCCGGGCCAACCCTCTCCCGATGCCAATCCGCGACTGGGGGTTCAACGTCACCGTCCGCACCGAGGAACCTTTCCTGATCCGAGGAAATCTCGCCAACGGCGATGTCACGGGAGCCATCCGCGTCGGTGGCACACTCGGCGCGCCAGCACCCGATGGAGTCCTCACGATTAGGGATTTCCGGGCGTCGTTGCCCTTCAGCACCCTGTCCGTTAGATCCGGCACGGCGACTTTCACGCCGGCTACCGGCTTCGATCCGATCCTGGAAATCCGCGGCACCGCCGAGCCGCGGCCGTACCGCGTGACGGTTTACGCCTATGGCCGCGCGTCGGACCCGCAGCTCGTACTCACGTCCAGTCCACCGCTGCCGGACAACGAAATCATGACCCTGTTAGCCACCGGCACCACCACCTCGGGACTGGAGGATCCGCAGGCCGCCTCGTCGCGCGCGCTGCAACTCCTGGTGGAGGAAATGCGCCGCGGCCGGTTCCGTTTCGGCAAACAACTCCGCCCGCTGCTTGGCATGTTAGACCGGGTCGATTTCAGCCTCGCCGAAGCAGATCCCTACACTTCGGAATCCTATTCCACCGCCACGCTCGCCATCAGCGACCGGTGGTTTCTATCAGCCGGGATGGGCGCGACCGGTGATTCCCGCGTCCTCGCCGTCTGGCGCATGTCTTTCCGCTGATGATGCTCCTCCGCGCTGTTTTCCTGATCCTGCTAACAGCGCTTGCCGCCGCCGCGGAGACACGAGTGCGGATCACCGGCATGGCGGACAAGAGCGAGAACGAGATCCTCGGCCTGATGGGCGGTCGCCTGGCGCATGTTTACTCCGATCAGGCTTCCACCTCCCGCGCCGACGATGCCGCGTTCCTCGTCCGCCAGATCCTGCGGAAAGACGGCTATGGCGATGTGCGGGTGGACTATAAAGTCGTTAGCGCCTCGGAAATTCTTCTAACCGTGCATGAAGGCGGCCGCCTTTCCCTCGGCCAGGTCACCGTCAATGGCGTGCCCGCCGCCGATGCGAAATCGCTGGCCAAGCTCTACGCCCGGCCTGCCACCAAAGATCGCCCGCTTGCCTCCGGTAAACCTCCCTTCCGCGAGGAAGACGTGGCAACGGGCCTTTCATACATCGTCCAACAGCTCAATTCCCAGGGCTTTTGGGGCGCGACGGCGACCCTCGTTTCCCGCGCGACCGCCCCCGCGACCGGAGTGGTCGATCCGGTCATCGATGTTAGACAGGGTGCCCGCTACCACATCGTGGAGGCGCGGATCACCAGTCCGGATGGTCGCGGCGTGACGGCGGCGAAAGAGGCGGCGGCTCCCTACGCCTCCCGCCGCGCCAGCACCGCGAATTTGAACGCGATGCGCCTCGCCGTGGAGGAGTCCTTCATCAGCCAAGGCTATCCCGATGCTAACATCTCGATGACCCGGACCTTGGATTCACTGCGCTTCATTCCCGGGTTTTCCATCGATCTTGGCAAACGGGTGCGTCTCCATCAGGTCCACGTCGAGGGCCTTGTGCGCACCCAGCCCGCACGCATCCAGCTACGGATGAAGAGTCTGGAAGGGGAGTGGTATGACGAGGCCGCCATGAACAAACGCCTCCGCGGCTTCCTCGCGACCGGGGCGTTTTCCTCCGCCCGCGTCCAAAGGAACCCGGTTTCCGACGACTCCATCGACGCCACGTTGCACTTTGAAGAAGCTAAAGCCCGCGAACTCACGCTCGCCGTCGGCGCGGATTCCTATCAGGGGGCCATCTTCCGCATCGCCTATGCCGACCGGAACCTGTGGGGCGGTCTGCGCGGCTTCAGCACCGGCTTCGAGTTCAGCTCGCGTGGGGTGTTAGGCGAGACCCGCATCACTGATCCCTGGCTGTTCGGCAGCGATGTCTCGGCCACCGCCCGCGTCTATGCGCTGATCTTCGGCCGCGAGGGATACAGCTCGTTTGAAACCGGCCTGGAAGGCAAGACCTCCTGGAAGTTCGGCGATCACTACACGCTCGAGCTGCTCGTCGGCCACTCGCTGGTCAATCTAACCGAGGATGGCCTGCCTGCTGCCGAGCTTGGGGAAACCGTTTACAACCAGACGCGCTTCCGCGTAACCCAAGCGGTCGATTTCCGCGACAGCGCGGTCCTGCCCAAGAGCGGCTGGCATTTCGAAAACCCGTTGGAGATCGGCGCGGCCATCGGCGACATCGCCACCATGTATGTCAAAGCCGGTCTAACCGGCGGGTGGTACCGCAAGATCAACGCCGACTACGAGGTCGGCCTTGGCGGCGGGCTGGGCCTCCTCTATTCCTCCGGTGATGAAGGAAATCTGCCGATCGATCTCCGTCTCTTCAATGGCGGCGCGCGCTCCGTCCGCAGCTATCAGGAACGTGAACTCGGACCTTCCGTCGATGGCAATCCCATTGGCGGCGAGGGCATGTGGAGCGCCAGTGCCGAACTCATCCGCAGTCTAACCGACAGCCTCAAGGCGGTAGCCTTCCTCGATGCCGGCACGCTTTCCCGGGCTGTTAGCCAGCTTGGCTCCAGCGAAACCGAACTCGCGGTCGGCCTCGGTCTGCGGCTGGATCTGCCGGTCGGTCCGATCCGGCTCGAATACGGCTACAACCTGACGCGGGACACCGGCGAACCCGTCGGCACGATCCAGTTCGCCATCGGGATGACGTTTTAGGCTGCGGTAATCCCCAAGGAGTGGCGGACTCCGATCCACCATGCCCATGCGCCGCCAATGATAAGAGGAACCCGCCCTTCATTGTCCACCCATGGCCAGGCGAATCAGAAATCGCCACTCCTTGTTTCGCCGAAACAAGCCCCAAGGAGTGGCGGACTCCGATCCGCCAAGCCCATGCGCCGCCAATGAGCTGACGAAGCCGCCCTTCATTGTCCACCCATGGGCAGGCGATTCGGAGATCGCCACTCCTTGTCATTGGCGCTGCGCGTGGATGTTTCAGTGTGAATCGGCGCCGACTCACGAAGAATCCAAAGCGGTGTCGGCGCTTCGCTCTGCCACCGCAGTCCACACGGTGGCGATCAATCGCCGTTCGGCAAGCCGGCGGATGATTTGGTCGGCGGTGAGAAGCTGGGCGGCGTGGTCCTTGATCGCGAGCATCGCCTTGGCGTGGCCGACGGTTAGGCGGGCCTGGGCGTCGAACACGACTATACTGCCGCGCATCAGGACTTGTGAAATAAGGAGTAGGGACCTTATTGTCCCTATCTTCCCTATGGTTAAAGAAGAGAGGCGACAATAAGGTCGCCACTCCTTACCCGGCAAAATCACAAATCCTGATGCACGGCAGTATAAAGACCTGTAACTCTACCCCAAAAGCCCCTTAAGTTAGTGCCATTCAGGACCGGTCTACAAGCCGTCGGTGCGCGTGAACCCCCGGATCAACCAGGTGGCAGCCAACGCGCTCTCCGCCACGACCTACCCGGCGGCGGCAAGCAGCTTGCTTGCCATCCTGAAGGGCGACTCCAGTCCCGAAAAAATCCTCGCCATCAAGGCAGTGAACTCGGTGCAAGTGCCGGATGTCGGCGCGGTTCTGATAGAAATCATCAAGAGCCCCGACCCCGCCGCCTCAAAGGAGGCCATGAAG
>JANOZJ010000409.1:0-21650 GCA_031429315.1 Akkermansiaceae bacterium
CGGGATGACTGCCATTTCCTTCAAGGTGAGCCATTTCACCCAGGCCGTGTGGCCGGTCGTACTCATCGGCGTGATCGCGATCGCCGCTACCATTGTCAAATCCGGCCACGTCCGCAGCTTGATCCTCGGCTTCTTCATGTCGAAATGGCGGTTGCTCCGCCTGCTCGTCATGGCCCTGCGCCAGGTGACTTTCCTGTCCACCATCAAGCTGCTCCATTCCAACGGCATCAACCTGGCGAAGTCCATCCGCGTCTCCGCCAACAGTGTCCGCAACACGCCATTCTATGAAGAACTGCGGACCGCAGCCGACAAATACGAACACTCGGGGGTTCCTCTGTCCACCGCTTTTGCCAAGTACACCTCGGTGGATGCACAGGTCACCCACATGCTGTCGATCGGCGAGAAATCCGCGTCGCTGGATGCCCAGTTGGAGATGTTGTCGGAGATGTATGAAGAGGACTTGCAGAACCACATGAACACCTTCGCGGCCGCCATCAGTTTTGTCGTGCTGATCATCGCCGTGAGCCTGATCGCCGCGGTCTTTGTGGGCACCTTCCTGCCGATCTTCCTGATGGGACCAAAGATGATGCAGAGCGGAATTTGACACTCAACCCCAACCTTTATCCTCGTATGCAACTTACCCGCTTCGACCGTTGGTTACGTGAGAAATATGTGTATGAAACCCATATCCATACCCTGCGGGCCCCGGAATCGCTGCCGGATGGCATCCAAACGCGGGAGATCCCCGATGTGCCGGGCAAGCGCTACAAGCATCTGTTCGTGGCCAGCAGCAGCAGCGACGCCGACCAACTGATCGCCCAGTTGAGGGAAAATAGCCAGATGTACACCACCGAGATCGTGGACCGGAACGACTGGTATGTCCCGTTTCTCGCCCCGAAAAACAAGTCCGTCACATGGTGGTTGTTTTCCATGGTCCTCATCACCATCTCGGTGTTCTTCGCGCTGGTTTACCTCAAGAGCCTTGCCGAAGATCCCGTTTTTCGGGCAAATTTCATGGAGGCCCTGAAACTCTTTAAGAGCTGAACCACTATCATTTCCGCCTTTCCAAGAACTCATCAATCGGTTAACCCATCGCTCGTCATGATCACTCCGCGTCCATTCCGTCGTTCCCCGAAAGCGTTCACGCTCCTGGAAATGACCATCGTCATCATGGTGCTGCTCGCTCTCATGAAGATCGGCCTTTTCACCTCCGGCAAGATGGACGAGTGGAAACTCGGGCGGTCCGCCTCCGAAACCCTCCGCGGGGTCTATTCCGCCCAACGGATGTATCTGGCGGACAATCCCACCAAGGCTCCGTCGGCACTAACCGATGCCTTGCTGCTGCCCTACATGGCGAACAATGCGGCGGGCGCGCTCACCGTGATGCCGACGGTCAAATCACTCACCGGGACCACTCTCGGTATTCTTGTCAATGTTTCTCCCCCCGTCATCAATGCTGGCTCAGGCGTCACTTACGACCCTTCCGGCAGCAACAAGGACTCCCTCTGGGATGTCGGGGAATAATGCAGATTCTAACACTGTTGATGGTATTCGCGCTCGCATCGGTGGTTCATGCCACCGAGTTCAAACACGTCGGGGATTTCCTGCTGCAAGCCCAATACAAGCTCACGGGCCAGCAGATGACGCCGGTCCCGACCAAGGCCATCGCCTTCCGGGTGTTCACCGACGGCGTCCACATCCGGGTCACGGCGGAAGGTGACGATGAAGCCCGGACCACCTTCGAGATCTATCGCTCCGACGGGATCGGCCGCCAACGCCAGGGCTTCGGCGCGCTCGAAGTCATTCCCGGCCTGCAGGCGACAAGCAACATCGGTGGCGTGCTCCGCCACCTGCGGCTTTCCCGCGAGTCGATGACCATCACCACTTTTCCAGGGGTGTCGGATCAAACTATTGTCAGCCATTCCATCGCCGCCGAACCCAAGCCCGAAGTGGCCCAAACCGCGGTAGAACCCATGACCAAACCATGAAACCCTTGCCCGCCCAAGACACCGGCACCGCCGAGGTGACCGACAACGCGATCCAGTCGCTTGCTTCGGCCCTCGCCTCGGCCGCAGCATCCCATTCGACATCCAACCGCCGCGCGGCCACCTGCCGGGTTGGCCCGATTTATCCGTGGCTGCTGGTCGCCAGCACGGCGGTTGCCGCGGTGTTCTGCCTGATGTACATCACCAAGCCTTTCATCGCGTCGCCGCAGGCAGCGGGTCCGGGGAATCCGCCAACTCCCGTTCCCGCCAAGGCGCTTGCCGCGACCGCGCCAGTGTCCGGCCTGATGCCAAGCCACGACCGCCTGCCCGGGGAAAAAAGCACCCGCGAGACCCCGCGTGACGCGGGCATTGCCGCCCGCGCGGCCTCGTCCGCGCCGATCGCCTTCGAGCAAACCAACCTCCGCATCCAGCACATTCTAACCGCCGAGGCCCCGGGCGGCCATCAGGCCAGGATCAATCTGGACGTCCCCGTTCTCTATCAGAGCCGGAGCCTCCGCTGGACCGCCGCGGAAGTGGCCGAGGCCCGCGCACTGCTTGCCCGCCTCGCCGACTATCAGGAAAAATCCCGGCTGCTGCGCTCCGAAGGCGCCGAGTTGCTTGATACATGGAACCGTCTCATCGAGCGCTCGATCCCCGCCGGGGATCTTCGGGCGGACAGTCCCACCCTTCCGGCCAATCAACAGGACACTGCTGACGCGCCCCGCCCCGCTGGTCTCGACACCCGGCAATTGATTCAAATCCAACCTGCCGGAAAATGAACCCACGCCTCGCCACTGCCGCCATCTGGATCCTCGCCGTAGGGTTCGCCGCCGCACAAAATGTCGCCGATGAAGCCAAGGCGGATCCCGTGCTCGACGCCCTCCAGGAGTTCAGCCAGCGCGACAAGGATAAGCCCAATGAGGTCACCGTCGTCTTGGATCCGGTTGGCCAGCCACCGGCCCCGATGCCCGAGCCGACCCAGGCCGCCGAGCCACCGGCGGCTATCATCGTCACCGGAAAACCGCCGGAAGGAATCGAGCCCGCACCGGAGCCAACGCCGCCCGAGGCGATTGCCGTCGCTCTCGATGAAGTGTCTCCCAAACCCACCGACGGACTTGCCGTTAGAGTGGAAAAAATTCAAACCGGCAAGGGTTCGATTGATCCCTCGCAGGTGAAATTGTTCGCGCCGTTTCCCGCGAAGCCGCTGGCCCAGCCGCCCGCCGGTTGGCACCTCGACGCGTCTAGCAGCGCTCCGCCCTTCACCCGCGAGGTCGAGCTCGCTTCCGGCACCACCATCACCTTGACCATCCGCCCTCATCTGCTCGTTCCCGATGCGGATGGCTCTAACGTTTTCACCATCCCGGAGCCCGGCTTTGACACCAAGCTCGGCTATGCGCAGACGGCCACCGTCGGTGCCAACCTCTCCAATTCCATCCGCCGCCTGGACGAGGACTCCAAGCAGCTCGGCACGGCCATCGACAGTCTCCAACAGCTCCTCGTTTCCCTGCCGAAACCCGCGCCCGCGCCCGAGCCGCAACCCGAAGGCAAGCCCGCCAACTCCCGCAAGAAATGAAAACCACCACCGTTCCCATGATCTGCGGGGCAGCCCTGGTCGCCATGTCAACCGCAGCCACCTGCCACTGGTGGTCCGTGACACAGTTCGTCGCCGCGGTCCACACGGGACTTCCCGTGATGCCGACAGCTCCGGCCGCCAGCCACCCGACCGCACCCGCGTTGCCCCAGCCCAAGCCCGCAGTGCCCCGTCTCGTCGCGCAAACTCCCAGGAATCCGGAAACCGCTCCCACCACCGACGCAACCCAGAAGAAATTCTATGAAACGCTGATCGCGAAAATGGAGAGTCTCCAGAATCAAAACCGCGATCTCTTGAACCAAGTCGCGGAAACCAACCGCGACATGATGAACCTCAATTTCCGGGTGGACACCTTTTCCGACTCGTTCCGCCCGATGCCTGTTAGCGAGGACCGCCCCGACACCAGTTTCGATGACGGTCCGGGGGTTCTCCCGCCGCGCGCGGAACCGGTGTTCCTGCCATCGGGTCAATAAGCGCCACGCCCGGTCCCGATTCAACATGTCCGCCCGCTGCCGCTCGATCCTGATGGCGTTTCTTCTAACCCCTTTGCTTCACGCGGCACCCGCTTGGCAAGGCGAACTCAGCTCATCCGCACCCGGCTCATTCGCAAAACTGCCACCCACCGTCCTCGACTTCCAAGTGAGTTGGAACGGGGCGATCGACGCCGGCCGCATCCGCATGGAATTCGCCCCGGCCGACGTCAGGAAAGCCGGCACTTACATCGTCCGCGCTTCAGCCGCCAGCCAGGGAGCTGGTATTGTGCTGTTTCCCTATCAGACGAGCTTCTGGTCTGAAATCGCGACCACCTCTTTGCGCCCGCGCTTCTTCCATGCGGTGGAGACCGACCCGCAGGAAACGGTCACCACCACCGTCCGGCACTTCTCCGCGCGCGTCGAGAGCGAGGCCGTCAACAAGTCCCGTAAAACCGCCAAATCCACCCTAACCGACCGCACCTTCGCCTACGCGCCGGTCTTTGATATTTTCTCGGCCATGCTGCTTGTCCGCAGTCAGAAACTCGCCACCGGGGATCGCCTCACCCACGTCATCTATCCGTTCGACCGGCCCTATCTGCTGCGGGTTAGCGTCGTGGGCCGCGAGCTCCATAACGGCCGCAACTCGATCCGCCTCACCCTCGGCCTTCGCAAGATCGACCGCGACACCCTCGAACTGCAGCCCTACAGGAAACTCAAACAAGACGCCACTCTCTGGCTCAGCGACGACGCCGACCGCGTCCCCATCGAACTCCGCGCCGCCGCCTTCATCGGCGACGTGCGCGCCACGCTCGCCGCCCACCGCAAACCGTGAACACCCCGCCCGCCTGCCCACTACCCATGACTCTATCCGCTCCTGGCAATAACACCCTCGCCAGCCTGGCGGGCCTGGCTGTCATTCTGTTAGCCGTGGTCCTCTGCATCTGGCCCGGGATGCATTCCCCGCTTTTCACCGACGACATCCACCAGTTAGATAGGTCCAAGGCGATTGTCAGTTGGACCGGGATTTTCGAACCCGATGTCTTCGGCTACTACCGACCCGTGAAGAACGCGCTCTTCATGATCGCCGCTCCCCTCAAGACCAACATCGTCGCGTGGCACTGGCTCGGGTTGGCGGCCTATCTCGGCGCCACCGTCGGAGTCTTCCGGATTGCCTCGATCTGCCTCGGCTGCGGACGGATGGCGTTGCTGGCGACTTGCTTCTGGGCATTGAGCCCCAGTTGTGTCTCCACGGCAGTCTGGCTCAGTTGCGCCAATATCAGCATCGGCATCATCTTTGCCGCCTGCGCCTTTCATTTTCACGAGCGCGCGGCGGAGAAATCCTCGGTCTGGTCTTTCGTCGCATCCCTGTTTTTCTTCGCCCTGTCGTTGCTCTGTTATGAATCGCTGATCGCCATCCCGGGTGTGTTGTTCATCCGGGATCTCCAACAGCGGCGCATTTCGCTGGATCGCCAAACGGTGATTCGTTACGCCTCCTACTCGCTCGTCGCCTTGGCATACCTCATCGTCCGGCACGAATTCTCGGCACGGGTGATCGGGGTGGATAAACTGAGCGCGGGGTTCGCGCCCGACACCAAAGCCTTCCACATGAGCCTGTCCGCGCCATGGTTTCTCTGGCGGCATTTCCTGATGTGGATCTTCCCGTTCGGAACTATCGAATTGTTAGGAAACTTTGCCTGGTTGCGTTCGGCATCGGTCGCCTCGCTGGTTTTCGGCGGGTTTTTCCTGCTGGCGCTGCTGGCCACGGCCGCCATGACCTGGAGGCGTTTGCCCCTCGCCGCCTTCGGGCTGTTGTTCTTTTTCGTGGCAAGTATTCCTTCGGGGAACTTCGTTCCGACCTTCAACGGGCCGATCTACGATGCCTACGTCACTATCCCTTCCATTGGCTTGGCCGTTGCCCTTGCGGCGGTTTGCGAGCTGTTGGTCCGCCAATTCAAAATGCGCCGCAGGGAGTCCGGCAGCCTCGCCTTCGCCGTGGTGTTGTGTTTGTTATTGGTCTATCGACTGCCGGTATGCGGTGCTTACTTCCGCTATTGGGCTGGAGTCTGGGGGAATCCCTTGGAGTTGATGCTCCTGACCGCCGAAACCAGGCCACTGCAGTCCCAGGCGAAAGGCTTGGCGAGTACCTTGCTGTTCAACGCCGGTTATATTGACCAGGCGGAAATCCAGGCGAACGAGGTGATTCGCGAAGTTTCCTGGGATCCCACCGCGAAGCTGACTTTAGCGAGAATCGCGAGATATCGTCAGGATCTTCCGGCAGCGGAAAAATACTACCGTGCCATCTTGGAATCACCACAGAGTTCCAAGTTTCTCAAACATCCCGCCAGGTTTGAACTCGCCGAGATTCTTGTCGGCACTCCAGTTCACCGCGAGGAGGTTGCAGGGCTTTTGAGAGAGTTTCTGAAAAGTCACAACACCAGCAAGCACCCGCAGGCGATCGCCCTGCTCTCCCTGACATACAGGGATCAGGGAGATATGCCAAAAGCCCGCGCCACACTTGAGCGGGGATTGTCTTTGCACCCGGACGACGTGGGGCTGGCGAAAATCCGGGAAGCCTTCGATCATCCCGTTCCGGAACAAAAGACCAACTGATATCCTTCGGGTTCACATTTAGAAAACCACATGAAGTCCTATCCTGACAACTGGGCGGCGATCATTCCAATGGCGAATGAAGAAGCCGATTTCGCGCCCTTGATCGCCCAACTCTCCGCCGCCATGGACCAACTGGAAGGCGGCGCGATCTACTTCGTGGTGGATGGCGTCTCCAAGGACCGGACGCTGGAGTTATGTCATGAAATCGCAGCGCGTGATACCCGTTTTCACACCATCTGGGCGCCGGAAAACCGCAATGTGGTGGATGCCTATCTGCGTGGATTCCGTGAAGCCTTGGCCCTGGGCTATGAGATCATCGTCGAAATGGATGGCGGACTTTCCCATGACCCGAGGGCCTTGCCGGCGTTCCTGCGCGCTTTGCATGAAGGCAACGACTGTGCCTTCGGCAGCCGCTATATCAACGGCGGTTCCATGGTGGATTCCGCGTGGCAACGGCGTGTCCTGTCCAAGGGCGGCTCGATGTTGGCCCGCGTCTTGCTCGGCGTCCCCATCGTGGACATGACCTCGGGCTACCAGGCGTTCCGCCGCGAAATCCTGGTCCGCCTGATGGAGCGGCCGCTGCTCTCCAAGGCCCACTTCTATCAGACAGAAGTCCGTTACCTGCTGCGCCGGGAAAAAATCATCGAAGTTCCCATTCATTACCGGGCGCCGTCTCCCCGGGTTTCGCGCAATGCCATCCGGAATTCATTCGCGGTCCTCGGCCACTATGTATTCCTCCGCTTTACCGGCCGGTCGGCCCGTCTTTGATCCATTCCATCCAACTATCATGTCACTGAAAACCGCTCTCGTTGTCACCAGCATTTCCGCGCCCAATCCGGTCCTCCAATCGCTCGCGGCTGGCTCCGTCACCCATGGTTGGGATTTCATCGTCGCCGGTGATACCAAAAGTCCCGAACACTTCGAGCTGGAAGGTTGTCATTATCTATCCGTCGCCGACCAATTAGCCGGCTCCCATGAGTTGGGCCGGCTTTGCCCCACGCGTTCCTATGCGCGCAAGAACATCGCCTATCTTGAGGCGATCGCCCGCAGCGCGGATGTCATCGTGGAAACCGATGATGACAACTTCCCCCGCGAGACATTCTGGCTGCCACGGGTTCCACACCTCGCCTGCCGGCCGGTGGACCAGGCAGGCTGGGTCAATGTCTATGCTTACTTCTCCGAGACATTCATCTATCCGCGGGGACTGCCACTCGATCATGCCCGCCAGACTCCGCCGGTTCCCGCGTCCATGCAGGAGCTGGAATGCCCTTTGCAGCAGGGACTGGCCGATGCCAACCCCGACGTGGATGCGGTCTATCGGATGCTCTTCCCGCTGCCCTTCGATTTTGATCCGGACGTCGATCCGGTTGCCCTCCGCAGTGGCGCGTGGTGTCCGTTCAACAGCCAGAACACCACTTTTTTTAAGAAGATCTTCGCGCTGTTATATCTTCCCGCCCATTGCAGTTTCCGCATGACCGATATCTGGCGCAGCTTCGTCGCCCAGCGGATTCTCCACCATCTCGGCTACCCAGTGTTGTTTCACGGCTGCACCGTCTGGCAGGAACGCAATGAGCACAGCCTGCATGTGGATTTCTGCGATGAGGTGTCCGGCTATGTGAACAACAACGCGATCCGGACCGCATTGATGGGTTTGGATTTCGGCAAATCCACCGATATCTTCCACCTCCTCGAACAATGCTACCAATGCCTGATGCAACACGGCTGGGTGGGCAAGGAAGAAGAAGTCCTGCTGGCCTCATGGATCGGCGGCTTGAAGTCCTTGGGAGTGTAGGCCAAAGTGGCTGGAGCTTCCAGCTCCAGACCGTGCCGGGAGCATCTTGCTCCCTCTTCATCGCTCATCCATCACCATGAATCTCCGACCTCTCATCCTCACCCTCCTCGCGATTTTCCCGGTAGCCGCCTTCGAACTGCCCGCAAACTCCACTCAATGTCTCGTGGGAACCTCCGACGGCTGGGACAGCTCCACGGTCACCCTCTGCCTTTACGATAAAAAGGGCTCCACCTGGAAAGCCGCCAGCGAACCCTGGCAAGCCCGTCTCGGCAAAAGCGGTCTCGTCTGGGGCAGGGGACTTCATCCCGTGCCCGCCGGAGCCGCCATCAAGAAGGAGTCCGACAATCGTTCTCCCGCCGGAGTTTTCGCCATCGGCGGAGCGTGGGGTTATGAGGCATCCATCCACAAGCAACCCTCGCTGCCCTATCGCCAAGTCACGGCCCGCGACCTGTGGGTGGAAGACCCCGCCTCGCCGCAGTACAACAGAAACGTCATTCTCGACCACAATCCCGCCACGGCATGGGAAAAAAAGCAGCAGATGAAGCAGGGCGATGCCGCCCATTCGCTCAAGCTCTTCATCGCCCACAACGCCCCGCCTAACGTCGCTCCCAACGCCGGCTCGTCGATCTTCTTCCACATCTGGCGCCGCGACGGAGCTGCCGCCACCGCCGGTTGCACCACCATGGAGAAGCCAAAACTCCAATGGCTGATCTCCCGGATCGATCCCGCCAGGCACCCGCTCTACGTCCTCCTGCCAAAAGCCGAATACGCAAAATTCCGCGCCGCCTGGAAGCTGCCTTGAATTACAGAACCCTGACCTCGTGTGAGAGGTAAAGTGGCCGTTGACCATAGAATCGTGGCATTCTGCCCGACGCCTTTCTTCAGAATGGGATCAGGGATCGAACCGCTGAATCCGCATCCCTAAAGGTATCGACACTCGCCACGATTTCTTGTGAACGCCCGTGGTCGTCAAGCACGCGCAGCTTGTGAACTCCCGGTGCGGGCTTCCACGGTAAGACCTCGCCGGGCGCTGCGGTGCCGAGAAACGCATCCTCGCAAAACCAATAGATCTTTTGGACCCCCGGAGCCGCGCGGGCTTTGAGAGGGATCTCGGAGCCATCGACCTGATAGGTCCGTCCGGTAAGCGGCGAGAGGATGTGGGGGGCTTCGCCTGGATCGAGTCCGGACAAGGTGTCCGTGCCGTTTTCGGGATCGGGTGGTGACTGGCGGGGCAGGCCGGCTTTGCGGAAAAGTTCCAGTAGGTCCGGCGACCAGAACTCGTGGATTTCGCGGAGCAGGCCGGGCCGCCCGTCGTCGCGGGCGACGCGCTTGTTAGTCGTGCCATCGACCAGGATTTCCCGGTGGAGCCGGCACATGGCGATCGGCGAAACGCCGGGGATGAACCAGCCGCTGGTGGTTTGTCGGCACCACGGGCCGGGTAAATCGCCGGATGCGGCGCACAGGCCCACCTGTCTAACACCATCGGGCGGGACGATGGCTTTGTCCGGCAGATGCAGTCCGGCGAACAGCTCGAACAACAGTGGAGCGGCGCACTTGCGGGCGACCAGCGCGTTGTTGCCACGGCCGTTGAAATTGCCGAGCCAGACGACGAGTAAGTGGTCGCCGCGCACGCCGACAGCCCAGGCGTCGCGGAAACCGTGGGAGGTGCCGGTCTTCCACGCGACCGTGGGATCATTTCTAGCAAAATCAAATTCGGTCCCGCCGCGGAGCATGTCGAGCACGAGGAAACGGGCTTGTGGCGAAAGTAATGGTGGTATGTTAGAAGAAGTCGCTAAAATCCCGTTAGGGCGCGCTGTCTGCCACAGGCTGCTGGCAGGATGCCCGTGCCACAGTGGCCCGGGCATCCTGCCCAGAGCCGTTCCAAGCGAATCCTGGTAATTCTCAGACAGCCTCTTAGCCGCAGGAGAAGCCGTGGTGAAAACCAACGGGCGCGGCAAGCCATCGTCGGCCAGCCCCGCGTAAAGTCCGGCCAGTTGGACCGGAGAAATTCCGAAGCCACCGAGCGTCAGCGCTAGGCCGTAGTGGCCAACCGGTTTCGGCAAGTCCACGCCGCCGCGTTGTAGTAACTGATAGAGTCCGCCGTCGCCCAGGCGGTTGGCCAGCGCGACCGCGGGAATATTGCGGCTGCGCACCAGCGCTTCATTGGCATGGATCGGCCCCATGAATTCGCCCTCGAAATTTTCCGGATTGTAGTCATGGAAAACCATCGGTCCGTCGGTTAGAATCGAGCGGGGATGAATCAACCCTTGGTCGAGGGCGAGCCCATAGACGAACGGCTTCACCGCCGAGCCGGGCGAACGCCGCGCCCGCAAGCCGTCCACCATCCCGAGGATGTCGCGGTCGGCATAAGCGGCGGAACCGACATACGCCAGCACCTCGCGGGTCGGCGCATGGACGAGGATGGCGCAGGCGTTGACGATGCCCCGCTCGCGCGTGCGGTCGAGGTGAGCCTCGATGCCGCGCTCGATCTCCTGCTGCATGGCGAGGTCGAGGGTTGACTTGATAGAGCCGCTGTTGTCCCGCATCAGCCGCCGGCAGAAGTGCGGCGCTTCATGCGGCGGCGGGCCGGGTGGGACGAGTGTGAATGTCGCCGCCAGAGGATCGCTTCTAACGCCGGTCAATATTGCTGATAGCCGGCCCTGCGCCGCGGCGATCCGCCCGGCATCGCGGGGAAATCCCGGGTGGCGAGTGGAGGGACTTTGCGGGATGACGCTCAACGCGATGGCCTCGCGGCGGGTGACTTCGGAAGCGTCGCGACCACACCATAACAAGGCCGCCGCACCCGCGCCTTCGACGTTGCCGCCGTAAGGAGCGAGGTTGAAATAGGCTTCGAGGATCGCGTCTTTCGAGTGGTGGCGCTCGAGCTGGATCGCGCGGAACACTTGGAACAGTTTTCCTGAAACGGTGCGGGTTTCCATGCCCCAGCGCAGCCGCGCGACTTGCATCGTTAGAGTGGAGGCACCACCGGCCGGGTGGCCGGTGATCGAGCTCCATGTCGCGCGGAGCAGGGCGAGGGGATTGACCCCGGGATGCCAGCGGAACCAGCGGTCTTCCTTCGCCAACGTCGCCTCGATCCACTGCGGGCTGACGCCGGCGAGCGGAGTCTGGAGGCGGTAGCGGCCATCGGCGGCGGTTGATAGATGGAGCAGGGTGCCGTGGCGGTCGCGGACGGTGCGTGACCAGGTGGTGTTAGGGGGAGTGATTTCGGGGTTGGGAAGGAACAGATAGATGACGAACGCGATGAGGACGAGCCAGAGCGAGACGCTCCGGGCACGGCTTGCGGCGAGACGCCGCAACCACGCTTGCACCTGTGAGCACGCCTTCATTTCGCGGGAGCGATTTCGATCCGGCCGGGGGTGGAGACGCCGTGCAGGCCGCGGTCATACATGTCTTCGGCCAGCGCGGTCGGCACGGCGAACGTGCCGGCGCAGACGGCTTTCATGCGGTATTTCACCGACCACTCGGCGTTGGCTGCCAGGCCGAGGAAGAACAACGTGCGGTCCTCGCGCAACTCGGCGAACTCGGTGCCCGCCACCGTGCCGGCTCCCGATTTCAAATCACCGGCGAGTAATTCGAAACCGGCGGGTAACAGATCGACCACCGCGAGGTTGGACAGGGCTTTGCCGGAAACATTGCGGACCCGCAACACCACGTCCACCGGATCGCCGGGGCGCAGCGGTTCATCTTTGTTCAGCTGCGTGATCTCTCGCGCGACTTCCAAGCCGCTGCGCTCGGGTCCCGACGGTTTGCCGGATTCATAGCCCTGTTCCACGACCTGATAGAACGCGCCGATGTCGCCGCTGCCCTTCTGTTTGCGTTCGAAGCGCAGCGCGGTGGTGGTCGGCCCGAAGTCCGCGCGGATGATTCCTTGCGACGGCCCGGCGAGCGGCGAGGACTTGCCATTCACGATGCCGAGGATCGACACCTCCACGCCGGTGCTGCGTGCGAGGTCGCTGTAGGCTTTCAATGCCAGCGTCATGTACGAGCACGAGAGCGTGTTGAAACTCTGGTCGCGCAAGGGCTTCATGATCGGCTCCAGCGCATCGATGCCGAACTTTTTCGCCCGTTCCGGGAAATGCCGGCACTGGATGTAGAAGATTTGCTGGTCCTCGATCATCGGCGTGCGGCAGTAGGCCCGCGGCTCGGGTTTGGGAGCGGCTCCGGCGCGCGCTTTCAAACAGGCGTCTAGCAGCTTGTTCGCCTCGTCGTCCTTCTTTAGTAACATATAGGTCGCGGCCATCCACGCGGCGGCGGGGCTGCGTTCCCACTGGTTCTTGTGGTGGGACGCGAGCGTGTCGCGCAGGTTGAGCAACTGCGGCGCCGGGTTGGTGCCGTTGCGGGCTAGCAGATAGATGGCGTAGGCTTGTGTCTCCGCGTCGGCCAGATTCCGGGTGTTGGCACGGGCGGTGCGCGACGCGTATTTCACGGCGCCCTGCATCAACTCTTCCGGCACCGCGTGGCCTAGCAGCTTCGCCTCACTGAGGAAGTGCAGGACATAGAGCGAGTGGAATTCATAATCCGACGACGGCCCCGCATACCAGTAACCGAAGCCACCATCAGACCGCTGGCGCGACGCGAGCTGGCTGATCGCCGAGCGCAACGCGTCCGCCGCATCTTTCAGCGACAAGCCGAAGTCGGCCTCGGTTGCTGCGACGAGTTTGACCATCGCGCGGCTGGTGATCTGCTCCGAGCAACCGTACGGATACTCGCGGACGTAAGCTTCCAACCCGCGTGCCAGGCCGAGCGGCACGATGCTCGCGGTGGCTTCGGTGTGGCGGAACTGCGGATAGAGCGTGCGTTTCACTTTTTCCTCCGCGGAGCCGGTGCGGAACCAGCCGGTGACCACGCTCGTTAGATGGTGGGTCGCAGGCCGCACGCTGAGCGAGGTGGCCCGCCGCACCGTTTCACCGCCGCCGGTGGCTTCAAAGCGCAGTTCCGCACCGCCGAGCTGGTCCTTCGCCTTGAATCGAAAGCGGGCGATGCCCTCGCGGCCACTCTCCAGAGATAGGGAAATGGGCGCGCTGTCGAGCGCTTCAAGATGCTCGGACGGAGCGACGCTGAGTTGGATCGCCGTCGTGCCCGGTGCTGCCAGGTGATTGAAAACGGAAACTGAAACTTCGAACTCGTCGCCCGGCGTGACGAACAACGGGGTGTTAGGTTGGAGGATGATCGGCGCTTTCACCAAGGTCGTGGATTCGACCGCGCCGATGCCATTCGCCTGGCAGCCGACCGCCATCACGCGGAGGTTGCCATTGAAATAGTCGGGCACGTTCCAAGTGACTTCCTTGCGCTGCGGGCCGGCGTCGATGATGCCGGACCAGAACACCACGGGCGGCTCCTGGCGGCGCTTGAAGGGATTGAGATGGAGCGAGAGCGCGGAGTCGCCGTCGCCACCGAACGCCGGCGGAGCTTTGAGGAAACGATACTCCGGCAATAACAGATCGAGCCATTGCTGGGTTCTAACTTCGAGCGCCTGTTTCCGCAGGAAATAGTCGAGCGGCAGCGGCAGCTTGTAGGAGGTGATCTGATGGATGCCCTCGTCCACCGCATAAACGACCAGCCGCGCCGGCCGGTCCGAGGTGATGCCGAACTTGGCTTCCGTGCCCGGCCTGACCTCGCGCGGGGTGTCGAGCTTGAACGCCAGCTTCTTTCTAGCAGCGATCACCCTAACCGGCGCGGCGGCGTAGCTCAGCGGGCTGTGGAACACCTCGGGAGCCGAAGTGCCGCGGACGAAGGCGGCGTTGATATAGTAAGTGCCCTCGGCATCGGCGGGGATTTTCAAACGCACGCTGGTGCCCTTGGTTTCCGTTTTGAACCATTGGGAAGTGATCACTTTATCACGCTCGATGGTCACCAGCCCGGCGCCGGAATACGGGGCGGTTAGAAAAACTTCGATTTCCTCGCCGGGCATGACTTCGTCTTTCGAGAGTTGCAGGTTTAACTCGGCTTCGCGTTCGAGGGTGGCGCTTTCGTCGCCCTTGCCGACGATTTGGAAGGGCACCGCGCAATGGACCACGCTGTCGGAGTCGATGATTTCCATCCGGAACCGCCCGGCCCTGTTGGTGGGGAGGGTGGATTGCACGTCGCCCGCCGGAAGGGCGAGCGGTTCATCTAGCAACTGGCGTTCCTTGGCCGTGGAAACATAGGCATAGTTGCCGTTGTCGAGCTTGGTGAGTACGGACACCTGGCGGATTTCGATGATGCGGCGGCGCAGGTTGTCGAGCGCCAGCGGTTTCAAATTGCGGCCCACGGCGACGAGAGTTAGAGCCCGGCCGCTGTCCTTCGCGATGCTTTCCAGATCGCCATCAGCTTTCCAACCGATCACCGAGGCATACGGCGAAACGAGACAGGTCATCGCGTGGCGCACGCTGCGGCCGCCGTCGCGCTCGAATGCTTCCGTTAGTATGGCGAGGCGGAACGACGCGTCCTTCAACGTGTCGAGCGGCAGCTTGAAGGTGGCGATGCCTTTTTCATCGGTTTTCAAATCGCCGAGGTTGATCGTGCGTCCCGCCCGCGACGTCGATTCGGCGGCGCTGCGGTCATAGAACGAATAGGCCGGCCACTCGGGAAAGCCGAAGTCCGCGGGTGATAGTTCGAGCTGCATCGTCACCCGCCGTTCCGGCGCGGGTTCGCCGAAGAGCGATTGCACGGACACCGAGGCATCGGTCGCCTTGCAATCGAGCCAGCCAGCCGGTGGCGCGGGGTCGATGCGGGTGGCGACCTTCATCCGGTCCGGGGTGAATTCCTCCACTCTAACGGCAGCGCGGCCCAGCCGGAAAATCGCATCACCGTCGGCATTGAGCACGTTCACCGTGATCTCATGCACGCCTAACGAAGCGGCGTCCGACAGCGGGAAATCGCAGGCGAAGAATCCATCGTAGGGCAGCCGGGTCTTTTGTTCTCCCACCTCGCGGCCTCGCGAATCCCTGAGGGAAATCGACAGCGGCAGTCCTTCGAGCACCGGCAGCCAGTCGCGGCGGCGGGTGATGAAGCCGGCGTGCACGGTGTCGCCCGGCCGATAGACGCCGCGCTCGGTGAAGATGAAGGCTTCGATCGCCTTGATCCGCGACGCGAGCACGCCCTCGGTGTCGAAGCGCGAGTAATCCATCGCCGGGAGCTGGCGTTCGTTGAGGGGCAGGAACGAGGTGTCGCCATCCTTGGTCGCCATCACGGCGACCGGCAGCCGCTCGCCGGTTAGGCCCTCGAACGCGGGCAAGCTGGCATGGCCGTTGGCGTCCGTTTTCACTTCTTTTAAAATGCTTCCGTTGCGGGCGAGCGCCTGGACGGTCACCCCGGCCACGGGTTTGCCCGCGCCCAGCGCCATCACGAACACATCGCGCGAACCATCCGCCGCGGCTTTCACTAACAAGCCAAGATCGGTCGCCATGATGAAGCGCTTGGACACCGTGCCTTCACTGCGTCGCCAGCCATCGGTGGGCTGGGAATCCTCGCTTTCATACCAGTGACTGCGGCGATCTTCGTCGCCCGACTCGCTGGAACTCTCGATCCGCGAATAGATGTCATCCGCCACCGGTTTCTCGATTTTCTCCACCGGTTCGACGGTGACGAAAAACACGCCGTGTCCACCGTTGAGTTTGTCCGGCGCGAGCAGCGCCGGCGTTTGTGCCAGATCGATGACCGACTGGGTGGCTTGCCAATCATTTGGATGGTCCACCGTCACGATCCTGCTCCAGCGGTGGGCGATGTTGCTCTCGGAAAAATCCCCTGAAAACCGGGGATCTTCGAAGGAGCTGTAAGTGAGCGACGCGAGGTGTTGGAACTGCGAGACCGGCACCCGGCCAAGGGTGACGCGCAGGTGGTCGATGGCGCGGGATTGCACGATGAGCTTCCTTTCTCCGTCGAGCGCGATGATGTTGCCCTTGCCTAGCAGGCGGGTTTCTTTCGGAAACACCGGCACGTTGAGCGTCTTCTCAAACCGGGTGTTAGTCTCGAATCCGCCCGGCGATTTCACGCCGCCTTCGATGCGCAGGCAGAGGCCGCCGTCCGTCCGTACTTGGAGGAAGCGGAACGTGTGTTCCTTGGCCAGCGCCGCTTCGGTTTCGACCGGCACCAGTGCGACCTGGGTGGCCGAGCTGACGCGCTCGTTGAAAATCAGATTGCCGTTGTTGTCATGCCAGCCGTGCTCGTGCCACCACAGGCCGATGCGGCTGGCGATCTCCGCGCTGTCAATGTCGAGGTTGGTGTTGATGAACACAAACTGCTGGGGCTCGCCCTCGTCGGTGCGGATCATCCGCGTTTCCGCCGCTGAGATGGTTAGACCGCTGTATTTGTCCGGGATGCGGGTCTTCGCCTCCACCGGCTTCTCAAGCGCGGCACCGGCGAGAGTTGAAGTCGTGTCAGCGGGTAAGGTGAGTTTCACGAAATCCTCCTTCAGCGGCACCACGATCTGGCGGCTGCGGATGAAGAAACGTCGCGCGGACAAAGGGTCTGCGGTCACGGTGAACAACGGCGTGCCCGGCGTGAAAACCGCAGTGCCGCCGATGACATCCAGCCGCAGTTTTTGCTGGAGCTGCTCCAGCGTCACCGGGTGGCTGAGCCTGAGTCCGGCGACGACTTGATAGACCGTGGCGTCCTGCGGGCTGTTATAGAACGAGAAATCCCTCAGTTCAGCGACCAGCGGGGGAGTGGTCGTGGTGAGGAGTTCCTTGTCGAGGTGCAGATCCTTCGCCAGCGCCGTGGGGTTCACCCGGGCGGTTAGTTTGGTGCCCGGCGGCCAGTGGCCGTCCGGTTGGAAGCCGAGGGTCGAGCCGTCCAGCCACGTCCATTTCCCGGGAACCGGTGGGTCGAGCGTGACCGCGTCGCCCGCGTCCTTGCCGATTTTTTCAAGCGGTGCGACCGGCGCGCCGGAGAACTTGACGCGCATTCCCGACGGCTTGAGATCCTTGTCCGGCGCGCCCGGCGTGATCGCCGCCGGGGCCTGCGCCATGCTAACAACCACCTGCCTCAGCGGATTGTAGGCGAAGGTCTGCGGCCGGTGCGACTCCCACCACAGCCACGATTGCCAGCTCCCGATCGCCAGCGCCGCGATCACGAAAGCCGTGATGCCCGACGCCCGCGGATGAGCCCTGAGCGATGAGAACAACGCCTGCAGGCGGCGGGCACACCACGCCAACCAAGGCGGGGCGGACCAGGACATGCGGCCAAATAAAAAGCCGACCAGGCGGCCGACTGTCGCGAATAAAACCCTAACGAAGGATTGGTATGTTTTCACTGTGGTGCTTCTATGCGAAGTGCATTACGAATGATCGACCCGGGCGAACTTACAAGAATTGAAAATATATTTTCCCGAATTTCAGGATTTCAGCTCTTCTCTCCCAGATGCCCTCACGCGGACGTCATCAGAGTTCCTCCAAGGAATGCCATCAGATCATGCGCAAGATCGAGGCGATCGAGGGCGTGGTGGGAGTGATCATCGGCCGCTCCTACGGCGGCAAATCGCTGGGGGCGGGCAGTCCGACCGGAGCTGTTAAAATCCAACGTAAGGTCTCCGGCGGCCTCAAGGCGGTCACCCAATCCGCGAAAGGGTTGCAGGAGATTTTCATCCGCACCGAGGCCGGGATGGAGGACGCCATCGCCGAGGCGATTTTGAAATTGTAAGGCTACCAACAAAGTCCGACCCCGCCTCCTCGGGTGTCCTACGGAAACCGGGGACAGTTTTTTCGTGCCAGCGACAAAGCAATGATGCAGGGTCCATTTACCGAAATGAAACACTGGCCCAAAATCCGCGAGGCGATGATTTGCGTGTGGCATGGGATTCTCGACTACGACCGAAAGATACCCGCGGCGAGGAGGGAAAATAATCGTCAAAAACGCGAGACAGCTAAAGCGGCGAGGCTCATTCAAGACAAGATAAACGAGATCGAGTCCGCGCGCAAAAGGCATGCGAATGCGATGCGGGCTGCCGCGGCGAAGCGGGAGGAAGCGAAAGACATGCCTCGGGAAAACGTGGAATATGTCCGGGCGAAGACGATCCCTCTAGAGTTGCCCGAGTCCAAACGGAAACGGCACATGCCCAGCAAAAATGAGCGTGTGTCGATGACAAAAAAGCAATCTACGGAGTCAGCCGGAATAGAGCTGATAGAACTATGTCGGGATTGGATGGAAGACGGCAAGCTGGATGAGCGCGAATTGGCGGAGCTAAGGCAATGGCTTTTCGATGTCCCAGACGACGCTCTCCCGGCGATCCGATACCTGAAAGAGGAGATCCGGCAGGTGTTAGCTGACGGCCGCGTTGATGAATGGGAGATGGACCGCATCCATTTGGCTTTGCTTCGGACGCTTCCGAAGGAAGAGCGGGAGGCAGCGGATTCGGCAAGAAATATCATTCGAAGGGGAAAGCTGGATGAACAGGAAGCTATCCGGGAGGGTATGCGGCGGGATCGCGATGAATATTGGAAAAACGAACGGAAGAAAAATCAGAAGCTTTGGTCTCAACAACCGGCGACGGAAGCGCAGATCGACTTCATTATCGACCTTGGCGGAAGCCCAGCACGAAGACTGTCCAAGCTTGATGCATCTTTCACAATTGATCGGCTGCTAGGAAAATAGGGCAGGGAGGTAAGAGCCTCCCGCGTGCGCGTGGAGATCACAGCAGCCCGTCGTCATCGTCGACAAGTTCGCCAGTGGGAAGGGCGGATTGTTTCACCAGCCAGGCGTGGACGTAAGAGCGTTGGACGGAATCGGTGGCGATGCGGGCTGCGACGGTGGCCCAGGGGGAAGCGGCGAGTTCACGGGCATCGGCGAGGCGCTTGCGGATGACGGGTTCCAGCGCGGACTTGATGAGTTCCATGACCAAGGGGTCTGCGGTGTAATAGGAGCCGGTGGTTTTCCGGGCGTTTCCGGAGGTGGAACCCGCATCGGTGATGCCTACGAAGCCAAAGGACCGTGCGGGGAGGTCGATGGTGGGAACGAGTTCGAGCAGGGATTCATAGACGGAGCCGAGTTCTTCGGTGCCCATGTTCCGGTAGTCGATGGCGGAGCGTTTGCTGGTTTTCTTGTCGTAGAACCAGCGCAGCTCGCGCATGGCGGAGAGGAGGTTGCGATTGGAGAGGGAGGCGGTGTCGAGGTCCGGGCACTGGGTTTCCGCGAAAAGGCCGCCGAGGGCGGGCAGGGCGAGTTTTTCCTGACCGCTGGATAGACTGCGGAAGACGATGCGGAGGGATTGCCAGAGATCGCCGTGGGGATCGTGGGCGGATTGGCGGAGGGAACGGGAGCGGAAGCGGCGGAGGCTGTAGCCGGTGGCGTATGCCTGGCGGGCGACGGGTGCGGAGTCCTGGGCGTGGAGGAGATCTCGTTCCTCGGCGCAGAAGAGAAAGAGGCTGCGGTAGATGAGGCGGAGGAGCTGTTGGAAGTAGGCGTCGGTGGTGAGGGTGCCGTCGTGGAGGCGCTGGCGGAGGGCGGTGTTGTCCGGCTGTGTTAGGAATCCACGGCCGAGGATTAGCAGGGCCTGGGTGACACCGTCGCGGAGGCCATCGCGGACGCGGAGACCTTGGGCATGGCCTTCGGATTTCCATTGTTCCCAAATGCAGGCGGCAGGTGAATCGGGAGAGACGGCACGGGAAAAATGGAGGATGCGCCAGAGGGCGGAGAAGTCGGCGTAGCGGTGTTGGTCGTCGCGGAGGATGGTATCGAGATCGAATTCGAGGAAGTTCGGGCGCGTGAGGGTATCGGCATCGCGCAGGAGGCGGAGGGTTCTGCCGTTGGTGACGATGGCCCATAGGGAATCGGATGAGGCGTTGAGGAATTCCTGGGCGAGCTGATGGGCGGATTTTTTCCTGGAGCCGGAGCCGATGATGGCGAAGCGGGGATCCGGATCATCGAGGCCGAGGCTGTGCGGGGCGATGATGACGGGGAGACGTCCGCCGAGGGCTTGAGCGGTGACCGGGAAACCGCGGTCGCCTAACTGGATGGGAGAGCCGAGCGGGGCGAGGTCCGTGTAGCCGAGGCACTGGCGCAGGAAATCGACGACGAACGCGCGGGTGATGGTGGCGGCATCGAGATCCGTGCGGGCGGTCTGCGGCGCGAAGGATTGCCAGGTGGCGGTGGCGATGCGGAAGGCGCGGCCGTATTCGTCGTGAAGCTTGAGTCCCTTGGGAATGGCGTAGTCGGTTTCCTTCTGGAAGGTGGCCTCGCCGCCAGCGGCACGTTCCAGCAGCTCGGGCACGAAGAGCGAGCCTTCGAGCCGGAGGGTGTCAAACGGGGTGGTATCAGTGGATTTACGGCGGCGGGACATGAGAAGCAGTTAGAAGTGCCGAGTGATCAGTGAGCAGTGGTGAAGAAGTCCGTGATTCAGACGTTGCTCCACGGGACCATTGGAATTCGCGTGGGATCGGCCTCCCCAAAGAACTTGCCCTTTAGGGATTCGGGCGTGGATTCGATCGCGGCCGGGTCTTTCCTGCAACCGGTGCATCGTTTGGGAAGATGGAGTTTCTGCTCCAGGAAGTAGAGGATCTCGCCTTCCGAGAGCGCGAACAGAATTCCGCAGTCCTTGCAGGCGTATTTTTGCTTGGCTACCAGCGAAACCGCGTCGGTCAAGCGATCCGGCGGAATGTTGTTCAGATCGAGGTTGAGGGGCTGTTCGCTCATATCGAAGATTGGACCGAGGGGGTGAAATTCGAGTCGGTGAGGCGGAAGTAAGAGAAAATTGCCTCGCGCAGGGCTGTGGGGGTGAGATTCGCGCCAACGGTGTCTTTCACGGCGGCGAGGATGCCCTGCCAATCGGGGGAAGCCGCGGGGAAGGCCTCCATGAAGCGACGGAGGTCTTGGCGGATTTCCTCCGGAAGCGCGGGGCCGGGCTCGGCGGGAAGCGTGGCGGCGAGCCGGAACACATCTGAGCGGTGTTTGAGGATTTTTTTCGAGTCGATCTTCTGCCCCTCCGACTTGAGGCGGCTGAGATCCATCCAGGCATAAGCTTTTAGGGGGATGAGAGCGGTGGCGTTGGAAATGCCTAGGCCGTCACGGGTGTCGTGATGGGTCCGGATGAGATCGTAGTAGGTATCGTTGAGCAGAATCGCGGAAAGACTGTGGTGATCCGGTTCCATGCTTATGGGAACCACCTCGCCGGGAGCGAGGTTATAGTCCGAGGGCGTGCGGCTGAAAAATTCGAGTTCCTTGGGGAATCGCTCGTCGGTGGGGTCGGCGAAGCGATAGAGTTCGGG
>JANOZJ010000410.1:0-2736 GCA_031429315.1 Akkermansiaceae bacterium
GACGGTGGTGACGACCCTGCGGTTGCAGCAGCGCAACGTCCTGAACTATGTGACCCGCGCGTGCCAGGCGCATCTCAACGGCCAGCCCGCCCCGTCCCTGCTCCCGCCGTCAGCTGATTGTTCCAAACCATGAACGTTTACCTTTCGCCAACTACGGACTGGTCAGCCGCGCCCACGTGCCCCATAAGTTGAACATGAAAACCACCCGCGCGAAAACCTCACCGAAGAACCGTGCCGCCGCCACATCACCGCGAGGCGACGCGGTCATTGAACTCGTCCCCTCGCTGCTCAAGCTCAAGAGCATTCTGGTGCCGCTGGACTTCTCCGAGACCTCACAAAAGGCGCTCGTCTACGCCTTCAAGTTTGCCGAGCAATTCGGGGCGAAGATCACTCTCCTGGCCGTCGTTGAACCGTTTGTCTCGCCCGACTTCGCCGCCTTTCCGCTCGTGATGGAGCCGGAAAAAGTCATGCGCGCCACCAAGGATCGTCTCGACACGCTCATCAAAAAGACCGGCCTGCCCGCGCGCCTCATCGAGAAGACCCTGGTGCGCCACGGCTCACCGTTCCTTGAGATCACCGAGGCCGCGCGCACTCTCAAAGTGGACATGATCATCCTCACCACACACGGGCACTCGGGACTCAAGCACATCCTCCTGGGCAGCACGGCTGAACGCGTGGTGCGCCACGCCCCGTGTCCGGTCCTCGTGGTGCGGGAACATGAGCACGAGTTCGTCTGACTCCCGATCCCGGGCCATCCCATGAAGCCCTCCTCGCGTCGGGAATTTCTCCAGCTCTCCACGCTCGCGCTGGCCGGCGCGGCGGTGCCTTTGCTGCCCGCGGAAGACTCGGTCGCCGTCGAGCCGGTCATCGACATTCATCAACACACCCACTACGCCGGACGGACGGACGCCCAGCTCATCCGGCACCAGCGCGTGATGGGCGTGACCACGAGCGTGCTGCTGCCCTCGGGTCGCTTCTACGGGCTGGACGCGCAGTGCGGGGGAAATGACAGTGTCTCCGAACTGGCAAAAAAACATCCCGACCAGTTCGTGTATTTTGCCAACGAAGTGGCGGACATCGATGACGCGCCGGACGTGATCCGTCGCTACCTCAAGCGCGGTGCCATCGGCATCGGCGAGCAGAAGTTCCGCGTTGGCTGCGATTCGCGGTGGCTGGATCGCATCTGCGGGGTGGCGGAGGAATTTGGCGTGCCCGTGCTCATGCACCATCAGCACGGCGTGTACAACACCGGCATCGAGAACTTCCACAAGACCCTGGAGAAATTTCCCCGCGTCAACTTCATCGGACACGCGCAGACGTGGTGGGGCAACGTCGATGCGAAGCACGAGCAGAAGGAGCTTTACCCCAAAGGCCGCGTAACCCCCGGCGGCATCACCGACCGGCTGCTCGCCGATTACCCGAACATCTATGGCGATCACTCCGCCGGTTCGGGGCTGAACTTTCTCGTGCGTGATCCTGACTTCGCCGCGGGTTTCCTGGAGCGGCATCAGGACAAGCTCCTCTACGGCTCTGACTGCGACGACGTGCTTGGCGTCGGCCCCGGCTGCCAGGGCGCGCAGACTCTCCTGAACCTCCGCAAGCTCGCCCCAAACAAGAAAGTGGAGCGCAAGATACTTTACGAAAACGCGAAGCGGCTGCTGCGGTTGTGAATGCACGGCACGGAGTACGCGCCTCGCGTCACGTCTCCCGTCTCTTCTCCGCAAAGAAGCTCTGCAACATCTGGCGGCATTCCGGCTCGCGCACGCCGACGGTGATCTCGCAACGGTGATTGAGCGTGGGGAACTGAAGTAGATTCATCGCGCCGCCCGCCGCACCGCCCTTAACATCGCTCGCGCCAAAGACGACGCGCGCCAGCCGCGTGTGAACCACGGCCCCCGCGCACATGGGACACGGCTCCTTGGTCACGTAGAGCGTGCAGTCGGTGAGCCGCCAGTCACCCACGGCCTGCTCGGCCTGGGTGAGGGCGAGCATCTCGGCGTGCGCGGTGGCGTCCTTCAGGAGTTCGACCTGGTTGAACGCGCGGGCGATGATGCGTCGCTCGCGCACGATCACCGCGCCGACGGGAACTTCCTCCGCCTCGTAAGCACGCGCGGCCTGGCGCAACGCCTCGCCCATGAAGTAGTGGTCGCTCTCGAGATCGATGATGGGGTCCATTTGAATTTACGATTTACGATTTACGATTTACGAGCCGGCGGGTGTAACGGCTGACGAAGAAATGGTTTCTTCGATGGTCCAGTCGTAACGTCCGTCCTCGTGGCAGTGGCAGTGCGCGGCGAAGAAGCCGCCGCGATGCTGCCAGAAGAGCGGCCAGATTTGTTCGCGGTCGGTTTGCGGGAGAGGGAGGGCATCCATTTGCGCGCGGGAGAAGAAGGCGAAACGTCCCTCGCGATGCGGTGGCGGAAGCGCGGTGAGACGCGGCTTCACCTCGAAGAGGAACATGAGCCAGTGGGCCTGTCCCTGATAACCGTGTTCGCTGATGAGTCCGGCGAGATGCAAGTCGGCGGGCGCGAGCGAGAGACCGATTTCCTCGTGGGCTTCGCGACAGGCGCAGGCGTAGGGCGATTCGCCGTTCTCGGTGTGCAGCTTGCCGCCGCAGGGACTCCAGAGTCCGCGATTGGGTTCCTGCGCGCGTTCGAGCAGGAGCACGTCGCCACGCTCATCGAAACAGTAGAGGAGCGTGGCGATCTTGTAGGGCAACGCCATGCGCGCAGTGAA
>JANOZJ010000411.1:0-16379 GCA_031429315.1 Akkermansiaceae bacterium
GTGGTATTGCGGATCGCGCGCCTGCTCGCCGCGGGTCGTCTCGACGATCAACGCGTCCACCGTGTGCTCCGGGAAAAGCGCGCCCTTTTGCAGCGTGCTGTGCTCGAAATTCACGTCGCCGGTGTAGAAAATCTTCTTTCCCTCTGACTCGATCGTCACCCCGACCGAGCCGAGAATGTGGCCGGCGTCATGGAACGTCGCGCGGATCGAGCCGGCCGGATCGAGATCGAACGGGCGCTCGATGTTGCGGGTTTCGAACTCGTTCTCGATGTCGTCCAGCTCGCGGTGTTCGAACAACGGATACTCGGCGATGCCATGCTCGATGCGCTTCGACTGCATCACGTTGACCGAATTGTGGAGCATCGCACTGGCGAGCTCCGCCGTTTCCGGCGAAAGGAAAACCTTGGCCTGTGGCTGACCCTGGAGAAACACCGGCAAAGTCCCCACATGGTCGAGGTGCGAGTGCGTGATGATGATCGAGTCCACGCTGCCCGATTGGAGGAACTCGTAATGGGGAATCGCCTCGGAACCTTCGTGTTTCGGGTGCATCCCGGCGTCCAGCACGACTTTGGCAGTCTTGGTTTTGAGCAAATACGAATTGGCACCGATACCGGCGTGGCGACAGAGACTTTTAAAGATCATGATGGGCAGAACAGACGGAAAACGGCCGGACCATGGGACCGAAGCGGGCCGCTGTCAACCCGCCCGCCTCGAAGGGGCCGGGTGGAGGAATTCCGCCAAGGCGACGGCGGGTGCCGCAGCGTCTCTGCCGTCCCGGAGGGACAGGTGGAAATGAGCCGGTGGGTGTGAGCCACCGGACACCCGTTCGCAAGACAATCCGCCCCGGCAGGCATACACGTCAAGTTAAGGGGCTCGGCCCAGATTCGTCGCCCAAGGAGGGGCGAAACGCGTTCGCCCGGCCCATGAGATGCCAATGAAGCAAGCGCTTTCCTCTCCCCATTGGCGATTCATGGTCATCGGCGGACACGTTCCGCCGCTCCTTGAACTGTCCGTTGGACAGCTTTCCGGGAATTCCGCCCTTACCTTGACGCGCCCCCCTCGGGGGCCATCTGAATTCGATGAAACCGGCCTCAATCCCGTGCCATTCTGGCCGATCATTGTTATGACCAAAGGCCTGCCCCGCTGTCATGATGGCGCGCCATGTTCTGCATGATTGATAAATGCCAGAACCCGCATGGACTCTTCTTCAAGATACTCGGAAGGCAAAAAATTCCAGTTCTCATCAGAGCAGTCACAGGCGTTGTATAGGTCTCCAAAGAACTCGATAGGAATATTGAGATTGAATACAAGTTCGTTCTCGTGCCGCTTGAAAAACTCACAAAATTCCTCTTGAGAACATTCGTTCCGACCGAGGCGTTCGATCTGATGTTTGAGTTCCCTTCGGCAGGCGAATACACCTTCGTCAGACTTGATCTCGAAACCTGGAAGTGACTTGCGAATGAATAGTTCAAGCTTCCTTCGAGCTATTTCAACGTCAGGACTGTAAGCGTCAAAAATCATCGGGTCGTATTCCTCGTCACCCTTGACCAACGAATCGATGAACTGATTAATTTCGTTCTTAGATACAGCTCCGAAGTGGCAAGCGATTAAGAGCTGTTGGGTATCTCGCATGTTTCGGCACAATGTTAGAGTGGTGACGCAGGCGGGATCAAGCTCCGACTCCAATTTGACCAAAGACCTGTCCCGCTGTCATGCTGGTATGTCGTGGGGAGCAGGAGTCGCCACGATATGGACTGCTCCGACATGTCGGAGCTTTCACACTGGCCGACATGTCGGCCAGTGTGAAAGCGGGGACATGTCCCCGCAGTCCGTGTCCGGGTCCGCGGGCTGACGCTAAGTCTGTGGACCCACCACCACTGGCGGCGGCAGGCGGCGGGTGGTGATGGTGACTTTCAGCGAGCTGCCGATCCCAGAGAGTCCGTTGAAGCCGCCGCTCACCGGCATCACTCCGCGCGGATGATGGCTGACGCCGACCGCGATGTGGCCCGGACCGACGCGCTTGCCGATCGACGGATCGAAGCCGGTCCAACCGCGGTCGGGCAGATAGATTTCCGCCCAGGCGTGAGTCGAGCCGCGGCCGACGCGGGAGTTCTGGCTATCGAGATAACCGCTGACGAAGCGCGCCGGATAGCCGAGTGAGCGGCTGGTTTCGATCATCAGCACCGCCATGTCGCGGCACGATCCGGTGGCGTGGCGCAGGGTCTCGGCCGGCGACTGGACGCCCGCTTCCTCGCGCCGGTTGTAGCCGATCACGCGGTGGATCAGGATCGCCATGTCGTCGAAGATCGCGCTCGTCTTGCCGGGAGCCGGGGCCAGCCCGGTGGCGTTGAACCAATGGCGCAACTGGGCGACCTCCGGCGGATAAATATACTGAAGATAGGGCGTGGCGGCGAGTTGCTCGATGCCGGCCACCAGTGATGGATGGGGGACGAAAATCGGCGGCAGGCCATCCTTCGGCGCGGGCGGCACGCTGATGGTGAACTCGCTGTAAATCCGCAACTCGGCGGCGGGCTCTTCGAACTCGGCGTGGGCGATCGAGTTGTCTAGCAGGTCGCGGTGCCAGCGGATCATCGAGCGCGGCGTGGTCGATAGATTCATCGAGTGCAGCAGCACGTCATGTCCCTCGCGCGGCCGCAGCACCAGCCGGTGCGGGAGGAACTGCACCGGTTGCGAATAGGTATAACAGGTCTCGTGGACCAGATGGATTTGCTCCCACGTCTCCGGGGAGGTATCGAAGATTTTCATACGAGTATCGCGGACTATAACAAGGCGATGACTTCACTCCCCTGGACCAGGCTGTCGCGGGTGACGGGAACGAAATTCGGGTCGGAGCAATCGCATGAAACAACGCTGCGGGTCAATTCCGGATTGCCGAAGATCGTACACACGGCAGCATCCGCCGCGTCGCGGCCGGTGGCGATCCTCACCAGCCCGTTGAGTGGCGCGAGCCGCGTGGCATCGAAGATATACCACCAGCCATCAATGAAGACCTCGAAGCAGGCATGGAAATCCGGCGGATTGAGCTGATAGGCATAACAGGTGGCGTAGCGCGCCGGCACGCTCATCGCCCGGCAAAAGGCGATCGCCAGGTGGGCGAAGTCGCGGCAGACGCCCTGGCGATGTTCCAAGGTATCGACCGCAGAACAGGTTTCACCTGAACTACCGCTTACGTAGTCAATGTTTGCGAAAATCCAATCGCTCACGCCCGAGGCGATCGCGTGCGGGGTGTTCAAATGTCCGAACAGGTAGAGCGCCTGTTGCCGGAGCCGGTCGGACTGGCAATAGCGGCTCGGAAATAGGAACGGGATCGCCTCGGGGCTGAGATTGCCGGGACCGTCGGGCGACAACGAACTCACCGGCACGATCCGCATGGTGGTGCTGACTTCTGCCTGATAGTGAATTTTTAACTTACCCGGATTGAGCGTTCTGACCCGTGTGAAGCGGTTCATCCCGCCGACCAGGGTGAACTCCTCGGTGGTGACGAAGGGGTCGATGACCAGCGATTCGCCGAGGATCTGCTGGCCACCCGTTTCGATGCAGTGCAACGCGAACAGGAAGGTGGCGCTGCTTTGAAGCGTGTAATCAAGCTCGCAGGTGACGCGGAAATTCATCGGAGGTTCAGGCACGGATTGGCGGCATATCGGGCCTGCAACGAAGCAGGGAAACCCACCACGCGCAACCCCGGATCCGAGCCAACCCATCCCCGCGGGCGATCGCGCCGAGACTCGTGCCGGATCCCGGACGCCAGCCCGTCCTAACATATTCCGTCCCGAAATTTCGTTGACCTTCCGAGGATCGAACTTCTACTCTCCGTCAAACGGTGAATCCACAATCTCACAACCCATTTGCCTCAAGCGCCACGGTCATCGTGGCCGCCCTGTTGGCGGTGGGATGTGGAAGAAACCAGGATCGTGCCGACTGGTGGCAAGGGGAACAGCAGCGAATTGAATTGAGCCAACAACTGGAGTTGAAGAAATACCGGTTCGAGCAGGCTCATTCCCGCGATTTCAAGCAATTGGAAAAGCTGCGCTGTTCGACGACAGAGGCCGCCGCCTCGCTCAAGTCATTGCGCCAGCAACGTCTCACCTTGGGCGACCAGATTGAATCGTTGGAGGGGCAATGGGCCGGCTTCCGCGAAGCGACGATCCGGGATCAACGCCAGAGCGCGATGCGCAAGACTTTCGACAAGCTCACGTCGGCCTCGGGCCGCACATTCGTGGACGTGTCGGTCGTGTCGATCGACGATTCCGGGGTGACAATTCGCCATGTGGACGGCTCGGCCAGACTGCGGTTTGCGGATTTGGATGCCGGGCAACGGGTCTTCTTCGGCTTGGAAGCGGACCTCGCGCTTGCGGCGGAGCAACAGGAAACCCGGGATGTCGCCGATTATGAACGTTGGGTCGAGGCGCGGATGGTGGTGATCGACGAGAAGAAACTCAAGGATGCCGAAAGCGCCAGGCGCGAGGATCTCGAAATCCGACGTCTCCGGTCACAAGCCGCCGCCCAACTCGCGGCCAATTCGAGTGTCAGACCTCTCGCCCAGCCAGCGACCAGCGTGGGAAACCGCTCGTGGTCCTACTCAAGTGCTTACTCGAACTATCGGGTCCGCCGACCCACTTATCGCTACGTGTATTACAACAACACTCCTACCTATAGGTGTCAGCCCTTCTCCGCCAATATCTGTTCGGGCCAGATGACCACACCCTATATTTACACACCTCCGGTTATGCACAGGCACCAGTCTTTCGCCGATACCACCGTCCCATCCATCCCATGATGTATTTTTACCTTCCTTGTTCGCTGGTCCTGCTCGTGGCCCTGTCCTGCACTTCCTGCAGTGACGATCCCAAACTCATTGAAAAGCGGGAGCAGCAAAAAGCCGAGATTTCCCGCTTGAAAGGCGAGCTGGCGCTGATCGATGAAATGCTCAAGAGCCTGCCGCCCGACGTGTCTGCGGAGCTGGCGGAAGCCAAGCAACTCTCCGAAAAGCAGTCCGCAGAAGTGGCGGCGCTCGAAGCGGAAGTCGCCTCGCTTGAATCCAGGAAGCGTGCCATGCAGGGCGAGTTCGATGCCTATCAAGCGAAGTATCAGGTCAAATAACTCTCAATCCACAAGATATGTCTTTCAGCGATATGATGTCGAGCGGCCGCGGGCCGGGAGTGATCGGGATGGTGATGGCACTGGTGGTGTTGTTAGGGTTCGGATTGTTGTTCATGTTTGCCTCCGATGAAACCGAGCGGGGCGGGCAGTCGATCGAGTCGGTGATCGCCCAACAGGCCAAGGACATCGAGTCCTATCAGGGAAGCATTGTCTTCAGTCAGAAAAATTTGGACCTCGCTCCGGCCCGCTCCGCCAATGCCAAGGAATTGGCCCGGCTCAAGCGCGGGAACCAGGCGCTCGTGGAAAAATCTACCGGTCTCGCGCAGGCGATCGAGACCGGAAAAGCGGCGATCGCACACAAGATCCAAGCCCTCGCGGACTACAAGGATCAATACCGCGCCTACGCCCGGGGCAAGGCCAAGGGGGAAGCCATCGCAAAACTTGAGACTCTAACTGGAGTCGTTTACAACGAGGTCACCATCCGGGAAGTCACCGCGATCGGCATCCAGATCCGCCATGCCGACGGCCAAAAGCGGATTCCCTTTGAAGAACTGCCGGAGGCGATGAAAGACCGGTTCCAATTTGATCCGAAGCAAAAGGACGAGGCCGTGGCTGCGGAGTTGGCCAGCCGCAATGTCCACGAGGCCGCCGTGGCGGTTGCCGACGATCTCGCGGGCCAGAAAATGGACGCGCAGAGAGGAAAGGATGCGGAAGCGGCGAAAACCAAAACACTCCAAGACATCGCCGTGAAGGAAGGTCTGATCGCTTCCATCCAAAGTGAGATCAAAGGACTTGAAGCGGACTTGGATCGTGCCGCCGCCGCAGCGGCGTCCGCGCGGGCGGCAGGCAAAATGCACTTGGATAAATCCGGCAGCATCGGCAGCAATATCCGTTCAAAACAGGGCCGGATCTCCACCCTGCAAGCCGAGGTGGTCCAGATGAAGGGCCGTCTCTAACATCGCCCTGTCAACGATGTTGTCCGCCGAAGATCATCCCGGGGTTTTCACGTTTCTGGTCGGCATGATCGTCGTGGTCATGGCCGCAGTCGGGCTTTCCATCATGGCGGACAAATATCGGGTTTTTTCCGGCGCAGCCGGTGAACTCCAGCGGGAGATCGATGCCAATGCGCCGGAAATCTCGGAACTGAGTGCCCGGATTGACGAGCAAAGCCGGCTTCTCGAGGATTCGGGGGCCGATCTGCACAAGGGATCAAAGGCGCACCGTGAACTATCCGCCCAATTGGATATCCTGCGTCGGCGGCAACCGGTGCTGGAGAAATCCCGGGTCCAAATCCGCGAGTCGATCACCGCGCTGGAAGGTGAATTCTCGCGTTACCGTGCGGACTATCGCCGCAAGACTTGGGCGGCGGCCGTTGGTGAATCGCTCGGCACTCTAACGATCCGCGGTGGCCGCGCTTTCCAACAGGTGGCGATCACGCGGGTGACGGATGTCGGCCTGGAAATCCGCCACGAGCACGGGATCGCCCGGATCCAGGCACCGGAATTAGATTCGAAACTGCAGAATCGCTTTCAGTGGAGCGACGAGGAGCGCCGCAGCCGATTGGAGGAGGAGCGGGAAAACCACGAGGGCAAAGCGGCACAGAAAGCCGCGGGCGAAACCGATGGGATCGGAAGCGGGGAGGCGGTTGCCGAACCGATTCCGGCACCGCAGATGAAGCGCATCCCACAAACCCATCCTCCGGAGGATGCCGAAAAATTGCAGCGATTGCGGCTGCAAGTCAGCGGCTGGACGGCGAAAGTCAGCCAACTGCGGATCGACCGGGCGGAGGCCTCGTCGCGGGCCAGCTATGGCAACCAGTCCTCCGTGCCAGGCAGTCTCGAAACCTGGGTCGCGCGCTCCGCGCGGCTTGGCAGGGAACTTCTCCGCGCCCAAGCCGCCTTGGCTGCCGCCAAGGCGGATCTGGCCACTCTCGCTCCCAACGACCCCTTGTTGCGAGTGTTAGAGCCGGGCCGGTGAGGCGGCGGGCAGGATGCCCGCGCCACTGTGGCCCGGGCATTCTGCCCGGAGCCAAATGGGTTCACCGGCTATCCCGGATGACTGTCATAAGCCGGGAGAAATCAGGATGTCTTTGGCTAGAGGCCGGGGAACGCGGAACTGTTGGCTTTCCGCGCCCAGCGCTGCTCGGGGCTAGGGCGGTTTTGCAAGAGAGGCGCGAAGTGCTTTTCCACCTCGCGAGGATCGATAAAGCGAGGGGGATGGGGTTTCGGACCCTCACCGGCCGGGAAGTCAATTTCCGCCAAGGATCGAAGCTTGTATGCGGTTGATGGCAGTTTCTCCTCCATGCTTGCGGATGGTAGCGGAAAAATCGGGATCGTCTAGCGAGAGCTGGTGTGCTTTGACCAAGGCGAGGACATCGGACCAGTCCTTTTCGACGTTGTCGCGAGCGGGCTGATTGATCGCGTGAAGTTTGAGGGCGATCATCGCCACGACACCGGGAGTGGCGATGGGCTTGGAGTTGGCTTTAGTGAGCTCCAGAGTTCGGAAAACCTCTTCATCCACCAGCATGAGATCGACAGGCGGGAGGGGAAACTCGGGAGGGGCTTCAAATTGATGAAAGTTCGGGGACTCGGCAAAAATCCGGTAATGGAGATTCGACAACTCGGCCTTCCATCTTCCCGCCGCAGATCGGGGGATGAGCAGATCCAAATCAAAAGTCGCACGAGGATGGCCGAGGGCGGTCACCGCATGGCCTCCGATCATCAGCGCCGGGAGATTTTTCTCCTCGATCAGTTTGGAGATGGTCGTGAGGAAACTTTGCATGAACTCAAACTGGATGGAATCGCCCGTGAAGGCCAGCGCCCATATTCGGGCAAACGGGTGCCTTCCTCATCGGAAAAGGCGCGAAGGTGGACCGGGAAGCCGTTTCGCGGAATTTTGACTTAAGCATTCTCATTCGGTCCGGACTGGATCAATCTCCCGCCCCAAGTCCATGCCTCCTCCACAAAAAGGTTACAAAGTCATCAATCATCGCGACGTCCAATACCGCTGGATCATGCAAAACCGCCGCGGCGTGAACGAACTGGTGATCGAGGCCAGTGCGCCGGTGGACGGACAGAACTTGATCGCCGAGCTGCCGAAGGTGGTCAGTTACGACATGGTCACGTTGGCGATTGATTTCGGCAACGCGAACGGCTGGAAGCCGAATGACTCGGGGCTGCCGTTCCGCTGCAAGTGGGCGAGAAAAGCATTTGAGTTGGCGGCATGACAGGCCCGGACCAATCCTGGGGGAAATGGGCATGGCCGCTGGTCGGTGCGTTGTTGTGCCTGGGTCTTGGAATCGCCTCCGGACTCTCGACCATCGGTGGCGACGACGCGTGGTATCGCGAGCTTTTCAAGCCGCCGGGCACGCCGCCACCGTGGGTTTTCGGGCCGGTGTGGTCGGTTTTGTATCTGCTGATGGGCGTTGCGTTTGGCCGCTTGATCCACCGGCGGGCGAGGCAGGCGCTTTGGGTTTTCGGCATTCAATTCGCGCTCAACCTGCTGTGGACGCCGGTGTTTTTCGGGGCGGGCCAAATCGCGGTCGCGCTTGCGGTCATCGGCGCGCTCTGGCTCGGCTTGGTCGCGACGATCTCGCTGGCGTGGCAAGCGGACAAGCTCTCCGCCTGGTTGCTCGCTCCCTATCTGGTGTGGGTGACCTACGCCACCTATCTGAACGCGGGAATTTTCTGGCTGAACCGATAAGCCTCCCGACCGTCATGGTGATCGCCTTTCACAAACCTTACGGCGTGCTCTGCCAGTTCACTCCCGACCTGCCGGGGCAGCGGACGCTCGCGGATTTCGGGTTTCCGCCGGGCGTCTATCCGGTGGGGCGGCTCGACATGGATTCCGAGGGTTTACTGCTGCTCAGCGACGAGCCGGGCTTCAACAACCGCCTGCTAGATCCCAAGACGGCCCATCCCCGGACTTACCTCGCGCAGGTCGAGGGGATGCCGACCGAGGATGCCGTGGCCGCCCTCAAGCGCGGCGGACTCCTGATCCAGGGCCACCGGACGCTTCCCTGTGAGGTTCGCCTGGTCGAGGCCGAGCCGGTGGTGGCACCGCGCGATCCTCCGGTTAGATTTCGCCGGGCGATCCCGACGGCGTGGGTGGAGCTTCAACTCATTGAAGGGAAAAACCGCCAGGTGCGGCGAATGACGGCGGCCGTCGGATTTCCCACGCTGCGGCTGATCCGGCTGGCGATCGGTCATCTCAATGGCGCGGGTCTGGCACCGGGGGAGTGGCAGGAAATCGGTCCTGACGGCATCAGGCGGATTTGGCAAAAGTGACGGTCGGGGGATTTTTCCCTCTCCACTGCCCCGATCACTGGGGGGCGATCGGGGCAGCTTTTACACACACTATGCTGGGGGGGCCACCCGGACCGAGTCTCAGAAACTCGGCAGGGGGGCTAAGAAAGCGATGGGCGTATAAAAGCACCAAAACCGGCCATACACAACCCACGTGATCGCGGGATTTACCAATCGGTATGGACCGGCGGCTCATGCTGGTTGGTGGCGGCGAGCGAGCATTGCAGATAGAGTTCACCCAGCGGTGGAATGGTGTCGGCGCCGTATGTCTGGCCGAAGCTGTAGATGCCGTCGCCCGGGCAGGTCGGCACCGTTTCGACGAAGCGCCCCAAGCCGAACACCTGAGCTTGCAGGTTGGTGACGGAGGCTCCCGGCGAATAACCGTATAAATTCGCGTAGCTCCTGACCGCTTTCTGCACGTTCTGGATGTGGATGATGCAGAGGGCGCGGTCCGATCCCCGCTTCCACGCCTGGGCCCCGAAAAACAACGTGGTGACCAGCGTCAACAGCACCAAAATCACCACGGTCAATTCCAGCAGGGTCATCCCGGCAGGGACATTGCGTCCGGAGCGACGCGGCGGTGCGGATGAGAGCGAAAGAAGATGGATCGGCTGCGGGGACATACGCTTTACGTGCGGAGATATTCAGCATGCATAAAATTCTTGATGCCGCAACCGGATTTTTTTTCTAAAACCCTGCCGATAGACCTGAGTTTGCGGGCTTTTTGAAATCCCGCTCGTATCGGTCAGCCCCCTGAAAGCCGTGATTTTAGCGCGGCGCGGTGTCTGACAGGGCATCGACGGTGGCCTGATGCGCGGAGAAGAGGTCGCGCAATTCGGCGGTGGCGGCGACGGAACTGGATTTTTGAAGTCGCTCGAATGCCGTCCGGTTGAGGTAGTCCCGCCCGCGGTTGCCGGAGGCAAACAAGTCGATCTCGATGAGAATCCGTGGCCCGCGTTCGGTTTGGATGACCGGATAGAGTGGATGGCTAGGTTTCCCTTCCTGATCGTTTCTCACTCCCACCGCCGTCCAGCCAGCTCCCTGATAGATTCCGGTGATGACAGGCACCTCCTTGTTTCGGCGGGAGCCGATGATTTCGTAGCCGATGTTCTGAAGGGCTGTCGAGCCGCTGCGGGGATCGTCCAGCCTGGCAATCAGGGGAAGCGCGGTCGTGACATCGCCACGGCGGGTGGCATCGAGCCACGCTTCCACGGTCTTGCGGGCTTGTTCCTTGGCGGGCGCTTGGAGACCGTGGGTTTTCGCCAGCACCGGGCTGTCACTCATGAGCGTCTGCTGCCACTCGTCAGGCCATCGCCGGGATTCGGAATCCACCCAAGCTTGGAATTCTCCCCGGGTGCGCGCGGTGGGTTCGGGCGTCCACAGCCAGCCTGCTGCGGATTTTTCAAAATAGAACGTGCGCGCGTCCAAGCGGTCGGGATCCCGGGTTGAGAAGAATTGGAACATTCCGACCGCAGCGGTCTGGCCCGCTGTGAAAGCCAAGGGCATGGCGTGACGCACTGCGGTGGGATCGTGGATCGCCCACCAGATTGCGGCCGCTTCCAAGCAGGCTTTCCCGGCCTGCTCGGGACTGCCGCCAAGCTGTGAAATCGCCAGAAGGGATTTCAAATCGCCGGCACCCAGCGCATGGCTCAAGGCCTGCCGGGCGAGTTCCGCCTCAGGCTGCGGAACCGGCGGATGCACCCGGCTCCATTCGGCGGGAAAGGCCGCGAGGTGGCCGGATTCCAGCAAGTCATCCGGGGCTTCGCCCGGTTCGGTCGGTTCGGCCGGTTCGGCCGGCTCCTGCAAGAAGTTGGCCGGCAGATTGATTTGCCAGAGGCCGTCCGCACTTTGGGTCAGATCGCATTCGATCGCCTCGAACCGGGGACGGGACGATGGCGTCCCGGCGGGGTCCAGGCAGGCGATGGAAATGAGACCACTGGCGTTTTGTTCCTCGTGGTGGACCAGCACCCGGATCACTTCCCGCGAGGTGAGCAGTCGCCACGGTCGCGCCGCCGCGGACCCTGGCGCGAAGGCGCGATCGACCGCCTTCAGCCGTGCCGCCCAATCGTCGGGCAACTTAGCGGCCAAGCCACCCAGCAACCCGAGAACCGTCGCCGGTTCCGGCCGCTCGCAGGCTGCTAGAAAGCGGGCGCCGACTTCCTTCGCGTTGAAACTCCGCAGGTCTTTCGCCGGCAGGCTGACTTCGATCTTCCGGCGCATCCGCTCGGCCGATTGCTCGCGGAGTTTCTCCAAATCGACGACTTGCTCGCGGAGCATCCAGTTCTCTAGCAGTTCGAGGCGCTTGCGCAGGGCGATCGCGTGGCCCGCGCCGGCGTTCTCGAACGACGCCGGCACCGGCGCGGCGGTCCACTCCGCACCGCGCTTGACCAAGGCCACCGGGAAAATCTGCAAGCGGCTCGGATCGACTCCACTGACCTTGCGGATCAACACTGCGGCGAAGTTCTCATCCAGCTTGACCTCGCCGACTTCTAACGGGTCGCTGCCGAGGTCGCTGGCCATCCGGTCGAGCCGACGGGCGATCTGGCGCTTTTTCTCATCGGCCGTCTGGGCGGACAGCGCGGTGTCGCCGCCCGGCTCGAGGTCGAGCTTCCGCAACCGCACCTTTTCGAGGAAGTCGATGGCAACCTTGCCCGGATCGCTCGGCGCGGCGTGCGCGGTCACGGCGACCGCAAGCAGGACGGAAAGGAATTTCACTGGGGAAATCCATAGCTCATTCACCGCCCGACGAAAGCGCGGATTTTCCCCGCCAGGTTTTCTGGAAAATAGTTTCGCCCCGATGTCACAAACGGGCACGCTCGGATCAATAGGTGGTGAAAACCATGAAAACGCTCGCCATCGCCTACTCCCCACTTGACATGGACCGCGCCCGCTTTTCCGAACTCATTCGCGATCACCACCAGCCGTTGCTCGCTTACGCCCGGGTGCTGGCCGGCCATCCCGAACGGGCCCGCGAGCTCGTCCAGGACGCGTTCGTCGCCGCGTGGCAAGCCATCGGCCGATTCGATGTCACCCGCGACTTCGGCTCCTGGCTGCGCGGCATCGTCCGCAACAAATGGCGCGAGGACTGCCGCAAGCACCGGCGCGAGGTTGTGTTAGGCGACCCTGAAATGGCGCGCTTGGAAGAAGCCGTCCGCACCTGGAGCGCCAGCGATGGCGAGGCCGGGCTGCTAGACCGGCTCGCCGACTGCCGCGCGAAACTGCCCGAAACCCTCTCCCTCGCCGTTCACGCCTACTACGACGAGGACCGCGACGGCGAGGATGCGGCGGCCGCGCTCGGCATTCCACCCGCCACTTTCAGGAAACGTCTCGAACGCGCCCGCACCGCCCTGCGCCTCTGCCTTGAATCCAACTGAACCCTAACATTTCACCATCATGAACTCCCAATCTCCCGAAGACCGTCTGCTCGATGAATTGCTCCGCGAGCAAGCAAAACGACCCGACGAAGCCTTCCTCCAACAGATCGAAGCGGCGGTCGATGCCGGACCGAAAACCCCGGCGGCCCGGCAAAATCACGCCCGTTTCGCCATCGCCGCAGGCCTCGCGCTGGCGGCGGGTGCGGGGATTTGGTGGCTGCCGTTTGATCGCCAAACCTCCACGCAGGCCAGCTCGCAGATGGAAATGAGATTGGCACCCGACGAGCCCGAACGCACGGAGATCGTTCCCGGCGGGATGAAGGAAGACAAGCTCGCCAAAAACGCCGGCGAAGCAAATAAGCGGGTCTTCGCCGAAGGAGCGCAAGCCCGCTTGGCATTGCCCGAACCGGAGCCGCTCAGTGACTTGGCGGCTCTCGACGAGAGTTCACTCTCGAGTGCGGGCATGGCTGCTCCCGGGCCAGGAATGAGTGCCGGCTTGGGAGGGGCGGGAACAGGCGCCGGTTTCGGCAAAGGGGCAGGTTCGGGAGGATCAGGAAAACTATTTGGTTTGGCCCCTCAAACGAGGGATGCCGCCCGTGCTCCTGCCACGCGATCCGGGGACATGGCCGGGGGCTTTGCCAACTCGGGAGACGTCGCTCGCGATTCCAACACCGGCGACCGCTACGGCTCCTTCATCGACCAGCCATGGAAATCGCCCGACCGCGATCCGCTTTCCACGTTCTCCATCGATGTCGATACCGCGTCCTACAGCAACGTCCGCCGGATGATCCAGGAGGGCCGCGAAATCCCGCGCGACGCCGTGCGCATCGAGGAATGCATCAACGCTTTCAGCTATCACTATCAGCAGCCCAAGGGCGACGCACCGTTCGCTGTTAGCGCCGCGCTGGCGATTTGCCCGTGGGCACCGGCGCACCAGTTGGTCCGCGTGGCGATTAAAGGCCGGGAGATTGAAACAAACAAACGCCCGGCTTCCAACCTGGTCTTCCTGATCGACGTTTCCGGCTCGATGCAGAGTCCCGACAAACTGCCGCTGCTCAAGCAGTCGATGGCGACGCTGGTCGAGCAACTCGACGAACGCGACCGCGTGGCCATCGTCGTCTATGCCGGTTCGGAAGGCGTCGCGCTGCCCTCCACCCGCCTCGATGCGGAAGGCCGCGCCACCGTCCTCAAGTCCCTCGCCAAACTCGAAGCCGGCGGTTCCACCAACGGCGGCACCGGGATCAAGCGCGCCTACGAACTCGCGATGAAGGAAAAAATTGCAGGCGGCGTGAACCGCGTGCTCCTCGCCACCGACGGCGATTTCAATGTCGGCGTCACCGGCCAGCAATCACTCGTCGAACTCGTGAAGGACCGCGCCAAGGGCGGCGTCTATCTAACCGTCCTCGGCTTCGGCACCGGCAATCTCAACGACGCGATGATGGACGCCATCACCCGCGACGGAAACGGCAACTATTTCTACATCGACTCCGAGCGCGAGGGCCGGAAGGTGTTCCTGAAAAACCTAACCGGCACCTTGGTCACCATCGCCAAGGACGTGAAGATTCAGGTCGAGTTCAACCCCGCGAAAGTCGGCAGCTACCGCTTGATTGGTTACTCGAACCGCGTGTTGCGCAACGAGGATTTCGCCAACGACAAGGTCGATGCCGGCGACATCGGCGCGGGCCACACCGTCACCGCATTTTACGAACTAACACCTCCGGGCGCGGGCACCGACGGGCTGAAATATCAAACCTCCACACCGAAGCCTGCCGCCACCACCGACGAATGGCTGACCGTGAAACTCCGCCACAAGCACCCGGATGGCGACGACAGCCGCCTGATCGAGTTCCCGCTAACAGGCGAGGCGCCCGCCCTCGACAAGACCGACGCCGATTTCCAATTCTCCACCGCCGCCGCCCTGTTCGGCATGAAACTCCGCGGCATGGATGAGGTGAAGGACATCGGCTGGGACAAAGTGCTGGACCTCGCCAAGCCCGGCCTCGCCGCCGACGTCACCGAGGACCGCGCGGAGTTTGTGGAGCTTGTCAAAAAACTAGCAGGCACCCGCGAGCGGTGAGCCGCAACCAAGGAGGGGCGGACTCCGTTCCGCCCAAGCCAATGACTCGCGGTTTCCCATACTTCATTGGCACTTCATGAACATCGGCGGACACGTTCCGCCGCTCCTTGAAAAGAGTCACTCCACCACCGGCAAAAACTCTGGCAAGCTCCCTGCCACACCCGCCAGCCGCGGGTTTGCTTCCCACGTTTCGCGATTGCCAAACGCTCGCGCGGCCATTCGCTGGAGGTAGTCGCCCGTGCTTTCACGGTCCGGGAAAATCGGCCGCAGGTGGTCCCGTTTTTCCGCCGAATCGATCACCCACGAAAACGCCAGACGGCTGTCCACCATGCCTTTCTTGCTGCCCCAGGTCCGGGATTCCGGGAAACGCAGATCACCCAGCCACGCGCCCTTCGCATGGGGCCGCGCGAGCCACCAGCCGTCACTGATAGATGTTAGTGTCTTGGTCTCGCGGCGCGCCGCGACTTGCGCCAGCGCCTCGCCGCCTTTCGGATAGATCGTCCACCGCACTGGCGAATCGCCCCGCTCGAACACGCTCCGGTAGCCCACCCAGAACTCGCTGCCGCGATCCACCACCGAACGCCATAGCAGGACGTTGAAGCGGGTGGGGGACTCCATCCGCCGCGCGTATTGCGTGCCACGCCGCGCGAGATCCGCATCGAATCCGGCGGACGCCACGAACTTCATCCCCACGGCTAACAACGCAACCGCCGCACTGAGGCCGAGTCCCAGATAACAGAACTTCCGGCGCTTCGACGGCGGTGCGGACTTCTTCGAGCGGGTCTTTTTCGCCACCGGCTCCCGCAGCAATGCCAGCCACACCACGGTGACGACCAGCGGGCCGGCGAACAGGAAGTCGAGGTGATGGAGGAAATTTAACGCCACCCGTTTGTCCATCACCGGCCACAGCACCGCCGCGCCTTCCACCGTGAAACAATCCACCATCACGTGCGCCGCCCACACCGCGAAAACGAACGCCCCCGCCTGCGCCACGCTGATTTTTTCCCGCTTCCAGAGTTTCGCCAGCCCCCGCCCGATCCCCCACGACCCCAGCGCCACAACTAACAGCGAATGGCTCGTTCCGCGACCCCATCCCAGCTCCCGCGCCGTATCCAGCACCGGCGATACCAGCACCTCCAACAGCTCCGGCAGAATCCCGAACAACGCCCCCCACGCCAACGCCCGGTTGCCCAAGCGCTTGCCCATCATCAGTTCTCCGATCAATGCGCCCAGCGCTGCCTGCGTGATCCAATCCACGGCGCGATCATGGCGGAAATTCCGTGATCGGAAACCCGAAATTGGCCGCCACGGAAAATCGTCCGTGCCGCACCTGGGAACAATCACCAACACCGCAACGGCGACAGGCGCTTGCCATGACATCAGCCGTGGGTTCTGCGAGACGCAGCAACCCCGGCCACAAAGGGCGCTCTTCAGCACCATGATGAGGCCGTCCTGCAGGCCGCTTGACATAGAGGCTCGATGATGTATGTTTCCGGCATCATG
>JANOZJ010000412.1:0-2280 GCA_031429315.1 Akkermansiaceae bacterium
CAAAACCACATCCTGGTATTCGATCTGGGTGGACGAGTTATTACCGGTGCCATAGCTGTTGCTGCCGGTCGGGATGGCGATTTTTTCACCACTGGAGATGGTGCCTTTTTGGTTGTTCGAAGTGAAGATGCTGGGGCGGGAGAGCACGGTGAAATCGCTGTTCGACTGCAGCGCTTCCAGATAAACGCTCATGTTGTCGCCGATTTTCCCGTAAACCCGGAGTCCGGAGCCAGACAAAGCGTCCCGATTGAAGCCGCCGGTCGATGCAGGGACAAAGCCAGGAGTGCCGGGCGTGCCAACTGCGGGAGTGCTGATGAGCGGGCGGAGACCACCGCCGGCTCCGCCGATGACGTCGCCACCCAAGCTGAGATAATCCATGCCGAATTTGGTGGAGTCATTGAGCGTGAGCTGGCCGATGACGGTGGAAATCATGACTTGGTCCGGTTTGACATCGATTTGATCGAGCAGGCGCTCGATGATTTCCAAGCCGGACGGCGGGCCTTGGACAACGATGGAGTTGGTGATGTTGTCGGCGACGAGGAGGGTGCGGCCAACGAGGACAGATTCGGGAGCCGAGCTGATGTCGGGCGCACTGAGGGCACTTCCCCCACCGCCGGAACCACCGCCACCGCTGGAGCCGCTGCCGCCAAAGGAGCCGCTGCTGGAATTGGAGCCGCCGAAGTTGGCACCGGTGCTGCCGCTGCTGCGCCCGCTGCCGGAGGCTTGGCGGCTGTTGCCTTGGCTGCTGCCGCTGCTGCGTGCGCCGCCGCCCGAGGCACTACTTGAGTCACCACCGCTGGCACCACTTCCTCCGCCACCGCCGGTGCCGGTGCCGGTGAAGGCGCGGGTGAGGGCATCGCCGGCGATCGGCAGGAATTCCGCGACTTTGAGGAAGCGGAGTTTCCGGCGGAGGAAGTTTTTCTCGCTGGTCTCGACGTCGAATTCGCGGACGAGGCCTTCCACGAAGATGAGATCGACCGGGCGTCCCATGACGAAGATCCGGTTGGTGCGGGGATCGGGGACGATCTGGACCGGGGTGTCTTCGCCACTGCCGCCGCCACCGCCGGCCTGGGCGGGTGCTCCTCCCGGAACGGGCGCGGGTGCGTTACCATCCGCACGCTGGATGCCGGCGGTTTTCTGGGCGGATTGTTGGGCGGTGAGAAGAGTGGTGAGGGTCTCCGCTATTTCGGTGACGTCGGCGTATTTGACCGTGATGAAACGGCTGCCTTGGACGGAGCCGGGCTTGTCGATTTCCTGCTTGAGGTCGATGAGCTTGCGGATGAGCGAGGTGTTTTCGGTGATGACCACGGCGGAGGCGTTGGGGACGGCGGCGATCGAGCCGTAGGCACCGAACTGGCCGATGATCTGGGTGAACGTGTTGACGGCTTCGGCGGGCTTGATGTAGTCCAGCTTCATCACGTAGGTGATGACCGCGTCGCCCTCGGGCATGGTGGTGTTTTCGTTGTAAACGATGCCATTTTGATTGTACACGTCCACGCCACGACCGGTCGGGCGGATGCCGCCGGTGGAGAGGGTGAGGATGTCGAGATTCGGATTTTGTTTGTCCGGGACGAAGACGAAGTTCTCGATGATGGCGGCGATTTTGAGAAGTTCGGCGGCTTCCGCATAAGTGAGAGGGTCCTTGGCGCTGGCATCTTGGACGAAGCGAAACTCTGCGGTGGAGGCAGCCGACGAGACGATCACACGGCGGCCGGTGTAGCGGCGATAGAGTCCGGCCAAGGCGTCGCCACTGAGTTTGAGTTCTTCGATGGGTTCGGTGATTTTGGTGTCTCCTAGGGGCACGCCAGGTTGAGGAGCGGGCTGGTTTGCGGCGGCAGGAACGCCGGCGGCAACGGGTGGGACAAGCCCGGGAATCGGAACTCCGGGCGGGGTTACGGGAGCGGGCGGTGCCTCGGCGGGCTGCTGGCCTGAGACGGATGCGGCACCAAGGAGAAAGAGGGCGAAGGAGCGATTGAAGGACATGGAGAAAGAGCGGGTATTGCGGATTGGAGAATTAGTTGCCGCGGCGTTGGGGACGGACGATGGCGTTGCCCCGGTTTTGCTGGGCGGCGGGAATGGGCTGACCGGGTTGCACCTGGCCGGGTTGCGGCTGGCCGGGTTGCATTTGAATCGGCTGCGGCTGGCCACCGACTGCTGGGGCTGGCGGCGGAACGACGCGCGGGCGGGGTTGGCGCTGCGGGGTGCCTGGGACCACCTGCTGGCCGGGGACCAGTTGCGGGCCACCGGGAACAGGCGGCGGCGCGGCTTTGGGTGCTGCGG
>JANOZJ010000413.1:0-1765 GCA_031429315.1 Akkermansiaceae bacterium
AGAAAGAGACCGAAATAAGTGCTCCGATCCAGATCGCGTAGGCCATGCACCTCACGCCGCTGGGGGGCGATCTGCGAGCCATGTTTATCGAGCAGGCCGATGAACCGACTCAGCAGCTTCCATCTGGAAAGCTGTTGCTCAGTAATGGACTCGGAGCGCGGCTTGGACACGCGACGATTCAGGCAGGTACGAACGAATCGTACAAGTGACAATTTTGTCACATTGAGAGCGCTGAGAAGCTGGAATCATTCTAAGAACACAACTGGCATTCTGCCCGACGCCTTTCTTCAGAATGGGATCATCTTATGCACCGCTAAAACAAAGGCACGGTCAGGTGTTCTGAGATTGGTGCATGGCTCCATTCCTCTGCCTATCATTTTCAGACAGCTTTGTTCCGTTCTGACCGAGGTCTATTTTCCCAGAGTCTGACTGGGCGGGACGGGCAACTTGTAAGGAACTCCGGCCCAAGCTGCGGCGTTTTGGGCCGGTGGGCGAGGGTGGTAGGTTTTGCAGTTCACGCACCAATAATGATCGCTCGCGGACTGACCTTCCGGAAGTGGCGGAATTGCCTCGGCTGCTTGGGCGGGGACGGCTCCGCCCCCGGCAACGGGAGCAGGGGCCACCGCTGCGGGCTGGCCGGCTTCGCGCTTGTGGTAGGTCTTGCAGTTTTCGCACCAGTCGTGCTCGGCGGGAGAAAGTCCGGCAGGCAATGGCGGACGCCCGGCGGGAAGTGCGTTCCCGCCAGGATTCTTGAGACCGGCGATCGCCTCCTGCACCGCTTTTCCATAGTAGGGAGAGCCGGCTGCGGCATGGGCCTCGCCGGAACGGGCATACGAAATGACGGCCGTGGCGATCACCCCGGCGACCACCGCAGGCACCAGCCACGCCGTCGGTGGGGTTGCCAGACTGTCTGTGCTTTGCTTTGACATTTTGTTAATTCGATTGCGATCAAGCTAGCGATATTCCGATCCGGTCAAAGCGGGAAGTGTGCTTTTATTTTGCCCGGGGAGCCTCGCGCCCGAACAAGCGGTCAATGATGCCGAAAGCACCGTCGAACACCGCCCGCTGGCCTGCGTCAGGCACCACTTTCTCGGAAATCCCCATCGCTTGGTCACTGAACCGCTCGGCATTGGCGACGATCATCAAGCGGCCCTCTGGATCATCGATCACGACCTCGCCCGACGGCCACGCCTCCGCCACCCGTGCCAACGATTCGGCACTTTTCACTATCCCGGACCGGCGGAGGCTATCCACGGCCTGCTCGGCCGGGATGGATGAGGCAAACATCAGCAGCAGCGGCCCCTTCGAGCGGGGAGCGAGCGCGCCCAACTCATCCATCTGGACGAGATCGGCGGGCTTGCGGACGATCAACGCCAGCGAGGTTTTGGCCGATCCGGAGGCACGCAGGTGATCGTAAAGGCCGTTTGCCTCCGCGGAGCCTGACAGGTGGAATCCGGAAAATGCCCCGGTCCGCAGAACCCACTGGATGAACACCTCATAACGCTGACCATAAGGCTCCTCGGTGATGAACCCCTTCAAGTGATGCCCCGGATCTTTCGCATCGGCGCGGAAAACCACCCACTCGCTCGGCTGGATCGGCTTGGGAAACGCGGCACGCCCCTGCTCCACCAGCAAGCTGGCCCACCGCGCGACGCCCAAAGACGCCATGAGCAGGACTCCCGTGACCAACCACAGCCGCGGCTCGCGGCGGCGCAGCAGGAAAACCGCGATCACCCCGAGCAGGATCAGCGGAGCCATTCTTTTT
>JANOZJ010000414.1:0-1973 GCA_031429315.1 Akkermansiaceae bacterium
GGAAAACCCCGAGATCTGGCGGCGGCTGCCCGGCTTCTACTGGCACGCCCCCGTCATCAAGGCCAAGGGCGGCGCGGAGGTCCTCGCCGTCCACGGCAACCACCGCGGCAAGTTCGGCCCCATCCCGCTGTTAGTCACCAAGCCCGCCGGCAGCGGCAAGGTGCTGTTCATGGGCATCGACTCCGCCTGGCGCTGGCGGCGCGGCGTCGAGGATCTCTATCACTACCGCTTCTGGGGCCAGGTCGCGCGCTGGATGTCCTATCAGCGGAACATGGCCGCCGGCCAGCGCGTCCGGCTTTTCTTCAACCCCGAGCGCCCCGAACCCGGTTCCACCGTCACCCTCAACGCCAACGCCTTCGACCCCAACGGCGCCCCCCTCAAGGAAGGCACTGTCGCCGTCGATCTAACCTCGCCGGACGGCCGCACCCAGCGCATCGAACTCCAGAAGAACGACACCGCCTGGGGAGCCTTCAGCGGCCGCTTCAAGGTCGATCTACCCGGTGCCTGGAAGCTCCGCGCCACCGCCAGCCCCCCCGCCACCAGTGTCGGGGCCGACGACAAACCGCTCGAAGCCACCATCCTCGTCCAAGGTACCGACATCGAAAAAACTGGCCAACCCGCCCGCCCGGAAGTGCTTGAGGAAATGGCCAAGGTTTCCCGCGGCCGCATCATCCAGCCCGCACAACTCGCCGATCTCATCAAGGAAATCACTGCCCTGCCCGAGCCGCGGCCGTTGGAAAACCGCATCCCGCTGTGGTCGCACTGGGCCACCATCGCCGCCCTCGTCACCCTGCTAGGGATCTTCTGGATCGGCCGCAAACTCAACGGCGCGTTCTAACTGGAATACGGAACTTCATTCCGTCCGGCCGCCCGTTAGTCCCCATCAGGAGCGGCGAAACGCGTTCGCCGTGTGGATGAAATGCCGATGAAAAGCCCTGATGTCCGCCTATCGACTCTCCATCCGCAAGGGCGGACGCGTTCCGCCCCTCCTTGAGCGCCCGTGACAGGTTGCTGCGTGTCTCGGCTAACATTTTTGTCCGACACCCAATCGTAAGCCCCCGAGCGTCCGCCGTTTGAATGAGCTCGATTTTCTGAGCGGAGATGGCGAGGATGGCCCGTTTCAGGCGACTTGCGGGCGCTGATGAGCAGGGTACACATGACCGCCGAGCGTTTTCCGGCTTCGGGGCTGCCGACGAATAACCAGTTCTTTTTTCCAACGGCACTTGGCCTGATGTCGTTCTCGGTGTCGTTGTTGTCGATTTCGACCAGGCCGTCTTCAAGGAAGGTCTGCATGGCGGGCCATTGGCCGAGGGCGTATTGGAGCGCCTGGCCCAATCCGCTCTTGGGCCTGATTCGGGTGGTGATGAGGTGTTTGAAAGCCTTGCCTAACAGGGCTATGAGCGGGCGGCTGCGGTTCTTTCTGATGCGCAAACGTACTGCGGCGTCCACTTTGTATTCGCGCACTGGCTTTTCTATCATGTATAGTTGCGCGATGATGCGCAGGATGATGCCGCCGCCGAGTTCGAGTTCGACGAGCGGGCCGAAGGGTGCGGGCCGGTGCTGCGCAGATTCAAGTTGGAACTCAAGGAATGCCGGTGGATGTTCTGGGTCCGGGAGATTCGCGCTGGCGTGGCCCCGCCAGTTCATGAGTGTCTGATAGGAAATACCGCGTTGGCGGCAGAATGAAGCGGCGCTGCCGTCGTGGTGTGTAAACTCCCGGAGGATGCGGGCCTTCTCTTGGTCGGTGTGGCGTGTGCGTGACATGCCGCGATCCTGGCCAGGCGCGGGCAACGACCGAGGCTTTTCAAACGGCGGACGCTCGGGGGCTTACGCTTAGACCCTTTGCCAAAAATTAGTTCCGTTATTCGGAATGCGTTTTGCAAACGGAGCGGATGATTTTCGGTAGATTCATCAAGTGCTGGATCGACTCGACGAGCTTATCGCTGAGGTCCTTGCTTTGTTTGGTGAAGTAG
>JANOZJ010000415.1:0-2752 GCA_031429315.1 Akkermansiaceae bacterium
CCCACCGTGGCCCGCGCCTGGGCATGGATCGCACATGGGACTTTTCGGAAAATGAATCACACCGCCGCCATCGACATCCGCTCGCTGCGGGTGGACTACGGAAACTTCGTTGCCGTCGATGACCTGACGCTCGCGGTTCCACCCGGCGAAGTGTTCGGTCTTGTCGGACCTAACGGCGCGGGGAAAACCAGCACCTTCCGCGTCCTGACGACGCTGATGGAGCCAACCTATGGCGAGGTGATCCTCGACGGCGTGGACGTGTTGGAGGACATCGAAACGGCGCGGCGCATCATCGGCTACATGCCGGACCTCGCGCCGGTGCCGTCGGATTTGAGAGTTTGGGAATTCCTCGAATTCCATGCCGCGGCGTACGGACTTGGCAGCCGCGTGCTGCGCCGCGAGCGGGTGGCGGAGTGCCTAGAGGAAGTCGCTCTAACCGGCCAGCGCGCGAGCTGGTGCAAGGAGCTTTCCCGTGGCCAAACCCAGCGCGTGGTCCTCGCGAAAACCCTGCTGCACCGCCCGCGCATCCTCATCCTCGACGAACCGGCGAGCGGGCTCGATCCGCTGGCCCGCCGCGACCTGCGGCAAGCCTTGCAGAAACTCGCCGCCACCGGCGCGACGGTTTTCGTCAGTTCCCACATCCTCAGCGAACTCGCGGAAATGTGCTCGTCACTGTGCGTGATGAACCGCGGCAGGCTGTTGGCATCGGGCACCGTGCAAGAAGTCCGCGACCAGCTTGGCAGCAACGAACGGTCTCTAACGGTCACCCTGCTCGACAAGCCACAGGACGCCGCCGAGTGGTTGAAATCCCAACCCGCCGTCCACGATCTTCGGATCACCGACCAACAGGTGGTTTTCGGTTTCACCGGCAGCGACGACGACCAGGCCGATCTGATGGAAAGCCTGATCCGGCGCGGCGTGCGGATGCGGGCGTTTGAGGAAAAGCGCTCGTCGTTCGAGGACATTCTCGTGGAAGTCGCCGAAGCCAACCGCAACTCATGAACTCACCTCAAGGATCGACCCGGCACTCCGGTTGGAAAATCTGGGCCAATCCCATCTTCCGGCGCTATTGCCAATCCCGGCTGCGGCCCCGCGGCTTGGGCGTCGCCCTGCTCATCACCCTGCTGCTGGCCGGGTTCGTCTATTTCATGTGCCGCACGGTGGGCGTCTATCAGTTCCAGATGAAGGTCATGGACGCGGAGCGCATCGCGTTCATCGGGGTGCTGATCCTGCAGTGTCTGGTCCTATTCGTGTTAGGAACCGCGCAGGTCGCGGGCGGGATGACCGCCGAGACGGACGAAGGAGTGATCGACTACCAGCGGCTGATCCCGATGAGTCCGATTGCAAAAGTGCTGGGCTACCTGCTGGGATTGCCAGTCCGCGAGTATGTGATGGTGGCCGCGATGTTGCCATTCAGCGCTTGGTCACTCTGGAAAGGTGAGGTGGCGGCGGGCGTGTGGGCACCACTCTATGCCGTGACATTCACCTCGGCGATGACCTATCACCTAACGGGCCTGGTGACCGGGACCGTCGTCCGCAACCGGCGGTGGGCGTTTCTCGTTTCGATAGGCCTGGTCTTCTGCCTCTACACGGTGGTGCCGCAGATGGCGCGCTTCGGGCTGGTGTTTTTCAAATACCTGACGATCACGCCGGTGTTCATGGAAAGCCTGCCGGGCCTGCTGCCGCGGACGGCCGGAGCCATCGTCGCCACCGGCCAGCGACTCGCGCCCCAGGTGAAGTTCTTCAATCTCGGTTTCCCGGAAGCGGTCTTCACGGTGTTCTGCCAGGGCGGCCTGATCCTCACCTTCATCGTGATGCTCTGCCGGAAATGGCGCCGGAGCGAGTCGCTGCTGCTGGGAAAAATCTGGGCGACCGGCTTCTTCGTGTGGGTCCAGATTCTTCTGCTAGGCAACGCGCTGCCCTTAATCGAGCCCGGCAAGCTGTTCCCCACGCGGGAATGGGCCAGACGGGTGCTGAACTCGAGCGGCTGGGCGCCGGAAGCGTGGGAAGCCGTCGCGATGTCGGGAGTTTACGGACTGGCGACTTTGGTTCTGTTATTCATCGTCACCCGCATCATCACCCCGTCCGAGGAAATGCAGATCCGCGGCTGGCGTCGCGTCCGCAAGGAAGGCCGCTCGTCGCTGCCGGTCCTATCAGATGCAGCGACGGCGTTTGGCTGGGTCCTGGTAATGGCGCTCGCCGGGGCCGCGGGCTGGTATGTTTTCACGCAGGCGCTGGTCGAGTCGCGCTGGTTTCCGGGTCACGAGGTGCCGCTCAAGGTCCTCGGCTATTTCACGGTCGTCATGCTAACAAGCGGCCTGAGCTTCCACGCGCTGCTCGAAGCGAAGGGCGGTCGGACTGTCGGACTGACGGTTATTTTCGTCGGCATCGTGCCGCTGATGGTCGGTGCCGTGCTCAGCGCGTCGAACCACCGCTTGATCCCTGCCGCGTCATGGCTGTTAGGTATTTCCCCGGCAAGCGCGCCGGTCTATGCGTCCGCCACCTTGCTGTCGATCACCGAACTGCCCGCCAACCTCGCGCGGGCGGTGCCGCGGGCGTTCTACTTCTGGCAGGCGGTGTCGTTGTTAGTGACGCTGTGGCTGATCGGCCGTCTGCGGGGTGCCCGGAAATCCATCGCCGGCAGCGCGCCCAAGCGCGAGCCGTGAGTTTCCCCGGCTCGTTTCACGAAGGAGCGGCGGAACGCGTCCGCCGCCGCCCATGGGATGCCAATGAGGTGCGCATCGCCTCCTCC